>CALRYY010000203.1:0-3027 GCA_943372515.1 Ramlibacter sp. 2FC | reverse complement strand
CGCAATGGCCCGGGCCACCGCGTACACGCGCTGGTGAAACGGCGGCACGCCGGTCATGTCCAGCGGCACGTCCAGCAGGCTGTCGGCCTGGCCTTGCAGCAGGGCCTGCACCCGCACCTGAATCTGTTCCACCCACGGTGGCGGGGGCAGTTCAGCCACCCCGGGAAAGCGACGTTGCATGCGCGCGCGGCTGTGGGCCGCGTCTGCTTCAGGCAGCTGGACGCCGCGCAGCGCGTCGGCGCCCCAGGCGATGCCGCAATCGCCCAGCGGTGTTTCAAACAGCGCAAAACCGGTGGCGGTGGTCATTGCACCATGCCGCCTGGCGCTCTAGGCTTGCGCCTTCTTCAGCACATAGCCAATGCGCGGAAAGTGCACCCGCACCGTGCCCGCGCGCTCGTCGGTGCGGCGCAGCGTGTAGTGGGTGCGGGTGGCGGCCACCAGTTCGCCTTCAGTCCCCTCCGGCCCGAAGCTTTCCGCCGTGATGACCACCCGGCTGCCCAGCGGGATGCCGTGGTCGTCCTGGAAGCTGTGGCCGTGCAGCAGGTTGGCGGGCGTGGGGGTTGTGGCACACACGGCGATGGCTTCGGCCGAGGTCATGGTGGTGCATGTGCCGTGGCCGATCGCGGCCATGCGGTCCATCCAGGCCAGCACCGACGGGGTGGCGTCCAGGATGGCGGCCATGCATGAGGTTTGTGTGCGGGTGAACCACAACGGGTGGTAGGCGGCGTAGTCGGCCGCACACGGCGCGCTGCCCAGCAGGTAAGGTTGGTCGTCCACCATGTGCGACAGGCGGCGCAGGTAGCCCTTGTAGGCCGACGTAGCGTCGCCCAGCGGCATGCGCGGCATGCCAACACGCATGGCAGCGCGGTCTTCGCCAAAGGCCTTGGCGATCGCGCCCCATTGCTCGGGGGGTGCGTCCGGGCTGCCACCAAACATCTGGGCCATGCCCCGGGGCGAGAAGTTGTAGGCCATGGCGGCCCAGAACAGCTTTTCGTCGGCCCACTGTGCGACCAGGCGCGACAGGCCCTTGAGCCCCACGGGGAACAGCGCAGGCTCGGGCTGCACATGCTCCAGCACCTCACAGATCAGGGCCGAGTCGCAATAGATGTCGCTGCCCACCTGCAGGAACGGCGTCTTGCGGTAGCCGCCGGTCAGCGCCACCACGTCAGGCTTGGGGCTGATGCGCGGCACGTCCACGGCCCTCCAGACCAGCTTTTTGGCGCCCAGGATCAGGCGGATTTTTTCAGAGAACGGCGATGTGGCGTAGTGATGAAGGATGAGATCGGCCATGGTGAGGGTTCTTTCAGCGCGGCATGGCGCGGTGGATGAGGAAATCAAAATCGGTCTGGGCGCCCAGTGTGCCAAACGCATGGCCCCAGTTGCCGCCCAGGCGCGAATCACAGAAGGCAGCGAACACAGGCGCGGGAGCCGTCTGGTACAGCAGCGCAGCCTGCACGGCCAGCGCCACGTCTTGCGCCAGGCGGCGCGCTTGCATTTCGGTGGCCATGTCTTCCACGCGCGTGGGCAGTGCAGCGGCCAGCCGGTCCAGCGCGGGGTGGGCTCCGCGCGCGGGGGCCAGCTCGTGCGCCAGCGCCGCTACAGCGTCGGCTTTTCGCAAGGCGCGCAACAGGTCGATGGCCATGATGTTGCCCGCGCCCTCCCAGATGGAGTTCAACGGCATCTCGCGGTAGATGCGCGCCATCACGCCCTGGCCGCCCTCCTCCACATAACCGTTGCCGCCCAGGCATTCCATGGCCTCTTGCGCAAAGTGGCTGCCGCGCTTGCAGATCCAGAATTTGGCCACCGGCGTCAGCAGCCGCGCCATGGCGCGTTCGTGTTCGTCGTCCTGCCGGTCAAAGGCACGGGCCAGGCGCATGGCCAGAGCGGTGGCGGCCTCGGATTCGAGCGCGAGGTCGGCCAGTACATTGCGCATCAGCGGCTGGCTGACCAGCGGTTTGCCAAAGGCCTGGCGCTGCGTGGTGTGGTTCAGCGCGATCGACAGCGCCTGGCGCATCAGGCCGCTGGTGCCCAGGGCGCAGTCCAGCCGCGTCATGGTGCCCATTTCCAGTATCTGCGGTATGCCCCGGCCTTCGTCGCCCACCAGCCAGGCCGTGGCGCCGTGAAATTCCACCTCGGAGCTGGCATTGGCCTTGTTGCCCAGCTTGTCTTTCAGGCGCTGGATGTGGATAGCGTTCAGAGAACCGTCCGGCAAAACGCGCGGCAGGAACAGGCAGCTCAGCCCACTGGCCGTCTGCGCCAGGATCAGGAACGCATCGCACATGGGGGCCGAGAAGAACCATTTGTGTCCGGTAACCGTGTAGCGCTGGCCCCAGTCGTCGCTGCCATGGGGCTCGGCCCGCGTGGTGTTGGCCCGCACGTCGCTGCCGCCCTGCTTTTCGGTCATGCCCATGCCCATGGTCAGGCCGGCTTTGCCGCTGTACGGCTTGAGCGCCGGGTCATAGGCGCGACGGGTCAGCCCGGGCCCCCAGTCGCCGTAGATCGCAGCATTGCTGCGCAGCGCGGGCGTGACCGCATAGGTCATGGAGATGGGGCACAGGATGGACGGCTCCAGCTCGGTGAACAGCATGAAGCCTGCAGCGCGTTGTACGTGGGGGCTGGTGCCGCCGTTCCAGGGCGTGCCGTGCAGGCCTGTTGCGGTGGCCAGTTCCATCAGCGCGTGGTAGCTGGGGTGAAACTCCACCTGGTCCACGCGGCGGCCAAAGCGGTCGTGTGTGAGCAGTTCGGGTGTGTGGGTGTTGGCCAGCCGTGCGTGAGTTTGCATTGGCTCGCTGCCCAGTTTTTCGCCGAGCTGTTTCAGCTCTGCTGTGTCCAGTTGGGGGGCGTTGAACTTCAGAGCATCTTGTAGAGGCTGGTTGCCTGTGAACAAGTTGTAGCCCGCCAGGGGCTCGGGCTGGTTGAAGACTTCGTGGGTTTGTTGCATTTCTTGTCTCCTTCTTTTTCTCTCGCTGGCTTCGCGTCAGGCGGTGGCCGGCGGGGGCTCACACTGTGGCGGTCTGCGCGTTGCGC
>CALRYY010000202.1:0-3078 GCA_943372515.1 Ramlibacter sp. 2FC | reverse complement strand
CCCGCCGGGGTGAAGAGGGGAGCCTTGAATTTGGTGCGTCGCGCCGGCTGGCTGAAGAATCGGGAGCCGCTGCGATGCACCCCTTCCCTGAAAGGCGCTGGCCTGCTGTTGGGGCCTCCGGCAGACGGGGCAGCGCGCCACAGCACCATCTCCGCCCACACTCCGCCAGCCACTGCCCCAACCGCAGGCACTCGCTTGTCCGAGCCAACATGCATCGCAACCTCTCTTCAGTTTTTCAGCTCGCCGGAGCGCGGAGTCAAATCCAGGCTCCCCTCTTCACCCCGGCGGGGGTGAAGAGGGGCGGGGGGGTGAAGGGGGGGAAGGCGAGGTTTAACCAAAACCAACCAAACAAGAGAAAAGAGATATGACCCCTTTCATCAGACTCCACCCCGCAGACGACGTATTGATAGCCAGAAGCCAGCTGGTAGGCGGCACCACCATAGAAAGCATCCAGGTCAAGGGCCTGATCCCCCCCGGCCACAAAGTGGCAACCAGGGACATCGCCACCGGCGAGCCGGTACGCAGATACAACCAGATCATCGGCTTTGCGACCAAGCCCATCGCCGCCGGCGACCACGTGCACACCCACAACCTGGGTGTGGGCGACAACGGCGGCGACTTTGCACGCGACTACGCGTTTGGCGCAGACGTCAAACCCATGCCAGAAAAGAAGGAAGCGACCTTCCAGGGCATCAAGCGCAGTGACGGCCGCGTGGCCACGCGCAACTACATCGGCATCCTGTCCAGCGTGAACTGCTCGGCCACGGCGGCGCGCGCGATTGCAGACCACTTCTCGCGCCAGACCAACCCGGCGGCATTGGCAGACTTCCCGATGGTGGACGGTGTGGTGGCACTGACGCACGGCACCGGCTGCGGCATGGACACCGAGGGGATGGGCATGCAGATCCTGGAGCGCACGCTGGCGGGCTATGCCACGCATGCCAACTTCTGGGGCGTGCTGGTGGTGGGCCTGGGATGCGAGGCCAACCAGATCAACGCCTGGCTGGCGCACAGCAGCCTGCGCGAGGGCGACACGCTGAAGGTCTTCAACATCCAGGACACCGGCGGCACCCGCAAGACGGTGGAAAAAGGCATCGCGCTCATCAAGGAGATGCTGCCGCGCGCCAACGATGTGAGGCGCGAACCCTGCAGTGCATCGAACATCACCATCGGCCTGCAGTGCGGCGGGTCTGACGGCTACAGCGGCATCAGCGCCAACCCGGCGCTGGGCGCGGCGGTGGACCTGCTGGTGGCCCATGGTGGCACGGCCATCCTGAGCGAGACGCCCGAGGTCTACGGGGCCGAGCATTTGCTGACGCGCCGCGCGGTGAAGAAGGAGGTGGGTGAAAAGCTCATCAGCCGCATCAAGTGGTGGGAGGACTACACCCGCATCAACAACGGCGAGATGAACAACAACCCCTCCCCCGGCAACAAGGCCGGCGGGTTGACCACCATCCTGGAAAAGTCCCTGGGCGCGGTGGCCAAGGGCGGCACGACCAACCTGGAGGCTGTGTACGAATACGCCGAGCCGGTAACGGCCCACGGCTTTGTGTACATGGACACGCCAGGCTACGACCCGGTCAGCGCCACGGGCCAGGTGGCCGGCGGCGCCAACATCATCTGCTTTACCACCGGGCGCGGCTCGGCCTATGGCTGCGCGCCCTCGCCTTCGCTCAAGCTCGCCACCAACAGCGCGCTGTGGCAGCGGCAAGAGGAAGACATGGACATCAACTGCGGCGAGATCATCGACGGCAAGGCGTCGATTCAAGAGATGGGCCAGCGCATTTTTGAGCTGGTGCTGGCCACCGCGTCGGGCGAGCTGTCCAAGAGTGAAAGCCACGGCTACGGGCAAAACGAGTTTGTGCCCTGGCAGGTCGGCGCCGTGATGTAACCCCAGGCACCTTTTATGTCGCACACATTTTCTGCCACTGACCTGACCGCGCGCGTCGCCGCCATCATCACTGCCGCCGGCAGCAGCGCCGATGAGGCGCAGGCCGTCGCCAGCAATCTGGTGCTGGCCAACCTGAGCGGGCACGACTCGCACGGCGTGGGCATGGTGCCGCGCTATGTGGATGCGGTGCTCGAAGGCGGCCTGAAGCCCAACACCGCCGTGCGAACCGTGATGGACCTGGGCACGCTGCTGACGCTGGACGGTCAGCGCGGCTACGGCCAGGTGGTGGGCGCGCAGGCCATGGCGCTGGGCATGGCGCGCGCCAAAACGCACGGCAGCTGCATCATGACGCTGGCCAACGCACACCACCTGGGGCGCATCGGCCACTTTGCCGAGATGGCGGTCGCACAGGGGCTGGTGGCGATTCATTTTGTGAACGTGCTGTCGCGCCCTGTCGTGGCGCCGTTCGGCGGGGGCGACGGGCGCTTTGGCACCAATCCGTGCTGTATCGGTGTGCCCATGGGTGCAAATGAACCCTTCGTGTTGGACTTCGCAACGAGCCGGGTGGCGCAAGGCAAGATGCGCGTGGCCCACAACGAAGGCCGCCAGGTTGAGCCTGGCACGCTGATCGACGAGCACGGCCGCCCCACGACCGATCCCGGCGTGGTGGTCGTGCCCCAATCCAACGGCCTGTTCGGCGCGTTGATGGCGTTTGGCGAACACAAGGGCTACGGCATGGCCGTGGCGTGCGAGCTGCTTGGCGGCGCACTGACCGGTAGCGGTACCTGGCACCGCCCGGCCGACCAGGCCCGCGCGGTGGTCAATGGCATGCTCACCATCCTGATCGACCCGGCGAAGCTGGGCACGCAGGCATCGTTCGAGCAGGAAGCCACTGCCTTTGTGGACTGGCTTCGCCAAAGCCCCGCAGCACCCGGCAGTGACGGCGTGCGCCTGGCTGGCGAGCCTGAGCGTGAAGCACGCTCTGTGCGCGCGCAGGCGGGTATCACCATTGACGACCAGACGTGGGCAGAGATTGAGCAGGCGGCTGTGAAGGCTAGGACTGCTTGAACCTGCCGGCATGTAGTGCCACGCTTGGTTCTCTCGCGGCTTCGCGGCAGGCGGTGGCCGGCGGGGGCTCACACTGTGGCGGTCTACGCTTCGCTTCGACTGCGCTGTGGTGCTCGATT
>CALRYY010000201.1:0-3511 GCA_943372515.1 Ramlibacter sp. 2FC | reverse complement strand
CTGCCACCGGCACCGCAGCCGGCGGCACCGCCAGCGCCGTCAGCGTGACCAACACCGCCACCGGCGGCAACCTCACCACCGCAGGCATCACCACCACCGGTGGCACCAAGGGCCACGGCGGCAGCGTCACCCTGGACGCACTGGGTGCGACGAACGTTGCGGGGGTGATTACCACCAGCGGTGGTGCAGGCGCGGGCGCGACCGGTGTGGGCATGGCTGCAGGCAATGTCACCATTACCGGCGTGAACAACGCCGTGACCGGCGCCATTACCGCGAGCGGCGGCACGGCCGCTGGCACGGCGCTGGCCGGTGGTGCTGCGGGAGCGGTGTCCATCACCGGATCGGGCACGCTGGCTACCGGCAACATCACCGCAGCCGGCGGCGTCGCCACGACCACAGGTGCGGGTGGCACCGCAGGAACCATCACGCTCTCAGGCAGTACCGGCGTGCTGGGGGCCCTGAGTACGGCAGGGCCTGCCACCAGCAACGCCCACGGGGGCAATATCAATATCACCACTACAGGCACGCTGTCGGTGGGCACGGTGGCTACCAGCGCCGGTACGGCTGTGGCCGGAACCAATCCCGGGCGCAACGCGGGCAACGTCACCATCAATGCAGGCGACGCGATAACGGCGCTGGGCGCCATCACCGCAAGCGGGAGCGCGGCTGTCACCAGCGGCGTGGGCGGCAACGCGGGGGCCGTTTCGGTCACAGGCGTGGGCGGCGTTGCGGGTGCCGCCATCACTGCCAGCGGCGGTGCCGCTGCAGGCACCAACATGTCAGGGGGCAACGCGGGCAACATCACGGTTTCCAACAGCGGCTCAGGCAACATCACAACCGGCGCGCTCGCTTCCTCTACAGGAGCTGCCACAGGCACTGGCGCGGGCGGCACCGCAAGCGTCATCAACGTGACCAACACCGCCGCAGGCGGGAGCATCACAACGGCCTCCATCACCACCACGGGCGGCACCAAGGGCCACGGCGGTAACGTCACCCTGGACGCGCTGGGCGCCGTCTCCACGGGCGCTGCGGGCAACATCAATACGTCGGGCGGCGCCACCATTGCCACCAGTGCCGGGCGCAACGCAGGCTCGGTGACTGTCACCGGGGACTCGGTATCCACCGGCACCGGCACCATCAACGCATCGGGTAGCGCCGGGCTGGGCACCAACCAGGCAGGCGGCGCGGGCGGCGTGGTCAGTGTGACAGCCACTACCAACCTGAACTTGGCGGCCATCACCGCTTCATCCGGCAACGCAACGGGTACGGGTACAGGCGGCGCAGCGGGCAGCATCAGCCTGAGCGGTAGCGACCTGATCCTGGGTAACCTGATCACCACCGGCGGCACACGCGGCAACGGCGGCGCTGTCGATGTCACGTCCACCGGCACCATGGCACTGGCGGCAGTGACAGCCAGCGCCGGCACAGGTGGCACGACGGCGGGCAACGTCACGCTCACCAGCGGCGGCGCGGTCACACAGACTGGCGCTATCGCGGCCGGTGGCCTGGCGCTCAAAGGCGCTGGTGGCAGCTACGTGCTGCGCCATGCAGCCAACGCCGTGACAACGCTGGCAGCCGACACCGCCAGCATTGACTACGCCCAGGCCACCGCATTGACCGTGGGCACGGTCGGTGTGGCCGGGGTAACCGTCACCAACAACGCCAGCATCGAGACCACCGGCGCCGCCGCCAGCCTGACCCTGTCCAACGCCGTGACGGCAGGCGGCACAGGCGACGCCATCGTGCTGAAAGCCGGCTCCGCCAACGCGGCTGGCGTAGCTACTGGTGGGCAGATCATCAACAGCGTGGGCGTCGGTGGCATCGTGGCCAGTGCCGGTCGCTTCCTGGCCTACAGCGGCGACCCATCCACCACGACCGAAGGTGTGACCGGCTACAGCAAGCGCTACAACACGGCGACGGGCTTTACGCCGGCGGGCACTACAAGCCATTTCCTGTACCGCATCGCACCCACGCTGACAGTCTCCGCCAATAACAAGTCACGTGTCTACGGGGACGCCAACCCCACACTGGACGGCGCAGTCACGGGTCTGATTGACGGCGACACTGTGGGTGGCGTGGCCGCTGGCTTCAGCACCACAGCCGTGACCAACACGCCCGTGGC
This sequence comes from Ramlibacter sp. 2FC, assembly GCA_943372515.1. Classification (GTDB taxonomy): domain Bacteria; phylum Pseudomonadota; class Gammaproteobacteria; order Burkholderiales; family Burkholderiaceae_C; genus RAM1. The sequence goes on along the minus strand of CALRYY010000201.1, from coordinate 1,389 downwards.
CGCCGGCCCCGTTGCCATTACCGCCACAGCGACCAACAACCAGAATTACACGCTTGTCCTCAACAACGGCACGCTGACCATCACCCCCCGTGCGCTGGCGGTGACGGCCACCGGCCAGGACCGCGTATACGACGGCACCACTGACGCCAGCGTGTCATTCAGCGACAACCGGGTGTCGGGCGATACGCTGGGTGTGACTGGTACTGCAAGCTTTGCGAACAAAAATGTAGGCGCCGCCAAGCCGGTTTCCGTGGCGGGGATCAATGTCACAGGCGCCGACGCGGGCAACTACACCTTCAACACCACAACGACTACGGCCGCCAACATCACGGCACGGGCGCTGACGGTGGGCGGCACCGGGCAAAACAAGGTGTACGACGGCACGACTGACGCCACCGTCGCGCCAACCGACAACCGCGTAGCAGGCGACGTACTGGTGCTGTCTGGCACCGCCGCGTTCACCGACAAGAACGTGGGCACAGCTAAAACGATCAACATCAGCGGCATCAACGTCACAGGCGCAGACGCCGCAAATTACACCTTCAACACCACTGCCGTCACCACAGCCGATATCACGGCGCGCGCGTTGGCTGTGAGCGCCATCGGCCAGAACCGCGTGTACGACGGCACCACCAGCGCCGCAGTGACGCTCAGCGACAACCGGGTGGCAGGAGATGTACTGACGCTGAGCAATACGGGCGCGAACTTTGTCGACAAGAACGTTGGCACGGGAAAAGCCGTCAGCGTCACCGGCATCAACGTGACAGGCGCTGACTCGGGCAACTACAGCTTCAACACCACAGCGGCTACCGCCGCAGACATCACGGCGCGAGCCCTGGCTGTGAGTGCGACGGGACAAAACCGGGTTTATGACGGATCCACCAACGCGAGCGTGACCTTCAGCGACAACCGGGTGGCTGGTGATGTGCTCAGTGTCAGCGCCACGGCAGGCTTCGCCGACAAGAACGTGGGCACGGCCAAGGCAGTCAGCGTCACCGGCATCAATGTGACCGGCACGGATGCGGTCAACTACACCTTCAACACCACAGCAGTGACCTCAGCCGACATCACGGCCCGCGCCCTGACGGTCAGTGCCACCGGCCAGAACCGTGTATATGACGGCACAGCCGTGGCAGGCGTCACGCTCAGCGACAACCGCGTCGCAGGCGACGCACTGACCCTGAGCAACGCTGCCGCCAGCTTCGCTGACAAGAACGTCGGCACCGCCAAGGCAGTCAGCGTCACCGGCATCAACGTCACCGGCACTGACGCGGGCAACTACACCTTCAACACGACCGCAGCCACGGCGGCAGACATCACGGCGCGTGCCCTGACGGTCAGTGCAGCAGGCCAGAACCGTGTGTATGACGGCACGGTAGACGCCAACGT
>CALRYY010000200.1:0-3557 GCA_943372515.1 Ramlibacter sp. 2FC | reverse complement strand
TGGCCACGCTGGCGGCTTCGCGGTTGCCGGCCAGGTCGGTCGCCACGGCCAAAAATTCATACGTGTTGCCGGCCTGCCCGGTAAACAGCGCTTGGGTCTGGGCAGCGGGGGCCTGGCGCAGCCAGATCTTGAAGTCGCCGCCGTTTTCGGCAACGTAGACGGTCACGTGTTTGACACCGCTGGCGTCGTCGCTGGCGGTCCACTGCACGTCGATCAGCGGTTCACCGGCCGCGTTGTTGCCCAGCGCCGTGGCGGCCAGGCTGGTGGTGGGCGCGCCCACGTCGATCTTCTGGCTCAGGCTGTTGGTCAGCACCGGGGGCGAGCCGTCAAAGATCACGCTGGCCTGGGCGTTGATGCTGGCGCCTGATTGCGCGTCGTAGCCCGCGGCAATGCTGTAGCTCACAAAGCCGCGTTTGGCGGCGGTGGCGGCGGTTTCGCTGCTGCCGGGCTCGGCCGGCGCCAGCAGGCCGCGCAGGGTGTCGCGCATCACTTCGCCGGTGTCGGGGTCAATCGCCTGCAGCAGCCAGGTGGCAATGCCGGCCTCGGCGTCCACGCCCGCGCTCACGCGCAGGATGAAGCCCTTGCTGCCGGTAAAGTCAAAGTCGCCCTGGAAGTTGGCCTTGTCTGCCGGCATGTGCACGTTGATGTCGCCCAGCTTCAGGTCGCCCAGGCGCAGCGAGCGCGGGTCCAGGTCGGGGTCCAGCTGGGTCACGATGCGCAGCTGGCCCACGGCCGTGTCGCTGGGGTTGTTGAAGCCCACGGTGTAGGGCAGCGCAACGCCGGCGGGCAGGTAAAACTCGCCCGTGGCTGCAGACACATCGGCCACGTTGACGCGCGGGCCCTGCATGCTGGCCGTGGCGCCGGCCAGCGCGGCCTGCTCGGCCGCCTGCTGCAGGTACTGCGCCAGGTTGAGCGCGTTGGCGGTGGTTCCGCCGGCCTGGGCCTGGTGGCGCAGGTATTCCATCTCGCTCACGCCACCGGCAAAGACGTTGAAGTTGATGAAGTGGGTGTCCTGGCCCGCGTTCATGTCGTACTGCGCGGGGTTGGCCAGTGCGGGCACGGGGATCTCGACTTCGCCGTCGTCCGAGCGGCGAACTTCGATGTATTCGATGGGCGCCTTGGCGGCAGCGGCGTCGCCGGCGTGGCGCGCGGTGTCGCCATACCACTTCTGGACCTGGCTGAAAAAGCCCAGGATGTCGGCCTGGCTCTTGTAGGTTTCGCCGGCCTTGCTGAACAGGATGCCGGTGGCCAGCGTCGCGTTCAGGCTCATGACCTTGGGGTCCAGGCGGATGGGCGGCGCTTCGTCCAGCGGGCGCAGCAAGCCTGCGGCTTCCAGTGCGGCCAGCCAGCCCTGCACCCATTGCGCCTCGTCGGCGGCCAGGTTGGCCAGGCTGCTGGGGGCGTTGGCGTCGGCCACGATGGCCGCGCGCAGGCGTTTGGCATGCGCGGTCTGGTCGGCGATGAATTCATCGCGCGTGATGGGCGTAGCGGCCCCCACCACGTTGAAGCGGAACGGCATGGCCAGCCGTTCGAGCTTGTCCACGTGCACGTCGGGGTCGGTGGACAGGAACCGGTCGGCCAGGCCTTCCTGGATCAGGTCCAGGCCCGAGACGCCTTCGTCCAGCAGGCCCGCGGCCTTCCAGTCGGGGCGGATGGCGTAGAGCTTGTCGCGCAGGCCTTCAAAGTCGTAGGCCATCCATTCGGCCAGGCCCGGGTAGGTCTGGACGTTGAAGGTCGCGCCCACAAAGCCGCCCGCGCCCACGTCAAAGGCGTAGCCGGGTGCGAGGTTGAAGCCTGCGGTGTTGAGTGTGCCGTCCAGGCTGGCCCAGGGCACGTTCTTGGGTGGCAGGCTGGTAGGGGTGGCGCCATAGGCCTGCGTGTTGCCCGCAGTGTCGGTGGTCTTGCCGTCGGGCTGGCCGCCGATGTTGCTGCCAAACACCACGTAGGGCAGGTTCAGGCCGTCCAGCACGTTCTCGCTGCCGCCCATGTCGGTGGCGCCGACGTCAAAGCGCACATAGGGTGTGTCGACGTTGGTCAGGCTTTGCAAAGACACGCTGTAGATACCGCGCCCGCCCGGCTCCAGGTTGCGGTCGCCGCCAATGCCGATGGTCACATCGGCTTCAATGCCGCGGTCCACCAGGTAACGGTAGGCGTCGGTGACCTGGGCTCCGTCGGGGTTGCTGACGGTGATGTCGTACAGGCCGTGCGGCGCGTTGTGCAGGTCGAACACCGCGCGGATGTGGGTGGCGTCCAGCACCTGCCAGCGGGCTGGCTCCAGCTCGATCACCGAGGGGCGGCTGAGCTTGACCAGCGCGTCAGGCTTGAAGTGCGCGCCGTAGATGTCAAACGTGACCCAGCGGTGGTTCAGGTCGCCGGTGCCGCCCTGGTCGGGCGTGACCTGGGTGATGGACAGCGGCAGCAGGTCGGCCCGCAGCGTCACCGGTGTGCCCGCTGCGCTCTGGCGCGACTTGACCAGGATGTAATAGTCGCCCGCCTGGGTGCTGGCTACCAGCGCCTGCTGGTCGGGTGCCACCGGGTTGGAATAGCTGGCGTCATAGGTGTAGGCCGTGGGGATGTCGCCATAGCGCACATAGACCTCGTTGGCGCCGCTGGGGGCCGACGAGTCCAGGCTCACACGCAGGGTTTCACCGCTGGCAACGCTCACCTTGTACAGGCGCGACTCCCCTGTGGCCAGCGTGGTTTGCAGCGGCGACGCCACTTGCAGCGTGGGCACGGTGACCTCCAGCGTGGCGGCCGAGGCAATGCGGTTGTTGGCCTCGCCCGGCGGCAGGTTCAGGCCTGTGGCGGTGTAGGTGATGGGGCCTTCAAACACCTCGTTGTACAGGTCGGGGCGCACGATCACGCGCCAGTTGCCGTCTTTCAGCGGCGGCAGGGTCGCGGTCAGCTCGCCGTTGTAGCTGGCACCACCTGCCAGGCCACCCGTGCGGGTGACCTTGCCCAGCAGCACGTCGCCCAGGTCCCAGCCGTTGTCTGAGGACAGGTACAGCGCGTCGGTCCAGCTGCCGTGGGCGGTGTTGATCGAATCATTGAGGACGCTGTAGCGGATGGTCACCGGCTGGCCCACCGTGGCGTTGGCCGGCACGATCACGTTGGACGCCTTCAGGTCCGCCGGCGGTGGTGTGTCGATAAGGATGGGCTGCGCCGCCGCGGTGGCGTTGTTCTGGTCCTTGCCAAATTCACGCACCCGCCCGGTGGTGCTGCCGCCAAAGGCGTTGGCCGGGTCGGTGATGACGAACACATGGTAGGCGCCGTCCAGGTCGCGCGGCGCCGTCACCGTCAGGCTGGCGTTGTAGCTGCCGCTGCCGGTCAGGCCGCCGTTGTGCGACACAAAGCCGACGTAGCGGTCCTTGTTGATGTCCAGGAAACGGTCCTTGGACAGGTAGACCAGGTCGGTCCAGCCGCTTTGGGCTGCGGGGGTGTCGCCCCCGGCGTTGGTCACCTGGTAGCTGACCGTAAAGGTCTGGCCCGCCAGAACCCGTTCGTCGGTGGTGACGGTGGACACCTGCAGGTCCGGCGGCGTGACCAGCACGACAGTC
>CALRYY010000199.1:0-3565 GCA_943372515.1 Ramlibacter sp. 2FC | reverse complement strand
TTGTCGGCAAACCAGCGGCAGCCGGCCTTGTGCCTTTGCTCGGCCAGCTGGGGGCCGCTCAGGGGTGCGGCGGCGGCGCTGACAACGTCGTCGCAGTTCGCAGGTTCCTGCAGACCCAGGTACACCAGCGACGCCTGCTGGGCATCGGCCAGCGCCACGGCCTGGAACGCCTGCGTTGCCAGCTGATCAGGTGCTGACAGCGGTGCCAGCACCGCCAGAATGCCTGCGGCTTGCGTGGCCAGGGCCTTCTGGCCCGCCGCGTCAGACGCTGCGACACCCAGGGCCGTGCTGATGGCGCCACGGGCATCCTGTACGGGTTTGTCCACCGTGGTGATGTCGGCGTTGTAAGTCGCAAGTGCGTTCAGCTGGTCCACTGCCTTGCGCCGGTTTTCATCGGTACTGGCCGCGGCAAACAGGCCCAGCAACTTGCGGGCGTCGGCGTCGGCGGTAGCGCCAACAAAACCGAACTTCTGCGCTGCAGCGAGCTTGGCCGCTGCGGTCTGGGCGGCGGCAAACCCGCCGGCAAATGTGCGCAGGTTGGCGCGCGACGCCGCCAGGCTCTTGCGCTCAGACGGGTCTGCCAGCAGCTGCAGCGGCTGGCGCGCCGCTTTGCCGACGCTGCCCAGGTCCATCAGCGGCACCAGCGCATTGGCCAGGCTGGTACTGCATTCGGCCTGGGTCTGCAGCCTGCGGAGGTTTCCGTGCAGCCGGCAATAGCTGCTCATCGCCGGCACGTTCTGCACGATGTTGACGGGGTTGAAATCGTCCAGCGAATGGAACTCCAGCACCCCGCCAAGCATGGCGCTGGCACTGGCCGCCGCTGGCAAGGTGCGCGGCACATTACCCATGAGTACGCGCGGTCGGGTCATGGCCATCACGTTGTCAAAGCTGTCGCGGTCGATAGCCTGCATCTTGCGCAACGCGTAGTCGGGCAAGGCGCACCGCGCGTCGCCCGCCACATGGCGGTCGTCGTCGTCGCCCGCACGGTCGCCCGCCAGGTCGGCAAACAGGCCCACCACGAAGGGCAGTTCCTTTTTCTCGATCGAGCCCAGCGTTTGCACGTCGTAGGTGATCTTCACCCGCGGCGGACGGTTGCGCTCAAGCCACTTCTGGACGCTCTCATTCATGGGGCACCTCGCTCATCAAGTCGAATTTGCAAGCTGTTGGTTGGAATGGAATTTATCCGAGACCCAAAAAAAAGCAGGGACGGGATGATTTTGTCCCATGCCCTACGCCGCGCTGCGTAGGGCAGAATCCGGCGGATGAATGAGCAGCACGTCCTCCAGGCCATGCAGGCGATCCGTGCGCACCTGGCGCGCTCACCCCGGGCAGGCGACACCGTCAAGGGAATTCACATGTGGTGGATTTCCTGGGCCGAGCCCGCGCCCCCTGCGGCCGTGACCGAGCAGGCCCTGCAGCGGCTGGCCGCCCAGGGGCTGGTGGCGCAATGTGTGATGGAGGACGGCACCAGCGTGTGGCGCCGCCATCAGGTGGCCGACGAGGTGTAGCGCAGTGACGCCGCAACCCCTTGAGCAAGCCCGCGCTGCCGGCACTCAATCCAGCTTGATATTCGCCTGCGCCACGACCTCGGCCCAGCGTTTGGCCTCTTTGGCAAAGAACTGGTCCTGACCGGCGGGCGTCATGGTGACCACCTCGGCGCCCTGCCCTGCCAGACGGGCGCGGATGTCGGGGCTGCGGATGACCTTGATGAGTTCGGCGTTCAGGCGGGCCACCACCGCCGGCGGTGTGCCTTTGGCCACCAGCATGCCCTGCCAGGTGCCTGATTCAAACCCTGCAATGCCCTGCTCCTGCAGCGTGGGCACGTTGCCGATCAGCGGCATGCGCGTGGCCTTGGACACGCCCAGCAGCTTGAGCTTGCCGCTTTGCACGTGGGGCAGTGTGGCCAGCATGCCGTTCATCAGCACATGGGTCTGGCCGCCAATGGTGTCGCTGACCGCCTGTGCGCCGCCCTTGTAGGGGATGTACTGCCATTTGGCCTTGGTGGCACGCTCCACGGCCACGCCGGCCAGGTGCGGCGCGCTGCCAATGGCGGTGACGGCAAAGCTCAGCGGCTTCTGGTGCGACAGCGCGACCAGTTCCTTGAGGTTGTTGGCGGGCACCGACGGGTGCACCACCAGCAGGTGCGGCGAATACGCCAGCATGGTCACACCGCGCAGGTCGGTGGCGGGGTTGAACGGCAGCTTGGTGTAGACCGACGGGCTGATCGCCAGCGCGCCGGTGTCGCACAGCAGCAGGGTGTAGCCGTCGGGCTGCGACTTGGCCACCAGGTCGGCGCCCAGGTTGCCATTGGCACCGGCCTTGTTGTCCACGATCACGGGTTGGCCCAAGGCCTCGGACAGCGGCTGGCTGATGGCGCGCGCAATGATGTCCGACGAGCCACCGGGCGGGTACGGCACGACGATGCGGATGGGCTTGGCGGGCCATGCTTGGGCACGTGCGCCAGTGGCGGCCACCATGCCGAGCGCGACGGAGGATGCAAGTACCTTGCGGCGATTGAGTGTCATGTGGTGTCTCCCCTTGATGGGTGTTGATGAAGAAGAAGTTGTTTCAGGCCGACTTGGCCACGTCGTGCCCGGCCATGAGTTCCAGCGCGCGGACCAGCGCCGAATGGTCCAGGTCCTGCATGCCATTGGCGGCACACACCTGCATGAGCTGCGCGGCACCCGCCGTCTGCGGCAGCGCCACACCCAAAGCTCGCGCGCCGCTGAGCGCCAGCGACAGGTCTTTCTGGTGCAGGCCGATGCGAAAGCCCGGGTTGAAAGTACGCTTGATCATGCGTTCGCCATGCACCTCGAGGATGCGGCTGGCCGCAAAGCCGCCCATCAGCGCCTGGCGCACGCGGGCCGGGTCGGCGCCGGCCTTGCTGGCAAACAGCAGCGCCTCGCCCACGGCGGCGATGTTCAGCGCCACGATGATCTGGTTGGCAACCTTGCAGGTCTGGCCGTCGCCCGTGCCGCCTACGTGGGTGATGTTCTTGCCCATCAGCTCGAACAGCGGCTTGACGCGCGCAAACGCTTCTTCAGTGCCGCCCACCATGATGGTCAGGCTCGCCGCCTTGGCGCCCACCTCGCCACCCGACACGGGCGCGTCCAGGTAGTCACACCCCAGCGCATTGATTTTTTCGGCGAAGGTCTTGGTCTCCATCGGCGAGATGGAACTCATGTCCACCACGGTCTTGCCCACGGTCAACCCCGATGCAACACCGTTGTCACCAAACAGCACCTTCTGCACGTCCGGCGTATCGGGCAGCATCATGAAAGTGATGTCAGCCTTCTCTGCCACTTCCTGTGCGTTCTTGCAGACCACAGCCTTGCCGGTCTGCAGCGCCTCGGGCACCTTGCTGCGGGTGGTGATGAACACCTCATGCCCGGCGGCGATCAGGTGGCCTGCCATGGGGGCGCCCATGATGCCCAGGCCTATGAATCCAAGTTTGCTCATTGCTCTTTCTTTCAGTTGTCGACGAATTGCTCTTTGGCCCCGCGGGGCGGCGGCGACGGTGCCCTCCTCCGCGAATGTCCCCCGGGGCTTCGCCCCTCCTCCTTTA
>CALRYY010000198.1:0-3640 GCA_943372515.1 Ramlibacter sp. 2FC | reverse complement strand
TCCCCCGCTGCGCTACGGTGCTCAGCGCCGCAGAGGCGCCGCTGCGGCCCTACCCCCCGTCCTTGCAGCGGCATGGTTGGCGCGTGATAGTTCAACAGCCACGTGTCGGTCATTGCGGTCAGTGACATGCCTGCATGCGGACTGATTGCTGGTTGATCCATGAGCAGTCCAAGAAACGCCGCGTGTACCCAAAGCCCGACGTGATGGGGCGGCGCTTTCGCCACCGATCAAGAGTCCCGGGCGCGAAGCGCGGAAAAACGGGCCCAACAATCTGCACGGGCTACATGCGCCAAACCCGCATTACTGAGGCTCGCCCGTTTTGAGCACTGCAGCGGCTCACCCCGGAGGGGGCCGGGGCTCTGGTGGCGAAAGCGCCGCCCCGTCGCGTCGGGCGTTTAGCCGGCGAAGCCCCCATCGGCAAGAAAGCGCTGCTCATCGGGCGTCGTACTACGCCCCAACACCGCGTTGCGATGCGGAAACCTCCCAAACTTCTCGATGATCTCGCGGTGCACCTGAGCATGGTGCCGCGCGTCGGGGCCCAGGGCCGTGCACAGGGCCATCGCCTGGTCCTGGTCGGTCAGGTCTTCGGAGTGCATGAACGGCAGGTAGAAGAAGTTGCGCAGGGTTTCTTCGGTCTGCTGGTCGTGGCCGGTCGCCAGGGCCATACGGGCAAAGTCACGCGCCATCGGGTCGGTGGCAAACATGCGTGCGGTGCCGCGAAATGAATTGCGCGGGAACTGGTCCAGCAGGATCAGCAAGGCAAGGGACCCTTCAGCGTCGGCTGCCCAATGGGCCAGCTCGCCGCGCGCCGCTGCTTCATGTGCGGCCATGAAGCGCGCGCGGAAGTCCGCGTCAAAGTTTTCATCCTTCTTGAACCAGCGTTGCGGGCCGGCGTCGCGCCAGAACTGCACGACATCTGTTGCGGTGGTGACAGGGGGAAGGGTGCTCATGCCTTCTAGAATACCCGTGCCGGCACATCCTGTGCCGGTGCGTTCTCAGGGCGGGGTGAAATTCCCCACCGGCGGTATCTGCGGGGCAACTTGCAGGAGCCCGCGAGCGCCCGGTGCCACCCTTGTGGTGCCGGGGTCAGCAGACCCGGTGCGATGCCGGGGCCGACGGTCACAGTCCGGATGAAAGAGAAACGCGCCAATTGCCGCCCGAGCAGGGTGGCCGTCGGCGTGCGCCCTGATTCATCGATCCACGGTTGTCAGAGGACCCAATGAATCAGACCCAGAAGAAACCCGCCACCGCGCAGCGCTGCCGCGTGGCCATTGTCAGTGCCAGCTGGCACCGCGACATCGTCGAGCAGGCCGTGCAGTCGGCCCGCGCTGAACTCGGGCGATTGCGACCCGAAGGCGTGCGCATTGACGAGCTCATCGTGCCTGGCGCGTTTGAAATCCCGCTCATTGCCCGGCGCATGGCCGCCAGCGGGCGTGTGGACGCCGTGATTGCCTGTGCGCTGGTGGTCAACGGTGGTGTGTACCGACATGAGTTTGTGGCGGGTGCCGTCATTGACGGGCTCATGCGCGTGCAGCTGGATACGGACGTGCCGGTGTTCTCTGCCGTGCTGACCCCGCGCGACTTTCACGACCATGACGACCACCGCGAATTCTTCCGCGCGCATTTTGTGAAAAAGGGCGTGGAGGTGGCGCAAGCCTGTGTGCAGACGCTGGACGCGCTGCAGGGCCTGCCGCTCAGCCCTTAGCCGCGCCAGGGGCCTTGCGGGCCTCCATCTCGCGGATCAGCGCGCGGGCCTCGTCCCCCTCGGGGATGGGTTTGCCGCTGTCGCGCCACTGCACTGCGGCCTTGAAGCCCTGGTCTTGCGCATACCGGCGAAACCACAGGCCTTCGGGGTTGTGGCGGGTGATGCCGTCAAACACCGTGGCCATTTGCTGGCTTTGCTCCAGCCCCATGGCCAGCATGACCTGGTTGACTACCATCTTGTGCATGGCCAGGTGGCCGCGCGGCACGCCGGCGATGCGCGTGGCCAGATTCAGGGTGGCCGCTTCAAGCTCGCTTGCTGGCACGGCCTCGTTGGCCAGGCCCCAGGCCGCCGCCGTGGTGCCGTCGATGGTGTCGCCGGTGAACATCAGCTGCTTGGCCCGCGTGGGGCCCAGGCGATAGGTCCACATGGCCGTGGTCGGGCAGCCCCAAACGCGCGTGGGCATGTAGCCAATGCGTGCGTCGCTGGCCATGACCAGCAGGTCGCAGCACAGCGCAATGTCGCTGCCGCCCGCAGCGGCGTAGCCGTGCACCTTGGCAATGGTGGGCTTGGCGCTCTTCCACAGCGTCATGAAGTCTTCGGTGTTGCGCTTCATGTACGCGTAGTCTTCCATCGGGTCCCAGGGCGAACGCTCCTGCTGGCAGGGGTGGTCGATCTCGCCTTCGCCAAACTGGCTCAGATCGTAGCCGCCGCAAAACCCCTTGCCTGCGCCTTCGACCACGATCACATGCACCTCGTCGTCGGCGTTGGCCCACTCCACCGCCGCGCGGATCTCGCGCGGCGTGTCGTCGTTGATGGCGTTCAGCCGCTCGGGCCGGTTCAGCAGCAGGCGGGCGATGCGGGGGTTGGCGGGGTCTTTGGTGATCTGCAGCGTGTTCCAGGCGGGCATGGGGGTCTCCGGTCGTTGTGATTTGATGATAGCTACGGTGTGGGCCCAGTGCTGACGTCCGGCACCGGTGCGGTCCTACAGGGTGGCCCTGCGTGGCGGCGCAGAGTGATTGCTTCGTTTTCAACAACAGGTAAGTCACCATGAAACGCCAAACCCTTTTGCGCTCGATGGTCGCCGCCGGCGCCGTCGCGCTGCTGGCCTCGGGCTGCGCCATGCGGCCGTCAAGCAAAATCGACATTTTTGAAGCGCGCCTGTCGGGCGCACAGGAAGTGCCCGCCGTCAACAGCGCGGGCAGCGGCCAGGCCGAGCTGCAATGGAACCGAACCACCAACGTGGCGAGCTGGAAAGTGACCTTTACCGGCCTGTCGGGTGAAGTGACTGGCGCACATATTCACGGGCCCGCATCGCCGGGCGAAAACGCGGGTGTTGTCATCCCGTTCATGACCGGCATGTCGGGGACCATCACCGGCCAGACCAACCTGACCAGTGCCCAGGCGCTGGACCTGGCGGCGGGCCGCTGGTATGTGAACATCCATACGGCGGCCTTCCCGGGCGGCGAGATTCGCGGGCAGCTGACGCAGCGCATGTAGACAGCCGGCGGGTCATCTGGTTGCGCGCGCAACCAGATTGGCGTTATAGTTGCGCACGCAACCATTAACGTGGACTTCATGACCCTGCCTCAAACCACACCCGTACTCATTGCCGGCGGCGGCCCGGTGGGCCTGACCTTGTCGGCCCTGTTGGCGCGCCAGGGCATCGCGAGCCTGGTCATTGAGGCTGACGAGGGCTATTGCACCGGCAGCCGCGCCATCTGCATGTCGCGCCGCTCGCAGGAGATTCTGGGCTGGGTGGGTGCGGACAAGCCCCTGGTGGAAACCGGCCTGTCCTGGGTGGGCGGTCGCAGCTACTGGCGCAACACCGAAGTGCTGCACTTCCAGATGCCCAGCGAGCCGGCCCAGCGCTTTGCGCCCATGGTCAACATCCAGCAGTACCACGTCGAGGAATTTGCCCATCGCGCCGCACAGTCG
>CALRYY010000197.1:0-3666 GCA_943372515.1 Ramlibacter sp. 2FC | reverse complement strand
CTGCGCCCCGTCATGGCGTCACTCGGTATGCCCCACAGCGGCGCCAGCCGGGGGAACAGCAAAAACAGCACCACCATGATGGGTGCGCCCACCAGCACCATGGCGCCCGCTGTGCGCGCGGCCTGCAGCAGCGGCGGCTTGCCCACCGGCATGTGGGCATTGACCAGTGCCGTCAGCAGCCCCAGCAGCGCCACCAGCATGGCGGCCGCCGTCAGGAGCGACTGCGAGAAAAAGAAGTTCGTGAGTATCGTGAAGAAGCCCAGGAAGAAGATCACAAACGCATCGCGCCGTGCGCGCAGCTCCAGCGTCTTCAGGGCAAACAGCACCACGATCATGGTCACGCCGGCGTCGCGGCCCATCAGCGTGCGGTGGGTCAGCAGCGTGGCAACGATGGTGACCACCAGCAGGCCCGCCAGCCACCAGCGCCCCGGCAACGGGCGCGACGTCCAGGCCAGCCGCCCGCGCCACAGCAGCACACCGGCGGCCAGGCCGCTGCACCACAGCGGCAGGTTGCCCACCTGGGGCAGCACCACCCAGCCGATCACGGCCAGCAAGAACAGCGTGTCGCGCCCCTCGCGCGGCAGGGCGTTGAACTTGCGCGGGAAAGCTTTCAGCACAGCGCCAGCGCCTCCAGGCAGCGGCGCTGGTGCGCCGGACCACTGGCGGGCTTGATCTCTTGCCCCGGCAAGCGCAGGCCATAGTCCACGCCCAGCTTGTCAGCCTGCAGCACCCAGGCGCACAGGCGCGACAGCTTGTGTTCGGTGCCCAGGTTTCCCGCCAGCGCAAAGTCCAGCCACAGCTCGTAGCGCTGGGCCTGCTGCGTGTCGCGGCTGACCAGGTCATCTGACCCGCGGGCCAGGCTGCGCGCCACCTGCTTCCACACCACCAGCTTCAATGGGTCGCCCCGGCGGTAGGCGCGCACGCCGTCAAATTCGCCCGTGGTCTGGGTGCGCATGGCCGCAGCGCCGCCGGTGCGCGGCTCGCCGGGCGGCAGCGGCGGGGGGTGGGCCTCGGGCGCGGGGTACACCAGCACCTCGGCCGCCGGGCGCCACACAGTCCACACGCGAAAAGTGCCCAGTGGAAAGCGCGTTTCCGCCGTCAGCGCGGGCAGCCGTTGCAGGCCGCGGCGGGTGGGTACAAAGGCCACCTGCACCGTGCTGCGGCCCTGGCCTGGCACATCGGTCCAGGCCCAGTGGTCGGCATGCGTTACGTCCAGCACGGCCAGGCCGATGCCGTGGCGCACTGCGCGCCGTGCGTTGACCAGGGTGATGCCAAAGGTGGCGTTGCTGCCCATGAACTGCGGGTCGGGCGGCACCAGTTGCATCGTCAGCCCGCGCAGCGTGCCGTGGCACACATGCATGCCCACCACCGCGCTGCCCGCCAGCATGAAGGTCAGCAGGTAGCCCAGGTTGAGCTGGTAATTGATGCTGGCCACCAGCAGCACCAGGATCGTGGCCGCCAGCATGAAGCCTGGGCGGGTCGGCAGGATGTACACATTGCGCTGGGTGAGCGTGGTGGTGTCACTCAGTGGCAGGCGGGATTGCCACCACTGGCGAAACCGGCCCCGCGCGATGGCGAACGGGTTGAACGCCGCCAGGTTCATGGCAGGGGGACCGACTCGATCATGGCGCGCACCTGCTCCACCGGGCCCCGGCCCGCGTCACCCGTGGGCACCAGCCGGTGCGCAATGGTCTGCGGCAGGATGGACTGCACATCGTCGGGCGCCACATAGTCGCGCCCGGCCAGCAGGGCCTGGGCCTTGGCCGCGCGCACCACGGCAATGCCCGCGCGTGGGCTCAGGCCCTGCAAAAACCAGCGGCCCGACCGCGTGGCCGCGATCAGGTCCTGCACGTAGTTGAGCAGCGGATCGGCTGCGTGGATGGTCAGCACCTGTTGCTGCAGCTGGTGCAGCTCGGGCGGCGTCAGCACAGCGGGCAATGACTCGACCATGTCGCGCCGGTCGCCGCCATTGAGCAGGGCACGCTCCGCCGCGCGGTCGGGGTAGCCCAGCGATATGCGCATCAAAAACCGGTCCAGCTGGCTTTCGGGCAGGGCAAAGGTGCCCAGCTGGTCGTGCGGGTTCTGCGTGGCAATGACGAAAAACGGCGTGGGCAGGGGGCGGGTTTCGCCTTCGACCGTGACCTGCTTTTCTTCCATGGCTTCCAGCAGGGCGCTTTGGGTTTTGGGGCTGGCACGGTTGATTTCGTCAGCCAGCAACACCTGGGCAAACACCGGGCCGGGGTGGAATACAAAGGCCTCCTTGCCGCGCTCGTAGATGGACACGCCCGACAGGTCGCTGGGCATCAGGTCGGCGGTGAACTGCACGCGTGAAAATTGCAGCCCGAAGGCCCGCGACAGCGCATGGGCCAGTGTGGTTTTGCCCACCCCGGGCACGTCTTCTATCAACAGGTGGCCGCCTGCCAGCAGGCAGGCCACGCAGTCCTGTACCTGGGCGGGCTTGCCCACGATCACCGTGTTAAGCTGATTCAGAAGCGACTTGAGTTTTTGTTGTGCATCCATGGCATGACGTTACATCAAAATTTTTAACATGGGCGCCACCGGATATTTCACCCACCGCGACTGCTGGAAGCATGAAATGGGCCCGGGCCACCCCGAGTGCCCTGAGCGCCTGGACGCCATTGAAGACCGGCTGCTGGTCACCGGCGTGGGCGATGCGCTGGACCGGCGCGAAGCCCCCGAAGCCTCGTTGACCGATGTGGAGCTGGCCCATGGCCGCATGCACGTGGCCGCCCTGCGCGGCCTGAGCGACCAGCTGGCCGACGAGATCGCCGCCGGCGGCCCGACGCACGCGCAGATCGACCCCGACACCTCCATCAACATCCACACCTGGGCGGCGTCCTTGCGTGCGGCAGGCGCTGCGCTGGCGGCGACCGACGCCGTGATCGCCGGCGAGCTGGAAAACGCCTTTTGCGCGGTGCGCCCGCCAGGCCACCATGCCTGTCGCGACAAGGCCATGGGTTTCTGCTTTTTGAACAACGTGGCCATTGCAGCGCGCTATGCGCTGGAGCGCCATGGCCTGCAGCGCGTGGCGGTGGTGGACTTTGACGTGCACCACGGCAACGGCACCGAAGACATCCTGAGCAACGACCCGCGCGTGCTGATGGTGGGCATCTTCCAGCACCCCCTGTACCCGTTCTCGGGCACCGACAACCCGGCGTCCAACATGCTCAACCTGCCGGTGCCGCCCTACACCCGCGGCATGGATATCCGCGAGCTGATCGAGGCGTCGTGGATGCCGCGGCTGGACGCTTTCAAGCCCGAGATGATCTTCATCAGCGCGGGCTTTGACGCCCACCGTGAAGACGATCTGGGCCAGTTGGGCATGACCGAGGCCGACTACAGCTGGATCACGTCGCGCATCAAGGACGTGGCGCGGCGCCATTCAGGCGGGCGCATTGTGTCGTGCCTGGAGGGCGGCTACAACCTGAGTGCCCTGGCCCGCAGCGTGGAGGCGCACATCCGGGAGTTGGCGGATGTTTGAGATGTGTTTTTTGGGTCGTTGTACTGTTTCTCTCGCGGCTTCGCGGCAGGCGGTACCCGGCGGGGGCTCACACTGTGGCGGTCTGCGCGTTGCGCAGACTGCACTGCGGTGCTCGCCGCAGGGTCGCGCCGCAGAACTCGCTACGCGCTGCGCGCTGCGCTCGA
>CALRYY010000196.1:0-3853 GCA_943372515.1 Ramlibacter sp. 2FC | reverse complement strand
GGTTTGCCGACAACATGCTGATGGTGCTGCAACCCGCATCGCCCCCGCCCACGCCGGCGCCGGCACCATCCGCTGCATTCACCGGTCTCCTTGCCGTCATGGCGCTGCTGGACGCGGCCGGCCTGAAGACCGACGACGACCGCTTGCGTTTCATGGCGCCGCTGGGCTACTTCGTGACTGACATCCTGGGCTCGCTGGACCAGCCGGGCGTGCCGGGGCGCAAGCCCGTGAGCGCGGCTGTGGCCATTGACCAGCGCGTCGCGCAGATCGACGACCAGCTGGGCGTCCAGCTGCGCGCCATCATGCATGCCCCCAACTTCCAGGCGCTGGAGGCGACCTGGCGTGGCCTGGCCTATCTGGTGTCACGGGCCGAGACCGGCAAGATGCTCAAGCTGTATGTCTGCAACGCCACGCAGCTCGAACTGCTGGACGACATGGACAAGGCGGTGGACAAGGACCAGAGCCATATCTTCAAGATGATCTGCGAGCAAGGCTACGGCACGCCGGGCGGTGAGCCCTACAGCCTGCTGGTGGGTGGGTACGAGGTGGGCCGAAGCGCCCAGGACATCGACTTCCTGTCCAGGATGGCCGGGATCGCCGCCGCGTCGCACGCACCGTTCATTGCTGCGGCGTCTGCGTCCATCTTTGGCATGGACACTTTCACCGACCTGGCCCGCCCGCGCGACCTGGAAAAGATCCTTGAAGGGGTGGAGCTCGTGGGCTTCCAGGAATTCAGGGACTCTGAAGATTCGCGCTACGTCACGCTGGTGCTGCCGCACGTGCTGCTGCGCCTGCCCTACGGCGCCAAGAGCATGCCGGTGGAAGGTATGGCTTTTGAGGAAAATGCCGACGCATCCAGCCACGGCGACTTCCTCTGGGGCAATGCGTCCTACATGCTGGCCGAGCGCATCACCAACGCGTTCTCGCTGTATGCCTGGACGGCGGCGATCCGCGGCGTGCAAGGCGGCGGGCTGATCGAAGGGCTGCCGCTGTACACCGGCCCGATCTACCCCAACAACTCTGGCGCCGGGCAGCTGTTGTGCCCGACCGAGGTGCCCATCACCGACCGGCTCGAAAAGGAACTGGGCGACCTGGGCTTCATTGCGCTGTGCCACTGCAAGGGCACGGGCACGGCGGCGTTCTTTGGCGGGCAGACCACCAGCGCGCCCAGGCATTGCAATCCGGGCGACGCAAGCGCCAATGCGAAGCAGTCCGCGCTCATGCCCTGCATGCTGGCCGCGTCGCGCTTTGCCCACTACATCAAGGTGATCATGCGCGACAAGGTCGGCAGCTTCATGACCCGCGGCGACGTCGAGGCTTTCCTCAACACCTGGATTTCGCAGTACGTGCTGCTGGACGAGAACGCCACCCAGGACGCCAAGGCCAGCTTCCCGTTGAGCCAGGCCAGTGTGGTGGTGACCGACGTGCCGGGCTCGCCCGGCGCCTACAACGCGGTGATGTTCCTGCGCCCGCACTTCCAGCTCGAAGAACTCACATCGTCCATCCGCCTGGTGGCCACCATCTGATACCCAAGGAGACACAGTGACGCACCCTATGCCACAAACCCTGCCCGACGGCCTGTTTGCCGACGACGAGCACGTGGTCCGCTGCACCTGGTGCCAGGCCACGCCGGTTTACCGCAATTACCACGATGGTGAATGGGGCTTCCCGGTCGCGGACGACCGCCGGCTGTTTGAAAAGATCTGCCTGGAAGGTTTTCAAAGCGGCCTGAGCTGGCTGACCATTCTGAACAAGCGTGAATCGTTTCGCGCGGGCTTTGCCAACTTTGAGGTGGAAAAGATGGCGCGCTTTGATGACGCCGATGTGGCGCGGCTGGTGGCTGACGCCGGCATCGTGCGCCACCGCGGCAAGATCGTGTCGGCCATCAACAATGCACAAAA
This sequence comes from Ramlibacter sp. 2FC, assembly GCA_943372515.1. Classification (GTDB taxonomy): domain Bacteria; phylum Pseudomonadota; class Gammaproteobacteria; order Burkholderiales; family Burkholderiaceae_C; genus RAM1. The sequence goes on along the minus strand of CALRYY010000196.1, from coordinate 1,952 downwards.
GGCCATCGCGCTGCGCGACGAATTCGGCTCGCTGGCCGCGTATTTCTGGCGGCACGAGCCCGATGCCAAATCGCGGCCCAAGCGCATCACGCGCGAGGCCTTGCGCGCCATCACCACCTCACCTGAATCCGTGGCGATCTCCAAAGACCTGAAAAAGCGCGGCTGGAGCTTTGTGGGCCCCACCACCGTCTATGCCTTCATGCAGGCCATGGGGCTGGTCAATGACCACTACGAAGGGTGCGCCACGCGGGACAAGGCGCTGGCCGCGCGCAAGGCGTTCAAGCCGCCGGGTTGAAGTTCCGATAGCAATCCCGGCATCGCACGCAAGGCTGTGGGTGGGGCCGTCGGCGCTTCACTTTGGCGCCCCTTCGCTGCGCTACGGGGTGCCCTGCGCTCCTCAGAATCGAGGGGACGCTACGGGTCGATTTGTGCGATAGGCGCTGAACGCGCCATCGCAAAAATCGCTCCTACGCTTGTCCGCTGGCGCGGACCGACCCTCGATTCCTGCGGTGCTCGGCGCCAAAGAGGCGCGCCGCCGGCCCCACCCACAGCCTTGCAGCCGGCAGGATTGGTACGCTAACGATGTCTTTGCTGGAGAACCATCACACACCGTTGCCGATACCTCTCACGGCAGCTTGCCTGCCGTTCGTAGCGACTGGCGCATCGGTGACGCAGATTCCATGTCGGCACGGGACGCATACGATCCCACAACAGATGCCGGATATACGACTGCAGGTGTTTCCCCAACAGCCAATCTATCGATCAGCCTCTTGCCGTTGAGGGGAGTCCATATACGAGGGGTTAGGCGTCACCGCGCAACTGCGACATGGCCGTAGCTACAGGGACCGGTTCTCGATTTGGATCAGGAACCAGCAGCCTGATAGTTGGCGGAAGTGATACAGAACTGAATAGTCAGTGTTCTTCTGGAAGACATCCAGCACCACGGCGGAAGCCGCTTTCGAGTGCAACTTGGTTTGCATTCCATGCTCGAGCCAGTGGGCGCTGAGGCTCTTGCGGTCCTTGCTGTAGTCAGCTCGGGACACTGTGGAGCGCTTCGGCGCCGACGCATCCTTCCCGTTTGCATCCAACCCGTACTCCCAAACAAGGGTTTTTAACGGATATTTCGTACGCTTCACTTCAAAGGCATGCGATGCGGAGTAGTTGGCGAAAAATGGGTCCCAGGCCTCAGGCTTTGACGGACCACACTCAGCACCCGCGTGCGCGACTGACAGGCCAAGGACGGTAAAGATGACCGCAATGAATCTCACGTGACGCCTAACGTGAAGGTGACCGTACGCCGTAGGCGGTCCGGTCGACTGGCATGTTATGCGGCATGCTCACCCTCGCCGCCACGCTCCACTTGCTTGACGTGCTCGCGCTCTTGGCGCGTTGAACTCCGCAACGCTAGTAGAACAGCGACCACAATGCCCGTTGCCATGACACCCAGAAACAGCGCGACACCTTTCGCGGTCCCGAGTATCGGGGCAGCCGCAATGAGCATGAAGCCTCCCACAAAAAAGACAGGCGTAAGCAACAGTGGCCACAAACGTTTGCTGGAGGAAATCGCGAGTGCGCCGCCACCGCCCCCCAGGAAAAGCCAGCCGGCGATGTATGCCCACGCATCGGCATATGGCCACTCCGCACCTCTAAAGACCGGGGATCTCGTCGTTTCCCCAAGGAGCACAGTCCCGGTTGCCAAGGCGTGTTCCGTAGCCGTCCAAAGCTTGTAGCCCGCCAACGCAAGGATGCCCAGGCCGATAAGAACTGCTGCAACTCGGAATGTGGTCACGCTAGTCTGCCGCATAACGAATAGCGTTTATCTGCCGCAAGGCCGACACTGAAGAAACCAAGATTGCCTCCTGCGGCAGATAAACCGTGTTGGACTGAACCGCCCGAGGTGGCGGCGATAGGGCAGTGTAAGGTTCAGGTCCTGCCCGTGGCAATCCTCAGAG
>CALRYY010000195.1:0-3942 GCA_943372515.1 Ramlibacter sp. 2FC | reverse complement strand
CACCGCCGCCTCCGCCGCCGCTGTGTGCGGAGCCGCCACCCAGCCACGAATCGCCACCGCGTCCGCCTTGTGCGTCGATGGTCAGCGCCCCGGATGTCCAGTTGGGCGAGACCACGACCACGCTGCCGCCGCCCGCGCCGCCGCCGGCTGCATCATTGAGCGGCTGGTCATTGGCTGCTCCGCCGCGCACGTCAATCGTGCCGTTGCCGCTCAGGCTGCCTGCACGAATCATCACCAGCCCGCCTCCCGTTGCGCCACTGGTGCGGCCGCGCGACAGCGGGCCGTTGGCGTCGCCGGAGTTGCCGTTCTCGTCACCAGCGCCGCCACCGCCGCCCAGGACCACGCGCGCCACACTGGCGCCCCCGAACGCACCGGCGCCAAAAGCGGCCAGATGCTGCCCCGTCACTGCCTCGATATTGGAATAGTCGCTCAGCACCGTGCCCCAGCCTGCAGCGCGCCAGCCGAATGCGCCGCGCCCGCCCGTGCCGCCGTTGCCACCGCCGCCACCACCGCCGTTGTGGTAATTGCCGTCAAAGTACTGGCCGCCGCCGCCGGCATTGCCTGGCGCACCGCGGGCAAAGTCGAAGTCGGCCGTGGTGCCTGTACCAGGGTAGCCTACGTAGCCCTGTGCAGAGCTGTCCACGTAGGTACCGGCAATGGTGGACCGGTCAAACGGGCTGTCGTCCACCCACAGGTATCGGGGCGTGCCGGCAATGCCTTCCCCCTTGGATGCATTGGCCAGGCCGTCGGCCTCGCGGCTGCGCTGCGGGTTGTTGCTGCTGACTGTGCTCTGGCGTCCGCCGCCGCCGCGAAAGCCGCGCGCTGCCATGTCAAGGGTCTGCCCGTTGAAGGCGAGTGTCTTGGCCACGTCCAGCGCCAGCACGCCGCCGTTGGTGCCGTTCCAGGCCAGGCCGATCAGGGTGCCACCCAGCGTCAGGTTGCCGTACTGGGGCACGCGGATGACCTGGAAGCTGCGCCGCGGTGTAGTTGCCGTCGGGTTGGCTTGAACGTACGTGTTTTGCAGGGTGGCACCGGCGACAAAACTGGTTCCAGAAGTGCCCACGCCAGCGGGCACATATTCATACTGGCCGGCCTTGCAGGTACCGGTGGTCTCCAGATAGCCCTGTGCGGGCCGTCCAGCCGCCCCGTCGCCGTACGTGTCGCTGTCGGTGCGGTCCATGTCCACGCACTGCATCTGGATGATCAGCGCCAGATCGCCGGTGGCCCAGGTGGTCGAGCCTCGTGCGCCGCTCAGAGTGATGGTGGGTTGGCTGCCCGCGCTGTAGCTGCCATTGGCGGGAGTGAAGTAGCCATTGACCGTTTGCCCCGCAGTGGAGGAAACGTTCGCGCCATTGTTTTGAGGCACGGCGCAAACCTGTGCAACAGCCCAGCCACTCAGAAACAACAATACAAGGGCTAGCGCGCGCTGCGCGGCCCGGCCCAACCAACCCATGAAGAATCCCGTGAAACGACGTTCGGAGCCAATGTTACGAGATGTTTCCGAAAATCAGGGCTTCAAAGTGACAAGCCAGTACACAAACGCGGCGCAAATGCCAAAAATCACCGCCGCCACCAGCCGGGATGCGGCGTCGTCCCGCGACGATGCAGCTGACCCGGCCTTGTCGCCATTCAGCATGGGCCTGATGAGGTTGTCTTTTTTCTTCCAGAGATAGTAAAGGATGGCCGCAATGTGCAACACCACCAACCCGATCATCAGCCACTGGCCCACCTGCTTGTGGTACCAGGTGGCCAGCAAGCCGTTGGCGCTGGACACAAACCGGTTCAGCGGCCCGGTGAAAGAAATCTCGTCGTCGCTGACCAGCCCAGTACCCACCTGGGCCCCCAGCACCAGCAGCATGGCAAACACCGAGCCTGCACCCAGCGGGTTGTGACCTATCAGGTGGTCGGGGTGCGCCCGGCCTTTCAGGTAATTGATGACGCTGGAGGGCGAATAAATAAACGATGCAAAACGCGACCACCGCCCCCCGACCAGGCCCCAGACCAGCCGGAACAGCAGCAGGGCCAGCACCGCATAGCCGAACCGGGCATGCCAATCGATCCAGGCACCGCCCACCTTGCCGGAGACAACCAGCCCCAGCACGCAGGCGACCAGCGCCCAGTGAAAGAACCGTGTCGGCAGATCCCAGACCCGTACTTTGTTTGTCATATTGTTTCCCTCGTCAGTTGCTTCGGCCGTACCCGGCCTGTCATTGGCTTGTATTTTGCTGCGCCCATGATAGGCACCACCGATTAGTAAATTCCCTGAGGCAAATAGTTCCGGCTGAACTTTTTGTCTCACGCATACTCAGGCGGGATGGGCATTACAGTTTTTAACCCACGGAGAAGCACAAACATGAAAATCATTGCATCCCTTACCCTGGCTGCAGCCGCACTGGCTGTTGCCGCGCCGGCATCGGCCCAGTTTGCCAAACCTGAAGACGCCATCAAGTACCGCCAGAGCTCGCTGTTCGTGATGGCGCAGCATTTTGGCCGCATCGGTGCCATGGCCAACGGCCGCATCCCGTTCGATGCCAAGGCTGCTGCTGACAACGCTGACGTCGTGGCCGACATGGCCAAACTGCCTTGGGCAGGCTTTGGCGCCGGCACCGACAAGGGCGCACCGACCAAGGCCAAAGCCGAAATCTGGACCGAGCAGGCCAAGTTCAAGGAAGCCTCCGACAAGCTGATCGCCGAGTCCACCAAGCTGGCTGCCGCCGCCAAAACCGGCAACCTGGACGCTGTGAAGACCGCGTTTGGTGCCACTGCCGGCACCTGCAAGGCTTGCCACGACGCCTACCGCGCGCAGTAAACCGCAGCGCCACAACGAAAAAGCCTGCCGGGGAGCCCACCGGCAGGCTTTTTTGCTTTCCGCCGGCAAGGCTCAGCCTTCGGCCAGCAGCTTTTCGATCAGGCGATGCAGTTCGGCGAAATCGGGCTCACCTATGTAGCGCTTCACAATCTCGCCGCGCCGGTTGACCACAAAAGTGGTGGGCGTCAGTTGCACGTCCCCCCACGCCTTGGCCACGGCCCCCGTGTTGTCAATGGCCACCTTAAAAGGCAGCTTGCGGGTCTCGGCGTAATTGACGACATAGCTGGGCGGGTCGTAGCTCATGGCCACAGCCACAGTGTCGTAGCCCTGCGCCTTGTACTTGTCGTAGGTGGAAATGATCTTGGGCATCTCGGCCACACAGGTGGTGCAGCTCGTGGCCCAGAAGTTGACCAGGGTGACCTTGCCCTTCATGTCGGTGGTGGTCTTGCGCGAGCCGTCCAGCAACACAAACGTCGATTCCGGCGCAGCGCTGCTGCCTGTGGCCAGAAATACGGCCCCGGCGATTGCCAGGACCACCGCAGCTGCGGCACCATACAGAACAGGTTTTTTCATTTATCGAGAGGCTAGACCATGGACCGACGCCAGTTTAATTCCGCCGCCACTGCCACGCTGGGTTTGTTGGCTATGGCGGCCCTGCAACAGGCCCATGCGCTCACGCTCAAGGACCTGACGGATACTGAGGCTTCACAGGGCCTGCGTACCGCGCTCGAAAAAGGTGCGCTGGCGGCAGTCAACCTGCTGGGCAAGGCAGATGGATTCCTGGGCAACCCGAAAGTTCGAATTCCTTTGCCCGGATTTCTGGAAGACGGCGCAAAAATCCTGAAATCACTGGGCCAAGGCAAGCGGGTGGATGAACTGGTCACATCCATGAACCGCGCGGCGGAAGCCGCTGTGCCCATGGCCCGGGACCTGCTCGTCAATGCGGTGAAGTCCATGAACGTGAACGATGCCCGCAAGATCCTGGGTGGCGGCGATACGTCAGTTACCACCTTTTTTGCCGAGAAAACGCGCGAGCCGTTGGCCGTGAAGTTCCTGCCCGTGGTCACCCAGGCCACGGAAAAGGTGGGCCTGGCAGAAAAGTACAACCGGGTGGCTGGCAAAGCCGCCGGCTT
>CALRYY010000194.1:0-4155 GCA_943372515.1 Ramlibacter sp. 2FC | reverse complement strand
CAGCTCGTAATAGCCGTTGTTGGTGCCCACCGTGTCCTTGCGGTTGGCGCCCAGCGGCAGGGAGTTGACGCCGTAAAAGGCCGACGGCTGGTGCAGGTTGACGAACGGATAGGCGTCATTCCAGTGTCCGCCGGGCAAGCCACGCCGGTCCACGATGGTGATGTGCGCGTCAGGCAGCTCGTCCAGCAGCGTGTCGGCAAACGCCAGGCCCGAGGCGCCCGCGCCGATGATGAGGTAATCCGTTTCTGTCTGCGCCATGCTGTCTCCGTTGTTGTGATTGCAAAAAACACTTGCGCGGTGGGCATGGTATGCGCAAACATGCTTTTTCATGAAGCTCATTCCCCCTGCCCCCGCGCCCGATTACCTGAACCCCAACCTGCCGGCGGGCCTGGCTGCGGTGCGCATCCCGGTCGTGGAAGCCACCGCCGACAGCCTGCTGGGCTACGGCCTGCTGGTGGACGACCCCAAACAGCACAAGGTGGAGATCATGCGCTGGCCTTCCCAGGGCTGGCGGCCGGTGGATGTGGACAGCGGCAACGAAGGTGGCACCACCGTGGGTAACTTCATCAGCGAATGGGAAGGCGACATCCTTTACGGCAAAAACGATGCCGTGGGCGGCCATTACATCCTGGGCTACAGCACCCTGCCCGAGCTGGCCAGTACCGCCCACCGCCGCGACCCCACACGGCTGCTGCTGTGGCACTGCAACTACCACCCCGACGGCGGGCAGATGTTCTTTCCCAACGAACCGGGCCCCTTTTTGGTGCCCATGGCGCTGCCGGGCGACGACGTGAAGCCGCAGGACTTCAAATGCTTCTGGTTCAAGGGCGGCCAGGGCCTGCTGATGCACCCCAATGTGTGGCACGAAGGTGTGTTTGCCACCCGGGGCCGGCGCAGCTTTTATGACGAACAGGGCGCAGTGCATGCGCGGGTGTCGGTGAACTTTGCGACCGAATTCGGGTCATTGCTGGAGATGGGGTTGGCGCCAGAGGCCTGACCCCACACCCAACCGACAACTACCGTCCTGCCATGCCCCAACTGCACTACATCCTGCGCCGACCTGCCGCCGCCACGGTTGTATGGCTGGCCACAGCGGCCTGCGCCTGGGCATCGCCCGCGCAGCCCTTGAGCGATGACATCCTGACGTCCCTGCAGGCAGCCTACGCCCGCGCCGTCACACCCGGGGAACAAGCCGACCTGCACCGCGACCTGCTGGCCACCGTGCTGCAACGTGTGCAACGCAGCCACGCCACCGAAGCCGACTTTGCCGCACTGGCGGCTGCTGCAACCAAGGTGCTGGCCCCCTTGCCCAGCGGCAGCGGCGAGCCGGCCGAGGTCTTTCGCACCGCCATGAACGCCGCGCTGCGCTCGTTCGACCCCTATGCACGCTACCTGGATGCAAAGGCCTACCGCAACGACCAGGCGTCGTCCGGCGGCAGCTTTGTGGGTCTGGGCATAGAGATTGAGTCGTCTGATGCCGGCGTGCGCATCACGGCCCCCATGCCCGGCGGTCCCGCAGCCAAAGCCGGCCTGCGCGCGGGCGACCTGATCGTGCAGGTGGACGACAAGCCGATGCGCGGCGTGCCGCTGGCCGACGCCATTGCACGCATGCGCGGCGACGTGGGCACCCAGGTGTCACTGGTGGTGCGGCGCGACGGCGCAGACGACTTCACGCTGGCGCTGACGCGCGACACCATTCGCCGCCAACTGGTGCGCTGGCAGATGGAGGGCGACACCCTGGTGCTGCGCCTGTCATCGTTCAGCGGCCCCGTGGCCGCAGCCATGACCGACGCTGTGACCCAGGCCACCGCCTCCCACCAACCCCGGGGCGTGGTGCTGGACCTGCGCGGCAACCCCGGCGGCCTGGTCCGCGAAGCGGTGCGCGTGGCCGATGCGTTTTTGAGCCGGGGCGAAATTGCCTCGATGCGCGGTCGCACACCCGGCAGCGAACGCACCTGGCAGGCCGACAGCACCGAGCTGCTGGCAGGCCTGCCCCTGGTGGTGTTGCTGGACAAAGCTTCCGCGTCGGCGTCCGAGCTGGTGGCCGCCGCCCTGCAGGAAAACGGCCGCGCCACCGTCATGGGCCAGCTCAGCTTTGGCAAGGGCAGCGTGCAGACTACCTATGCGCTGGGCGAAGGCCGGGGCGCCGTCAAGCTCACCAGCGCGCTGTACTACGGCCCGCTGGGCCGCACGGTGAACAAAGCGGGCGTGGTGCCCGATGTGGAATTGACCCTGCCCCAAGCGGAGGTGCGCGCTGGCACTGGCACGGCGACGGGCCCAGCCATTCGTGTGGCACAAAGCCATTGCGCTGCACCCAACCTTGTGGCGGATGCCGCGCTGACGTGTGCCCTGACCTTCCTGCAGGCCGGAAGCGCCGATGCCTTTACTGCCGCGTTCGCAGACGTCGCGCCTTGACGGGCCTTACTTTCCGCCCAACCCCATCGCCCGGGTAATCACCTCTTTCATGATCTCGTTGGTGCCGCCGTAGATGCGCTGCACGCGCGCGTCGGCATAGGCGCGGGTAATGGGGTATTCCCACATGTAGCCGTAGCCGCCGTGCAGTTGCACGCATTCGTCCATGACCTTGCACTGCAGGTCGCTGCACCAGTACTTGGCCATGCTGGCGGTCGCCGTGTCCAGCTTGTCCTGGCAGACCAGCTCGGTGCACTTGTCCACAAACACCTGGGCAATCTGCACCTCGGTCTGCAGCTCGGCCAGGGTGTAGCGGGTGTTCTGGAAATTGGCCACGGGCTGGCCGAAAACCTTGCGCTCCTTTACGTAGGCCACGGTCTGGTCAATGGCGGCTTGCGCTGCGGCAATGGCGCCTATGGCGATCTGCAGGCGCTCCCAGGGCAGCTGCTCCATCAGGCAGATGAAACCCTTGTTTTCAAACGCAGCGCCGCCCAGCAGGTGGTCGGCCGGCACACGCACGTTGTCAAAGAACAGCTCGCTGGTGTCTTGTGCCTTCAGGCCCAGCTTTTTCAGGCGTTTGCCTTTCTCGAACCCTTTCATGCCGCGCTCCACCAGCAGCAGGCTGGTGCCCTTGCCGCCCGCGTCCGGGTTGGTCTTGGCCACCACAATCACCAGGTCCGCATGCCAGCCATTGGTGATGAAGGTCTTGCTGCCGTTGAGCAGGTAGCTGCCGTCGGGTTGCTTGATGGCTGTGGACTTGATGCCCTGCAGATCGCTGCCGGCTGCAGGCTCGCTCATGGCGATGGCGCCAATCATCTCGCCGCTGGCGAGTTTCGGCAGGTACTTTGCCTTTTGCTCAGGCGTGCCGTAGTGCAGGATGTACGGCGCCACGATCTCGCTGTGCAGGCTGTAGCCTATGCCGGTCAGGCCCCGCGCGTTCAGCTCTTCAAACTGCACCACGCTGTACAGCTTGTCGGCGCCCGAGCCGCCAAACTCCTCAGGCATGGTCATGCATAGAAAACCGTTCTCGCCGGCCTTGTTCCACACCGCGCGGTCCACATAGCCCTGCTCTTCCCATTCATCGTGGTGGGGCGCGATTTCTTTTTCACAGAATCGCCTGAAGCTGTCGCGAAAGGCCTCGTGGTCGGCGCTGAAGAGGGTGCGTTCGATCATCGTTCTTGCTCCTTGAAAATTTTGTCATGCACTGTCATACAATGGGTGCGTTTGCACAGGAGTTGATCATGCGCGTCAATGCAAGGTTTGAAGGGGTGGCAGAAAAGCAGGTGGAATACCTGGCCACCAGCACCGGCATGAAGGTCAGCGACGTGCTGCGCGAAAGTGTTGACTTTTACTACCGCCATGTGCGCTCCGGCACCGGGCAGCTCAAGCACCTGTCGCGCCTGATCGGCCAGGGCGACAGCGGGCTGACCGACGTTTCGGCCAACGTCAAAAAATATCTGGACAAGGGGCTGGACGAGAAATACGGCCCGGCCACAAAACCGGCCGCCAAACGCGCCCGGCGCAAGGCCGGCCCCGCCGTATGATCGCCGTGGACGCCGGTTTTTTGTACGCCCTGCTGGACAAGCGCGACGCCTGGCATGAGCGCGCCAAGGCGGCGGCGCCCACGGTGCAGGAGGGCTGGGTAACCACCTGGCCCGTTCTGACGGAAGCCACCCACCTGATGACGCGGCGTTTGGGGACCCGGTTTGCGCAGGCCCTGATGGACGAAGTAGCCGATGGCGG
>CALRYY010000193.1:0-4244 GCA_943372515.1 Ramlibacter sp. 2FC | reverse complement strand
GGCGCGCCGGGCGCGCCGCGCGCTGCGCCTGCTCGGCATGGCGCAGGGCCAGCTGCGCCTCGCGAAAAAACGCCAGGCCCGCCTCGGTAGGTACCACGCCCTTGGGGCTGCGCTGCAACAGCCGGGTGGCCAGCTCGCCCTCCAGCCGGCTGATCTGCTGGCTCAGGGTGGACTGCACCAGCTCCAGGTCGATCGCTGCACGGCTCATGCTGCCCAGCTCGACCACCCGCACAAAGTAAAGCAGCTGGCGCAGTTCCATCGCGCTACCCGCGCCTTTACTTGGGGCAGCGCCCGGACAGCGCCCGCGCCACCAGGCCCGGCGCGGCCAGCAGGCCGCCGACCGTGGGGGTGTTGGTGGGTGCGCGCACGCAGTCTTCCAGGCCCGCGTCCTGCATGGTGTCGGCCAGTGGGTCGCGCGGCTTGCCGCGGCGCAATTGCTCGTTGGCCATGTCGGCCAGGCTGCGCCTCGGCTGCACGCGGTAGGGGCCGGGCAACAGGGGCAAGTTGGGCAGCAGCAGCGGCCGGGGCTCGGCGCCGCGTTGCCCTGCAATGCCACCGGGGCCAGCACCAGGTGCACCGCCGGGCACACCCCCGGGTACACCACCTGGTACCCCACCAGGCACGCCGCCCGGCACGCCCCCCGGGCCACCGCCGGGCACGCCTGCCGGTGAACCTGCCGCAGCGCCACCGGCAGGAGCCGCTGGCCCGGGTGCAGTGGCTGCAGGGCTGGCGCTGCCCGGGGCTGCTGCGGGTGGACCGGCGCGCGACGGCGCGGGCGCGGGCACCACCACGGCACTGGCTGCGGCGGGCGAGCCGGCTGGCACAGGTACCTCAACCACTGGTGCCTGCAGCCGCTCCACCGGCTGCGCCACCGGCGCGGGGGCAGGAGCGGCTGGCGCAGGTGTGGGTGCGGGTGTGGGGGTGGGTGCGGCAACCGGTTGGGGCGCGGGTTCGGGCACAGGTGCCACGACGGGCGCTGGGGCAGGCGTGGGTAGAGGTGCGGGCACGGGTACAGGTGTCGGAGCCGGCACAGGCACAGGGGCTGGCACCGGTGCCGGCGCGGGAACGGGCGCGGCCACAGGAGCGGGTGCAGGGGCTGGTACGGGTGCCGGCGCTGGCACCGGCGGCTCCGGCGCCGGCTCGGGTATCACTGCAGGCGCGGGCACGGGCGGCACGGGCACAGGCGGCACCGGGGCCTCTACCGTCACCGGCACGGGCGCGGGCACAGGGGGCGGCGTCTCAGCCGGCTTGCGGGTGCCGGGCGCTTGCGTGGGCGCCTGGCTCACGTCGGGCAGCTGGCGCGTGGTCTTCAACGGCACGCTGGTCTCGGGCGTGTTGGCAAACACTGGCAAGTCAGTGGTGGCGCGCAGGCTCAGCGCGGGCGGCGCGGGCCGCGTGATGGCGCGGCTGCTGGGCGCGGCATCCGCCGTGGTCGTGCGCACCGGCTGCACATACTGGTACACCACCTGGCGTACTGCCTGCGCCACCGGCCACTGCTGGCTGATCAGCCACAGCAGCGCCACATGCAGCGCACCCACCGCCAGCAGCGCCGGCGGAGACGGGCGCTGTGGTGGCAGCGAAAGGGGACGGGGCCGGGGCAGCATGCCTTTGGATAATCGCATAAATGCTGCCTTGTCCTACAGGTTGGGGGGCAGGCCGCGCGATAAGGTGCCAAGGTTCACTCTCTGCACCCACACCATGGCCACCACAACCCCCCGCGTTCTCTGGAAAGGCGCCATCAGCTTCGGCCTGGTGCACATTCCCGTGGCCCTGCACGCGGCGGCACGCGACAACAGCCTGGACTTTGACTGGCTGGACAAGCGCAGCATGGACCCGGTGGGCTACAAGCGCATCAACAAAAAAACCGGGCGCGAGATCGCCCGCGAGCACATCGTCAAGGGCATTGAGTACGAAGACGGTGAATACGTCGTGCTGACCGACGCCGACATCACGGCCGCCTACCCCAAGACGACCCAGACGATCGAGATCGAACGATTTGTAGAGGCCGCCGAGGTGCCCTTTGTATACCTGGAGCGCCCGTACTACGTGGCCCCCATCAACAAGGGGCAAAAGGTTTATGCGCTGCTGCGCGAGACCCTGCGCAAGACCGGACGCATCGGCATTGCGCGCGTGGTGATCCAGACGCGCGAGCACCTGGCTGCGTTGGTGCCGTCAGGCCCCGCGCTGGTGCTGAACCTGCTGCGCTGGAGCGACGAGATCCGCCCCATCAAGGAGCTGACTTTGCCACCCGAAGGCGCCAAGCCGGCGGGGCTGAGTCCGCGTGAAATGGACATGGCCGAACAGCTGGTCAAGGACATGAGCGGCCCCTGGAAGCCCGACGACTTTCGGGACAGGTTTCGCGACGACATCATGAGTTTGGTCAAAAGCAAGGTCAAGGCGGGCAAGACCCATTCGGTCGAGCACATCGGGCCGCAGGAAGCTGCGGGCACCAGCAGCGCAAAGATTCTCGATTTGACCGAGCTGCTGCAGCGAAGCCTGCGCGGGGCCAATGCGGCCGCAGAGTCCAGAACGCCGGCGGCACGAAAAACGCCCGCACCACGCAAGGCCCCTGCCGCGCGCAAAACTGCCGTACGGCGCAAGGCGGCCTGAGCCCATGGCCACACGCGACTCGCTCAAGGCTTACCGCGCCAAGCGCGACTTTGGCGTCACCGCCGAACCCCGCGGCAGCCGCGAACCCGGGCGCGATGGGCTGCTGGCTTTTGTGGTGCAGAAGCACTGGGCCAGCCACCTGCATTACGACTTTCGCCTGGAGCTGGACGGCGTGCTGAAAAGCTGGGCCGTCCCCAAGGGCCCCAGCCTGGACCCCGGCGACAAGCGCATGGCTGTGCAGGTGGAAGACCACCCGCTGTCGTACAGCGGGTTTGAAGGCACGATCCCCAAGGGCCAGTACGGCGCGGGCAAGGTGGTGATCTGGGACCGCGGTACCTGGCAGCCCCTGGAAGACGCCCGCAAGGGCTGGCGCGCGGGCAAGCTGAAATTTGAACTGCACGGCGACAAGCTGCACGGCCGCTGGGCGCTGGTGCGCATGCGCGATGCAGGCGACAAGCCGGCCTGGCTGCTCATCAAGGAAAACGACGGCCATGCCCGCGATGACGCCGCCGACGGCCACGCGCCCGAACCCCCACGCCGCACCCCCAACAAGCGCCGCAGCGCCGCGGCCGTACTGCCGGCAGAAGCCCGCGCAGCCCGCCTGCCGGTGGCGCTGGCCCCCCAGCTGGCCACGCTGGCCGCAGCGCCCCCCGCCGACAGCGAAGGCTGGCTGTACGAGCTGAAGTTTGACGGCTACCGCCTGCTGGCCCGCGTGGACGAAGGCGACGTGCGGCTTTTCACCCGCAACGGCCACGACTGGACGCACAAGCTGACCGCCATTCGCGACGCCCTGGCCCAGTTGCCCTTGCGTTCTGGCTGGCTCGACGGCGAGCTGGTGGTTCCCGGGCCCACGGGCGCGCCCGACTTTCAGGCGCTGCAGGCGGCGTTTGACGGCCAGACCAGCAACGCCATGCAGTACTGGCTGTTTGACCTGCCCTACTACATGGGCTATGACCTGCGCGCCGTGCCGCTGGTCGAGCGGCGCACGTTGCTGCGCGGGCTGATGGCGCGCACCCCGCCGGCCAGCCTGCGGTTCAGCGAAACCGTGGACGCGGCAGCGGCCGACTTGCTGGCATCGGCTTGCAAGCTGGGTTTTGAAGGCGTGATCGGCAAGCGGCGCGACGCGCCCTATGCATCGCGCCGCTCGCCCGACTGGATCAAGCTCAAATGCAGCCTGCGCCAGGAATTTGTGGTGGCGGGCTACACCCAAGCGCAGGGCGGGCGCAGCGGCTTTGGTGCGCTGGTGCTGGCCGTGCACGGCGACGACGGCACGCTGCGCCATGCGGGTAACGTGGGCACGGGCTTCAGCGAGCGCACGCTGGCCACGCTGGCCGCGCAGCTGGAGGCACTGCGCACCGACCGCAGCCCTCTGGGCACCACCGCCGGCCTGGGCGGCGTGCACTGGGTGCTGCCCGAGCTGTTGGCCGAAGTGTCATTTGCCGAATGGACGCGCGCAGGCCATGTGCGCCACGCGGTGTTCCACGGCCTGCGCACCGACAAACCCGCACGCGCCATCCTGCGCGAACGCGCGGCACCGCCCCCCCGCGCTGCAACAGGCGCGGCCCGCGTGACCCACCCGGGCCGCGTAATCGACAAGGCCAGCGGCCTGACCAAGGGCGATGTGGCGCAGTACT
>CALRYY010000192.1:0-4376 GCA_943372515.1 Ramlibacter sp. 2FC | reverse complement strand
CAGCGCGCTTCGTAAACTGACTCACCGCGGCTGTTAGAGCGGAGCGCGTAGCGCGTAGCGAGTTCTGCGGTGGGCCGCATGACCGAGCAGCGCAGGGCAGTCGCCGCAGGCGACCGCTTTAGTGAAGCGTTGACGGGGGTCCGCGCACGGCTTTGCCGCCCACCAAGTAAACAAGAAGGGAAGTTCATGCCTTACGAGTCCTACGGGCAAACAGCCCCTCAGGCCGCAACAGCAGCACACCAATGAACACCACGTAAGACAACAAAGCCTTGAGAGAAGGATTGGTGAAGTGCATCCCCACAGCCTCCACAACACCCAGAAGCAAGCCACCAGCCAAAGCACCACCCATGCTGCCAAAGCCACCCAGCGTGATGACGATCAAGGCAGTCACCGTGTAGGGCTCACCCATCGAAGGGCTGATGGTGTACGCCATGGAAAGCAGACACCCGGCGACACCCGACAACCCGAGGCCAATGCCAAACATCAACGGATGCAGCCGCTTGGTGTCAATGCCCACCAGCTGCGCGCCCACCGGCGACTGCATCAGCGCTCGCACGCCCTTGCCCAGCAGCGTCATGCGCAGCAGTGCAATCAGCGCGCCGGCAAACACCAGCGCCAGTGCAAACACCAGCAGCTTGTTGCCGGCAAACTGCGCGCCGCCAAACTTCACCGGGTCGGTCAGGTAGTCATACCCGCGCAGATCGCCGCCCCAGATGTAGCTCACCAGGTTCTGCACCAGGAACATCAGGCCGAACGCCACCATCAACCCGCGGGCTTCAAAGATGTCCAGGTTGGGCGACGTGGCCGTGAGCCGGCGAAAGCACAGCCAGTGGATCACCCAGCCCAGCACCATCAGCATGGCAAACGACACCGGCACCATCAGCAGCGGGCTCAGACCAAACTGCGTCTGCACCATCCACGTGAGGTACGCGCCCAGCATCAAGAACTCGCCGTGCGCGATGTTCAGGATGCGCATCAACCCGTATTGCAGGTTCAGGCCCAGCGCCACCAGCGCGTAGATGCCCCCGGTGATCAGGCCGGAGGCGAGCAGTTCAGTCCAGGCACCAAAAGACATTTAAGACAGACGGGTTTGTTCCAGCGAACACCACGGAGCCGGCTTTGCCGGGCCGCTGGTGTTGCCCCCTTGAGGGGGAGGCGGCCGTCAGGCCGGCTCGGGGGTGGGCGTAATTACTTCCAGACGGGCTTGCTTGCAACCAGCTTGGCTGTCGCCTGCTTGGGTGGCCACACCACCTCAAACTCGCCGTTTTGCCACTGGCTCACCGTGCCGGGCGTGCCCACGTTCTCGCTGCCCACAAACCTGATGTCGCCCATGATGGTCTTGTGCGTGGTGCCCGCCACGTAGTCACGGATGGCCTTCTTGTCCAGGCCCTGCGCCTTGACGGCGTTGGTCAGGATCTCCAGCCCCGCCCAGGTCGCGCCGCTGGCCCAGCGGTCGGGTTCCTTGCCGCCAAACTTCTTGGTGTGCGCGTCAAAGTACGCCTTGGCGCCGGCGCTGGTCTTGCTGTTCCAGCTGCCCATGCCCAGCACACCCTCGGCGCCGGCGGGCGTCATCACGTTCTTGTACAGCTGGAAGGCCGTGCCCACCGACGCATAGAAGAACTTCGGGTTCAGGCCCACTTCCTTGGCCTGCTTGCTGGCCAGGATGGTGTCGGGCGGGTAGGTAAAGCCCACGAACGCGTCGGGGTTCTTGTCCTTGATGGAGCGCAGCACCGGCGACAGGTCCTTTACGCCACCAGGGTAGCTCTTGTCTTCCACCATCTGGATGCCGCTGCCCTGCAGGGCGACCTTCAGCGCGGCGAAGTTCTCCAGGCCGAACAGGTCGTCCACATAGATGCACGCCAGCGTCTTGCAGCCGTTGGCCTTGAGCATGTCCACCAGCGCATTGGTCATGGGCGCGGGCTGCTGCAGCAGCAGGAAGAAATACGGCAGCTTCATCTCGATCAGGCGCTTGCTCAACGCCGTGGGCGCCAGGAACGGGTAGCCAAAGCGGTTGGCCAGCGGGGCCACGGCAAAGTTGGCATTGCTGCCCCAGGGTGGCAGCACCAGGTCGACCTTGTCGCTGCCCATGAGCTTTTCATAGGTGCGCACCACGGTCTCGGTGTCGCTGCGGTCATCACTGCTGATCAGCTCGATCTGGCGTTTGACGCCCTTCACGTCCAGGCCGCCTGCGGCGTTTTGCTGCTCGGCCCACAGCAGGTAGTTGGGCTCCTGGCTGACTTGCGCGCCGCCGGTCCAGGGGCCGGTGCGGGCCATGGCATAGCCCACGCGCACCGGCGCGGCTTGGGCCATGAGCCCGGGGGCAAAAGACATGGCGCCTACCGCTGCGGCGGCGCCCTGAATGATCTGACGGCGGGATTTTTGAACGATTGGCTGGGCCATGGTTGTCTCCTTGGGGCGCCGATAGTGAGCGCTGTGCGAAGCTTAAAAACAGCGCCCCAGCGCCGCTGTGCTGGGCGCGCACAAACCATTTGTCGCGGCGTGCAAGCGGCCTCGGGTTTACCCGCACCCCCGATGCGCGCGCAGGGGGCCTGCGCCCATAATGAGCCGCACCCACCCCCGTCCCTTGCCATGACCGCCCCAACGCTCACCCTGAACACCGACGCCGTCGCTCCGCGCGACCGGGCGCCACAGTGGCGCGAATGGGTGTGGCAGCACTTTGGCGGGCTGGAGTCCGACTTTTACGGCGACACGCAGTTTGACGGCCACATGGCGGCGTCCCGCGCGGGCGACGTGATCCTGACCCGGCTGGAGGCCAACCGCCACCGCGTGCTGCGCACCCCCGGCATGGCGCGCACCAGCGACACGGCGTACCTGAAGATCGTGGCCCCCTGGCAAGGCGGCGCCACCGTGCAACAACAAGGCCGCGAGGCCAGCGCGCGATCGGGCGCCTGGATCATCTACGACACCACCCAGCCGTATGAAATAGCCAACCCCGAGGCCGTGGACCACCTGATCGTGATGGTGCCCAAGGACGACCTGGTCGAGCGCAGCCTGCGCCTGCCGGGCACCATGGCGCGCCACCTGGGCGCCAGCGGCATATCCCGGGTGGCGCTGGAGACCATGCGCAACACCTACCAGGAGCTGCCCCACATGAGCGAGGCCGCCGCCCAGGGCGCGGGCCAGCTCATCAAACAGCTGGTGCAGCTGTCGCTGCTGGAGCTGTCGGGCCAGGAAACCGCCCTGACCCAGCGCGAGGCCCTGCGCGACCGCATCCGCGCCTACGTGGCGCAGCACCTGGGCGACCCGGCGCTGAGCGTGGACGGCATCGCCCGCGCGCTCAACTGCAGCCGCCGCCACCTGTACAACGCGTTCGCGGGCGAGGGCGAATCCATCGCCGCGTACATCCAGCGCATGCGCCTGCAGGCCTGCGTGCGCGACCTGCAGGCCGCCGGCCCCCACGGCCGGCCCATCACCGACATCGCCATGTCCTGGGGCTTTGGCAACCTGTCGCACTTCAGCCGTGTGTTCCGCGAACACACGGGCGCCAGCCCCAGCGAGTTCCGCAACACGTCACAGGCGGGACAGCCCTCGCACTGAAAAGCAGGTGTGATGGCGTCCGAAAAGGAGACAAACACCATGCATATCCCCTCCCTCAAAGAAGTTGTCAGCGCCGAAGAATGGGCGCTGCGCGTGGACCTGGCCGCCGCCTACCGGCTGGTGGCGCTATACGGCTGGAGCGACCTGGTCTTCACCCACATCAGCGCACGCATTCCGGGGCCCGAGCACCATTTCCTGATCAACCCCTACGGCCTGATGTTTGACGAGATCACCGCGTCCAGCCTGGTCAAGGTGGACCAGGCCTGCAACAAGCTGATCGACTCACCCTTTCCCGTCAACCCTGCCGGCTTCACCATCCACAGCTGCATCCACCAGGCGCGCGAAGACGCCGGCTGCGTGCTGCACACCCACAGCCGCGCAGGCGTGGCCGTCAGCGCACAAAAGGCCGGCGTGCTGCCCATCAGCCAGCAAAGCACCTTTGTGCTGGCTTCGCTGGCGTACCACGACTACGAGGGCGTGGCCTTGCGCGACGACGAGCGCCCGCGCCTGCAGGCCGACATCGGCAGCAAGAACTTCCTGATGCTGCGTAACCACGGCCTGCTGACGGTGGGCCGCACGATTGCCGATGCCTTCCTGTCGATGTACACGTTCGAGAACACCTGCCGCATCCAGATCGACGCGCAGGGCGGCGGTGAACTCACATTGATTGACCCGCGTGTGTTGCAGGGGCTGGCCGAGGTGATGAAGACCGTCACTGCGGGGCAGGGCGCCAACATTGCGTGGCCTGCTCTTTTGCGCAAGCTGGACAAGACGGATCCTTCTTACAAGACCTGATGAGAGAGTTTGTTGGCGCGGCT
>CALRYY010000191.1:0-4569 GCA_943372515.1 Ramlibacter sp. 2FC | reverse complement strand
CGGCCGTGCGCGCAGCGCACTTCGTTAACTGATTCACCGCGGCTGTTAGAGCGTAGCGCGCAGCGCGAAGCGAGTTCCGCGGTGGGCCGCATGACCGAGCAGCGCAGGGCAGTCGCCGCAGGCGACCGCTTTAGTGAAGCGTTGCCGGGGGTCCGCGCACGCCTTTGCCGCGAGGTAAAACGACCACTACAAGGCGCAACCACAACCAATAACAGGAGAGAAGAAAAATGCATGAACTAGGCGTCGTCTACCGCAACATCACCCGCGCCGACCGCGCGGCCACCGATGGATTGGCCGCCCTGGGCTCGGCCACCGTCCACGAAGCCATGGGCCGTGTGGGCCTGATGAAACCCTATATGCGGCCCATTTATGCAGGCGCACAGGTCAGCGGCACCGCAGTGACCGTACTGCTGCACCCTGGCGACAACTGGATGATGCATGTGGCGGCCGAGCAGATCCAGCCGGGCGACATCGTGGTGGCGGCCATCACGGCTGAATGCACCGACGGTTACTTTGGCGACCTGCTGGCGACAAGCTTCATGGCGCGCGGCGCCCGCGCGCTGATCATCGACGCCGGTGTGCGTGACGTGAAGACGCTGACGGAAATGGGCTTCCCGGTGTGGAGCAAGGCTATCAGCAGCAAGGGGACCATCAAGGCAACCATCGGCTCGGTCAATATCCCCGTGGTGTGCGCCGGCATGATCGTGAACCCCGGCGACGCCGTGGTGGCCGACGACGACGGCGTGGTGGTGGTGCCCAAAGCGCTGGCGCAAAAGACGCTGGACGCCGCCCGCGCGCGCGAAGCCAACGAAGGTGAAAAGCGTGACAAACTGGCCAGCGGCATTCTTGGGCTGGACATGTACAAGATGCGTGAGCCGCTGGAAAAAGCTGGTTTACGTTACATCGACTGAAAGCCGCCATGAGCAAACCTACAAGCGGTGACTTCACCAAAACCCCTGGCTGGCTGGACTGGTACACCGGCCCCAGCAAGCCCGCCTTCAAGCTGCCCGCGGGCGCGGTGGACGCGCACTGCCACGTGTTTGGCCCCGGCGCTGAATTCCCTTACGCGCCCGAGCGCAAGTACACGCCCTGCGACGCCAGCAAGGCGCAGCTGTTCGCCCTGCGCGACCACCTGGGCTTTGACAAGAACGTGATCGTGCAAGCCACCTGCCACGGCGCGGACAACCGCGCGCTGGTGGACGCGCTGCAGCATTCCAATGGCAAGGCCCGCGGTGTGGCCACCGTCAAGCGCAGCGTGACAGACGACGAGCTGCAGGCCATGCACGCGGCCGGCGTGCGCGGCGTGCGCTTCAACTTCGTCAAGCGGCTGGTGGACTTCACGCCCAAGGACGAGCTGATAGAAATCGCCAACCGCATCAAGCCGCTGGGCTGGCATGTGGTGATCTACTTCGAGGCGGTGGACCTGCCCGAGCTGTGGGACTTCTTCACCGCGCTGCCCACGACCGTGGTGGTGGACCACATGGGCCGCCCCGACGTGACCAAGCCGGTGGACGGGCCGGAGTTTGCGCTGTTCATGAAGTTCATGCGCGAGCACAGCAATGTGTGGAGCAAGGTGAGCTGCCCCGAGCGGCTGTCCGTCATGGGCCCCAAGGCGCTTGACGGCGAGCGCAACGCCTACAAGGACGTGATCCCGTTTGCGCGCCAGGTGGTGGAAGCCTTCCCCGACCGCGTGCTGTGGGGCACCGACTGGCCCCACCCGAACCTGAAGGACCACATGCCCGATGATGGGCTGCTGGTGGACTTCATTCCGCACATCGCCGTCACGCCTGAGTTGCAGCAGAAACTGCTGGTGGACAACCCGACGCGCCTTTACTGGAGCTGACCATGTCACTTGATAAACCCTATCTGGACGTGCCCGGCACGACGATCTTTGACGCCGAACAATCGCGCAAGGGCTACTGGCTCAACCAGTTCTGCATGAGCCTGATGAAGGCCGACAACCGCACGCGCTTCAAGGCTGACGAGCGTGGCTACCTGAACGAATGGGCCATGACCGAGGAGCAAAAGCAGGCCGTGCTGGCGCGCGACCTTAACTGGTGCATCAAGCTGGGTGGCAACATCTATTTCCTGGCCAAGATCGGCGCGACGGATGGCAAGAGCTTCCAGCAGATGGCCGGCAGCATGACGGGCATGAGCGAAGAGGAATACCGCAACATGATGATCGGCGGTGGCCGCTCGGTTGAAGGCAACCGGTACGTTGGCGAAAAGACAGGGGAGAAAAAATAATGGCCCGCATCACCGCAAGCGTTTACACATCGCACGTGCCCGCCATCGGCGCGGCGCTGGACCTGGGCAAGACCGGCGAGCCCTACTGGCAGCCGGTGTTTCAGGGCTACGACTTCTCCAAGCAATGGATGAAGGACAACAAGCCCGACGTCATCTTCCTCGTCTTCAACGACCATGCCACGGCCTTCAGCCTGGACATGATCCCCACCTTTGCCATCGGCACGGCCGACAGCTACACCCCGGCCGACGAAGGCTGGGGCCCGCGCCCCGTGCCGCGCGTGCAGGGCCATGCGCCGCTGGCAGCGCACATTGCGCAAAGCGTGATCCAGCAGGACTTTGACCTGACCATCGTGAACAAGATGGACGTGGACCATGGCCTGACTGTGCCACTGAGTCTGATGTGCGGCCAGCCCCAGGCATGGCCGTGCCCGGTGATCCCGTTTGCGGTGAACGTGGTGCAGTACCCCGTGCCCAGCGGCCGGCGTTGCCTGAACCTGGGCAAGGCGATCCGCAAGGCGGTGGAGAGCTACGACGAAGACCTGAACGTGCACATCTGGGGCACGGGCGGCATGAGCCACCAGCTTCAGGGCCCGCGTGCCGGCCTGATCAACAAGGAATTTGACAACGCCTTCCTGGACCGCATGATTGCCGACCCCGAAGGCCAGGCCGCCGTGCCGCACATTGACTATGTGCGCGAGGCCGGCAGCGAAGGCATTGAGCTGGTGATGTGGCTGATCGCGCGCGGCGCTATGGCCGATCTGGCGGGTGGGCCCAAGCCCACCGTCAAGCACCGCTTTTACCATGTGCCCGCAAGCAACACGGCCGTGGGCCACCTGATTCTGGAGAACTGAGCAATGACCATCAAAGTAGCCCTGGCAGGCGCCGGCGCCTTCGGCACCAAGCACCTGGACGCCATCAAGCTGATCGACGGCGTGGAATGCGTGAGCGTGATCGGCCGCGAGCTGGACAAGACCAAGGAAGTGGCCGCCAAATACGGCATTGGCCACGTGACCACCGACCTGGCCGAGAGCCTGGCGCTGAAAGAAGTGGACGCTGTCATCTTGTGCACGCCCACGCAGATGCATGCGTCGCAGACGCTGGCCTGCCTGGCCGCGGGCAAGCATGTACAAGTGGAGATCCCGCTGTGCGACGTGCTGAAAGACGGCGAAGAAGTGGTGGCCAAGGCCAAAGCCAGCGGTCTGGTGGCGATGTGCGGCCACACGCGCCGCTTCAACCCCAGCCACCAGTACGTGCACAAGAAGATTGAAGCCGGTGAATTCAACATCCAGCAGATGGACGTGCAGACGTATTTCTTTCGCCGCACCAACATGAATGCACTGGGCCAGCCGCGCAGCTGGACGGACCACCTGCTGTGGCACCACGCCGCGCACACGGTGGACCTGTTTGCCTACCAGTGCGGCAGCCCCATCGTCAAAGCCAATGCCGTGCAAGGCCCGATCCATCCGGCGCTTGGCATTGCCATGGACATGAGCATCCAGCTGCAAGCGGCCAACGGCGCGATCTGCACGCTCTCTTTAAGTTTCAACAACGACGGCCCCCTGGGCACATTCTTCCGCTACATCGGCGACACAGCGACCTACATCGCCCGCTATGACGATCTGTTCAACGGCAAGGACGAAAAGATCGACGTGAGCAAAGTGGATGTGAGCATGAACGGCATCGAGCTGCAGGACCGTGAGTTTTTTGCGGCGATCAAGGAGGGGCGTGAGCCCAATGCGAGCGTGGCCAGGGTGCTGCCTTGCTACCAGGTGCTGCACCAGCTGGAGCAGCAGCTGGGCTGACGAGGCGCTGGCCTCAATAGACCAGAGGTAACCGCGTCCACTGGCCGGGCGCGCTGGGGTGGTCCCACGCCTGCCAGGCCAGTAGGCGCCAGGCGTCGCCGCTGGCGCTCAACAGGTGGCCTGCGGGGTGCAAGGGATCGGCGCCCGGTGGCGCCCAGACCGCATGTCCAATGGTTTTGCCCCGATGCGCCATCCAATGGCAGCGCAAGGCCTGCCCGCTGGCGGCATCCCACAGGCGCACGGTGTTGTCATGGGCGCCCGAGGCGATGCGCTGGCCGTCGGGCGAGTACGCCACGCTGGTGACCGTGTTGCCGTGGCCCTGCAGCGTGAGCAGGCATTCGCCGCTGGCGGCATCCCACAGGCGCACGGTGTTGTCATGGGCGCCCGAGGCGATGCGCTGGCCGTCGGGCGAGAACGCCACGCTGGTGACCGTGTTGTCGTGGCCTGACAACCAAGCCAAACGACGCTGCAAATTGGACTGCAACGGCGATGAAGAGTCGTTTACGGGCCCGCCAGCCCT
>CALRYY010000190.1:0-4611 GCA_943372515.1 Ramlibacter sp. 2FC | reverse complement strand
CGGAGTTGCTGCGCAGCAAGCAGCTCGTGGCGCCGTTTGGGGGCGGTGCATCGTCCCAACGCGGTTACTTTGTGGTGGTCAGCCCCCATGCACAGGCCAACCCCGACGCGCAGGACCTGGTGCGCTGGCTGCGCACCGAGGCCGAGCTGGCCGGGGTGGCGCCGCAGGGCGGCGGGATCAATCCTCTATAGTGCGCCGAAGCCCATGCCCCCTCACCGCGCCCCATTGCCCGTGACCGACCGCCGCCACCTTCTGAAGCTTGCCGCCGCCGCGGCCACGACGTTGTGGTTGCCGCGCAGCGGCTGGGGCCAGCTGCGCACCAGCGCCGATCCATTCACGCTGGGCGTTGCCAGCGGCTCGCCGCAGCACGATTCGGTGGTGTTGTGGACGCGCCTGATGGTGCCTGCTCAGACTGCCGCAGTGACCGTGCAATGGGAGGTGGCGCACGACGAAGCCTTCGCGCGTATCGCCCAGCGTGGGCAGGCTCAGGCGCTCTTCGAGCTGGGCCACACAGTGCATGTGGAGGTACCGGCGCTGGCGCCGGACCGCGTGTATTTCTACCGCTTCATGGCCGGCGGCGCGGCCAGCCCCACGGGCCGCACCCGCACCACGCCCGCGCCGGACGCCGCCGTGCAGCGCCTGCGGCTGGCCTATGCGTCGTGCCAGCGCTGGGAGCACGGCTACTACAGTGCCTGGCGCCACATGCGTGCCGACGCGCCCGATTACGTCGTGTTCCTGGGCGACTACATCTACGAATACCCCAATGCGCAGGGTGCGGTACGGTTCCCTGACGGTGGCTGGGCGCTGACGCTGGAGGACTACCGCCGCCGGTATGCCCTGCACCGCAGCGACGCCGATTTGCGCGCCATGCACGCGGCATGCCCCTGGTTTGTGACCTGGGACGACCACGAGGTGCAAAACGACTACGCCGGGCTGGCCGCCGGCAATGGCGGCCCGCTGGTGGCTGACTTTGGTGCCCGCCGGGCAGCGGCCTACCAGGCGTTTTACGAACACATGCCGCTGCGCTCCGGTGTGCTCACGCGCGCCCTGCAGGGCCTGGCCACGGGCGCTGCGTTGCGCATCCACGGCCATACGCAGTTGGGCCGGCTGGCCAGCCTGTACCTGCTGGATGTGCGCCAGTACAAGGACGCACCGGTGTGCACCCGCGACGGCAAGCCGGGCTCCAGCTATGTGGATCCGGCGCAGTGCCCCGCATGGGACGACCCCAAACGCAGCATGCTGGGCGCCGCGCAAGAGGCCTGGCTGGACAGCGCGCTGGCGCAGGGCAGCGCGGGCTGGAACCTGATCGGCCAGCAATCGGTGTTTGGTGCACGAGACGGGCGGCCGGGGCCGGACCGCTTTTTGTGGAACGACGGCTGGGACGGCTATGGCGCTGCCCGCACGCGCCTGACCGACAGCCTGCGCCGCCACGCGGTGGCCAACCCGGTTTTCCTGGGCGGCGATGTGCACGAGAACTGGGTAGGTCATGTGAAGACCGATTACGCAGTGCCGGGCAGCCCCGCTGTTGGGGTGGAGTTTTGCGGCACCAGCATTACTTCGCGTGCCGGGGGTGACAACAGCAAACTGGCCGCGCGGCTGGCCGAGAACCCGCATTTTGTATTTGCAGATACTGAGAAGCGGGGCTATGGGCTGGTGGATTTGACGCCCTCGCAATTGACGACCACGTTGCGGGTGATTGACGATGTGACCCGGGTGGATGCCTCTGTGGGTACCTTGGCGCGGTTTGGCGTTACGCCTGGGCGTTCTGTTGTGGAGAAGCTTTAGGGTGAAGGCTTTTGCTCGTGCTCTTGTCCTGACCCTCACATTGTTGCTGGGTGGCATGAGCGTCGCCCGCGGGCAAGCCCCCGTCGTGCTGGGCCAGGAGGGCAGCTATTCGCTGGCCCCTGCGGTCAGCTACCTGCGCGACAGCAGTGGAAAAATGACGCTCGCCGAGGTGCTGCAACCGGCACACCAAGCCAGCCTGCAGCTGGTGGGGGACAGCACCACGGCCACCAACTTTGGTCTGACGCCAGACGCCATCTGGATGCGTGTGGCCGTGCGGCTTGCACCGGGCGCGCCGCGCGACTGGCTGCTGCAGGTGGCCTACCCGCCGCTGGACAGCGTGGACTTGTATGTGCCCGATGGCCAGGGCGGCTGGGCCCGCAGCCGCGCGGGGGACTCCGTGCTGCCGCGCGACAGCGCGCCGCACCGCACCCACGTGCTGCGCGTGGCGCTGCCGCCGGGCAATGAACACCTGCTGTATGTGCGCGTGGCGTCACAGGGCCCGGTGTCGGCACCGCTGCGGCTGTGGCAGCCCGATGCCCTGTGGGCCAGCGACCAGAAGACCTATTCGGTGTTGAGCCTTTATTTTGGCCTGCTGCTGGGGTTGCTGGCCTACAACTTCCTGCTGTACCTGTCGGTGCGCGACCGGGCGTTTTTGCTGTACGTGGCGTTTGTGGCGAGCCTGGGTATGGCGCAAAGCGCGCTGACCGGACTGGGCATGCAGTTTTTTTGGGGGCAGTGGCTGTGGTGGACCAATGCGGCGCCCAATGTCGGTAACTCGGCGGCGGCGGTGTTCGGGCTGTTGTTTGCGCGCCATTTCATCGAATCGGCCCGCACCATGCCACGGCTGGACCTGGCGTTGAAAGGATTGGCGCTGGCGTGGCTGGCGTCTTTGGCCGCTGCCGTTTTCCTGCCCTACGTCGTGGCCACCTGGATGACGACGGTGCTGTCGCCCTTGAGCGTGATTGCCGTGATTGCCGCTGGTGTTCAGGGCGTGCGCCAGCGCCATCCCGGCGCCGCCTATTTTCTGGCGGCCTGGGCCGCATTGCTTGCCGGTGTGATGGCGCTGTTCCTGCACAACATCGGCATCCTGCCGTCCACACTCATCACGGCCAATTCGCTGCTGATCGGCTCGGCCCTGGAGATGGTGTTGCTGTCATTTGCCCTGGGGGACCGCATCAACGTCGTGCGGCGCGAAAAGGAACAGGCCCAGGCACGCGTACAGGCTGAACACGCGCTGGTTGAGGCGCTGAGCGAATCGCAGGAGCGCTACCGGGCCGTGCTGGCCGAGCGCGAGACCATCCTGGAAAACTCGCTCGTGGGCATTGCCTTTCTCACGCCCGACGGGCGTTTTCGCTGGGCCAACAGCGCCATGTTCAGCATCTTTGGCGCCGAAGGCGATATCAGCACCATCAAGTCGATGGAGCCGTTTTACCTCACGCGCGAGCAGTACCTGCACACTGGCGCGGCGGTGGCGGCCAGCATCCGGCGCGGGGACGTCTTTCGCGAAGAGCTGCAGATGCGCCGGGTGGATGGCCGCGTGCTGTGGGTGTCCATGTCGGGCAAGGCGGTGAGCGCGCACGATCTTTCGCAGGGCACGGTGTGGGTGATCATGGACATCACCGCGCGCAAGGAACTCGAGTCCGAGCTGCAGCGCACCTCGTCCGAACGCGAGGCCATCCTGAACAGCGCCACCGTGGGCATCGTACTGTCGGTCATGCGCCGCCATGAATGGGTCAATGAGCGCTTTGCCCAGATGCTGGGCTACCCGCGCCAGGTCCTCATCGGCCAGGGCTCCGAATACATCCACCCGACGCTGCAGGCGTGGGAGCGCTTTGGTACAGAGGCGCGTGCGGCGTTGGTCGAATATGGCACCTACACCTGCGAGCGCCAGCTGCGCCGGCGCAACGGCGAGCTGCTGTGGGTAGAGATGGGGGGCAGCTGCATCCGGCCCAACGACCCGGATTCGGGCGTGATCTGGACCTTTCTGGACATCACGGAGCGCAAGCGGTCCGAGCAGGAAATCCGCGAGGCACTGGAGCAGCAAAAGGCGCTGAACGAGTTGCGCAGCCGCTTTGTGGCCATGACCAGCCACGAGTTCCGCACGCCGCTGTCGGCCATCCTGTCGGCCGGCGAGCTGCTGCGTGACTATGGCGACCGTCTGCCTGCCACCGAGCGCGTCGAGCTGCTGGACGGCATTTCGGCCGCTGTGCAGCGCATGTCGCGCATGATGGACCGGGTGCTGCTGCTGGGCAAGGCGGATGCCCAGATGCTGGAGTTTTCGCCGCACGAGGTGGACCTGGTGCCGCTGGCGCGCAAGTTCATTGACGAGGCGCGGGCCCAGCACCCGGACGCGACCAGCAAGGTGGTGACGGAGTTTGACCCTGAGCTGCGTCGCGGGCGCTATGACGAGGCGCTTTTGCGCCACATCTTTGGCAACCTGCTGTCCAACGCGCTGAAGTACTCACCTGACGGCGGCGCGGTGCACCTGACGGTGCATGCGCGCGACGGCGGCGCGAAATTTGAGGTGGCGGACCAGGGCATTGGCATCCCGGCGGATGAGATCCCGCATTTGTTTGGCTCGTTTCACCGGGCCAGCAACGTCGGCGGGATCCAGGGCACGGGGCTGGGCCTGGCGATTGTGAAGAACGCAGTAGACAAGCACGGCGGGCGCATCACGGTGACCAGCACCCCGGGCGAGGGCACGCGCTTTACCGTGTGGCTGCCTTCAGCCTGAGGTGCTTGTGTCCCGGCCGGTGTCTTGGCCAGGGTCCTGGTGTGGCGGTGCCGCGCTTTCGTGCCGGGCGACGGTAAAGATGTCCCATGCGG
>CALRYY010000189.1:0-4619 GCA_943372515.1 Ramlibacter sp. 2FC | reverse complement strand
GCAGCCCGGTCAGCGCGAGCGCGGCGCAAACGGCAGTGCGTGTGATGTGTTTCATGGGCAGCTCCGGTCCATTTTCCTAGTGTTGCGCATGCTAACGCAACACCCCCAGCGCAAACGGCAGGCTGACCATGCCCAGCAATGTGGACAACGTCACCAGACCCGCCACGTAGGCACCGTTGTAGCCCATGCGCGCAGCCAGCACATAGCAACTGGAGGCCGTAGGCAGGGCCGAGAACGCCAGCAGCACCGTGGTCTGCACGGCATCCAGGCGAAACAGCACCGCGCAGCCCAGCGCCACCAGCGGCATGACAAAGTGCTTGATGCCCAGCACCGCCACCGCCAGCGTTTTGCCACTGGCCAGCATGCCGAACTGCATGCCAGCGCCGGCGGCCATCAGGCCCAGCGCCAGCGACGCAGCACCAATGCGGTTGACCGTGGGCTCCAGCCACACCGGCATGGCGAATCCGAGCAGGTTGGCTGCCAGGCCCGTGCCCGTGGCGACGATCAGGGGGTTGCGCACCAGCTCGCGCACAAAGCCGCGCTGCGCATGGCGCGCCATGGGCCAGACCGCGCCTGTGTTGAACAGCGGCACGCACACGCCGATCAGCACCGCAATCAACAGCAGGCCCTGCGCGCCTGCCAGCCGCTCGGCCAGAGCCAGGCCTATGAACGAATTGAAGCGAAAGGCCACCTGCGCGCTGGCCGCGTGGTCGCGCCGGTCGATGTGCCTGCCGATCAGCGGCAGGTGGGGCAGGCTGTACGCCAGCGCGATGCCGGTGATGCCCAGCAGCAATCCCGCACCGATCAGGCTGGACGCAGCGGCCAGGTCCAGCGGGCTTTTCACGATGGAGTGAAACAGCAGCACCGGAAACAGGAAGTAGTACACCAGGCTTTCCACCTGCTCCCACACGGTGCGGTTCAGCGCGGTGTACCGGCATACCAGGTAGCCGCAAAGGATCAGCGAAAAGTCGGGGAAAAGCAGTTGCGCGTAGTTCACCCGTCCGAGAATACCTGCTGTTTAGGGGTAAGCCCTTATGTGTAATCCACAGCGTGGCGCGCGGCCATTGCGCATAGGATTCCGTGGTCCCCCCGTTTTTTCAAGTCATCAAGGAGAACCCACATGCAACGTCGTCAATGGTTTGTGCTGACACTCGCCGCTGCGGCCGCGGGCAGCGCCTTTGCCCAGGCCTACCCCAACAAGGTCATTCGCCTGCAAGTGCCGTTCGCGCCCGGTGGCACGACCGACATCATTGCGCGCGTCATCGCCGAGCCGCTGGGCAAGGCCCTGGGCCAGAGCGTGATCGTTGAAAACAAGGCCGGCGGCGGTGGTGTGGTGGGGGCCACCGAGACCGTGCGCGCTGCGCCCGACGGTTACTCACTGGGCATGGCGACCGTGTCCACCACGGCAGCCAACCCCGCCATTAACCCCAAGATCCCGTACAACCCCACGACCGACTTCACGCCCATCATCAACATTGCCGCCACGCCCAACGTGATCGCGGTGCACCCGAGCTTTCCGGCCAAGGACTACAAGACCTTCGTGGCCGAGATCAAGAAGGCGCCCGGGCGCTATTCGTACTCTTCGTCCGGCACGGGCGGCATCGGCCACCTGCAGATGGAGCTGTACAAGAACCTGTCCGGCACCTTCGTCACCCACATCCCGTACCGCGGCGCGGGTCCCGCGCTGAATGACACGGTGGCCGGCCAGGTCCCCATGATTTTTGACAACATGCCCTCGGCACTGCCATTCATCAAGGACAACCGCCTGGTGCCCATCGTGGTGGCCGCGCCCCAGCGCCTGAAGGAACTGCCCAACGTGCCAACTTTCAAGGAAGTGGGTCTTGAGCCGGTGAACCGCATGGCCTACTACGGCATCCTGGGCCCCAAGGGCCTGCCCAAGGACGTGGTGGACAAGATCAACGCGGGCGTTCGCAAGGCACTGGAGGACCCGGCCGTGCGCAAGCGCATTGAAGACACCGGCTCCATCGTGATCGCCAATACGCCCGAGCAGTTTGCGGCGCAGATCAAGGCCGAGTTCGAGGTCTACAAGAAGGTGGTGGACTCCGCCAAGCTCAAGCTGGATTGAAAGGCCCCCACGCTTGTCACTGCGTGTACTGCGCTGCCCCCCGAGGGGCCGCAGTCGCCTTGGGGCGGCCCGGCGGCGACTGGATCTTGCCGCCTTCTGTTTCAGAGGCCGCCTTCGGGTGGCCTTTTTTTGGTTTGGTATCGTGCAAGCATGAGCACCCCCAGCAACGACAGCATTGACGCCTTCATCGACGCGCTGTGGCTGGAAGAGGGCCTGGCCAAAAACACGCTGGCAGCGTACCGGCGCGACCTGACGCTGTATGGCCGCTGGCTGGCGCAGCGGGACACGTCGCTGGACGGCTCGTCTGAGGCCGACCTCAATGCCTATTTCGCTGCCCGCCACGCGCAAAGCCGTGCCACCACGGCCAACCGGCGGCTCACGGTGTTCAAGCGCTACTTTCGCTGGGCGCTGCGCGAGCGGGTCATCACGGCCGACCCGACGATGAAGCTGCAGTCGGCCCGCCAGCCGCTGCGCGTGCCCAAGACATTGACAGAGGCACAAGTGGAACTGTTGCTGGGCGCGCCCGATGTGGATACGCCGCTGGGCCTGCGCGACCGCACCATGCTGGAGCTGATGTACGCCAGCGGCCTGCGCGTGAGCGAGCTGGTCACACTCAAGACCTTCAACGTCAGCATGAACGAAGGCGTGCTGCGCGTGCTGGGCAAGGGCAGCAAGGAGCGCCTGGTGCCGTTTGGGCAGGTCGCGGGTGACTGGATCACGCGCTACCTGAGCCAGGCGCGCGCGGCCATCCTCGACGGGCAGCAGACCGATGACCTGTTCGTCACGGCGCGCGGCGCGGGCATGACGCGTGTGATGTTCTGGTACGTCGTGAAGAAAAACGCGCTGGCGGCGGGCATCACTGTCCCGTTGTCGCCCCACACGCTTCGCCATGCATTTGCCACGCATTTGCTCAACCATGGCGCCGACCTGCGCGCGGTGCAGATGCTGCTGGGCCATGCGGATATTTCTACCACCACCATTTACACCCATGTGGCGCGTGAGCGGCTCAAGTCCTTGCATGCGCAGCATCACCCGCGCGGGTAAGGCAAGATGGCCCCCAGAAGGAACTGACTGATGAAAAAACTTGGTGTTGCCCTGGTTCTGTTTGGATCCGTTACCCTGGCCGCGGCCCAGGCCTGGCCTGCCAAACCCATCCGCCTGGTGGTGGCCTATCCGCCCGGCGGCGTGAGCGACGTGGTGGCCCGCGCCCTGGCCGACAAGCTGGCCGGCCCGCTGGGCCAGCCGGTGGTGGTGGAGAACAAGGCCGGCGCCAGCGGTGGCATCGGCATGGACGCCGTGGCCAAGGCAGCACCCGACGGCTACACGCTGGGCTTTGCCGCCATCAGCCCGCTGGCGCTGAACCCGCACCTGGGCAAGTCGCCGTTCGACCCGGTGAAAGACATTGCGCCGGTGGCCAGCGTCATGTATTCACCCGTGCTGCTGCTGGCTACCACCGCCACACTGGCCAAAGACTTCAACGAGCTGCTGGCCGCCGCGCGCAGCAAGCCGGGCGCCGTGCGCTGGGCCACGTCGGGCCCGGCGTCGCTGGGGCACATCATGCTGGAGCAGCTCAAGGCCGGCGCCAGGGTGGACATCACCCACGTGCCCTACAAGGGCGGCGCGCAGCAGATGAACGACGCGCTGTCAGGTCAGTTTGAAATCCTGTCCACCAATGCGTCGCCCGCCGTCACGCAGCACATCAAGTCCGGCAAGCTGCGCGCGCTGGCCGTGGGCGCGCCCGCGCGGCTGGACACCTTGCCCGATGTGCCCACGCTGGCCGAACTGGGCCATGCCGGTGCCAACCTCACGTCACTGTTCGGCGTCTTTGCGCCCGCAGGCGTGCCCCCGCCCGTGCTGCAGCGGCTGAACGCAGAAATCAACAAGGCGCTGGTGCTGCCCGACGTACGAGCCCGCCTGACCGGCAGCGACAACGTGCCCACCGGCGGCAGTGCGGCCGATTTCGGCAAGCAGATTGCCGCGGAGTCGGACAACAACGCGCGCATCATCCGCAGCGCCAACATCAAGGCGGAATAGTCAACGCGCGGCGGGGGCCTCAGTCCTTGCCCATGGCGTCTTTCCAGACGCCGTCAAACACCTCGCAAAACGCCCGCTGCACGGCCGACATGGGCCGGTAGCGGTTGCGCAGGATGCTGACCGCCAGCCGTTCGCGGCTTTGAAACGGCCGCACGGCCAGGCCGCGAAAGCTCTGGCCCGCCGTGACCGTGCGGTCGACCACCGCCACGCCGGCGCCAGCCTGCGCATACCAGCAGGCCGAGGTGGACGAACGCACGGACAGGTCCAGGTTCAGCCGCGCGGCGTCGCGCCCGTAAGCGCGCATCAGCGCCTGGCCATAGGGTGTGTTCGGGTCCGACGTGATGATGCGTTCGCCGCGCAGGTCGGCGGGCCGCACGGCGTCCAGTTGCGCGAGCCGGTGGTCTTCGGGCATGACGCAGGCGAACGCGCAGCGCCAGGCCTGCACCGGTTCCAGGTTGGGGTGTTCGTTGGGCTGCAGCGCCACACCCAGGTCCACGCT
>CALRYY010000188.1:0-4813 GCA_943372515.1 Ramlibacter sp. 2FC | reverse complement strand
AAAGGTCGTCGGGCTCTGTGGCGCTCATGCAAACGATTCTATCGACGCCACCACATCGGCGAGGGCGGGCCGTGACTCGCAAACAACAGCAAACCCCGCTTCACGCGCGGCCTGCGCAATGCGCGGGTGCGTGGCCACGGCTCGCGCCTGCTGCCACGACTGCGCGGGCAACAAGGCGCGCAGGTTGGCCACGGCCTCGGAGCTGCTGAACAGCCACACACTGGCGTCGCTGGCCGCGCTCAGCGCCAGCGCCTGCTGCGCGTCGTCCAGCCGGGGCGCGCGGCGCTCATAGACCGCCACAAATTCCACCTGGGCGCCTGCGGCCTCAATCTGCCGGGCAAGCCAGTCGCGCCCGGCGTTGCGGCCCTGCGGGTCGCGCCCGCGCACCACCAGCACGCGGTCGCCGGGGCGTACCTGGGCGCTCACCTGCTGCCACAGCGATTCGGAATCAAACTGCGCTGCGTCGTCTGCCGGTGCGTCGATCAGCGCGGCATCCACACCCGCGTCCAGCAGTGCGTCGCGCGTGCCCGGGCCCGGTGCCCAGGCGCGTGAGGCAAAAGGCAGTTGCGCGCCATGAAGGAAATGGCTGACCGCATTGCCGCTGACGAACATCACCGCACGGTAATCCGCCAGACACGGCACCGCGCGGGCATCTTCAACCGGTGCGATGTCGATCAGCGGCAGCACCACGGCGTCCAGGCCCTGCGCGGCCAGCGTTTGCGCCCAGCGCTGCGCGTCGCGCAAGGGCCGGGTGACAAGCACGCGCATGGGCAGCGAGCCCCTAGCGGGCGCCCGCGGCACGCAGGCGCTGCGCCACGTCGGTGCCCAAGGCAGCAGCAGCAGCCTGGTCAGCCACTGCCGCCGCGCTGCGCGCGCGCAGCAGCGGTGCGGCAGTTTCAGGGTCACCCCAGGCCGCGTTGATCTGCAGGTATTCACCCGAAAAGGTGGCAAACGCGGCCAGCGGCATCGAGCAACTGCCCCCCATGGCGCGGCTCACGGCGCGTTCGGCCGCCACGGCCAGCCAGGTGGACTGGTGCGACAGCGGCGCCAGCGCCTCCATCAGGTCGGCACGGTCGGCACGCACCTCGATGCCCAGGGCGCCCTGCCCCGCCGCAGGCAGCATGTCGGCCGGCTCAAACTCGGCGCGGATGCGCTCGCCCAGACCCAGGCGCTTCAGGCCCGCAGCCGCCAGCACGATGGCGTCGTAGTGGCCATCGTCCAGCTTGCGCAGGCGCGTATCCAGGTTGCCGCGCAGGGGTTCAATCTTCAAATCCGGGCGCAGGCTGCGCAGCAGCACCACCCGGCGCAGGCTGGACGTACCCACCACCGCGCCCTGCGGCAGATCGGCCAGCGAGGCATAGCGGTTGGACACCAGCGCGTCACGCGGGTCCTCGCGCTCCATCACGCAGGCCAGGGCAAAACCCTCGGGCAGCTCCATGGGCACGTCCTTGAGCGAGTGCACGGCAATGTCGGCGCGGCCCTCTTCCAGCGCCACCTCCAGCTCCTTGACGAACAGGCCCTTGCCGCCGACCTTGCTCAGGGAGCGGTCCAGGATCTGGTCGCCCTTGGTGGTCATGCCCAGCAGCGTCACGGTGTGGCCGCGCTGGATCAGGAGTGCTTTCACATGCTCGGCCTGCCACAGGGCAAGGCGGCTTTCGCGGGTGGCGATCACTATGTTGCTCAAAGTCGTAACCTGCTTGTAATGCTTATGAGGGAGTCGATGCTAGCATGCACGCTGCCAAAAAATTAAGCACACCGAGGAAGGGCCCACAGTGGAAAAGACCAGCAAAGACACGCCTTCGCGGCGCGCCAGGGACAACGAACGGCCCCTGGTGGAAGACATCCGCCTGCTTGGGCGCATTCTGGGCGACGTGATCCGTGAACAGGAAGGCGTGGACGCCTACGAGCTGGTCGAACAGGTGCGCAAGCTGTCGGTGGCTTTTCGCCGCGACGCTGACCACGACGCCGACCGTGCACTCAAGAAGCTGCTCAAGGGCCTGTCAGGCGACCAGACGGTGAGCGTGATCCGCGCCTTCACCTACTTCAGCCACCTGGCCAACCTGGCCGAGGACCGCCACCACATCCGCCGGCGCATCGTGCACGAGCGCGCGGGCGACACGCAGGAAGGCAGCATTGAAGTCGCGCTGGCCCGCCTGCGCTGGGCCGGCATTGCACCCAAGGCCATCTCGCAGGTGCTGGCCGCGGCCTATGTGTCGCCCGTGCTCACCGCCCACCCCACCGAGGTGCAGCGCAAGAGCATCCTGGACGCCGAGCGCGACATTGCCGTGCTGCTGACCGCACGCGACGAAATCAAGGCGCGCGCGGTGCCGCGCGACGCGCTGGCACCGCGCGAGCTGGCCGCCAACGAAGCGCAGATGCGCTCGCGCGTGCTGCAGCTGTGGCAGACGCGCCTGCTGCGCTTCACCAAGCTGACGGTGGCTGACGAGATCGAAAACGCGCTGAGCTACTACGAGGCCACCTTCCTGCGCGAAATCCCCAAGATTTACGCCGACCTGGAGCGCGAGCTGGGCAACCACCCCGTGGCCAGCTTCCTGCGCATGGGCCAGTGGATCGGCGGCGACCGCGACGGCAACCCCAACGTCAGCGCGCAGACACTGGAATACGCGCTGCGCCGCCAGAGCGAAGTGGCCCTGCGCCATTACCTGACCGAAGTGCACTGGCTGGGCAGCGAGCTGTCGCTGTCGGCGATGCTGGTGGGCTGCACACCCGCCATGCAGGCGCTGGCCGACAGCTCACCCGACGGCAACGAGCACCGCCAGGACGAGCCCTACCGCCGCGCGCTGACCGGCATGTACGCACGCCTGGCCGCCACGCTGAAAGCCCTGACCGGCGGCGACGCCGCGCGCCACGCTGTGGCACCGCAAAACGCCTACCTGCTGGCCGAAGATTTTCTGGGTGACCTGCGCACCATCCGCGACTCGCTGCTGGCGCACCACGGCGCGGCGCTGGTCGCGCAGCGCCTGCACCCGCTGATGCGCGCGGTGGAGGTGTTTGGCTTTCACCTGGCCACGGTGGACCTGCGCCAAAGCTCCGACCAGCACGAGCTGGTGGTGGCCGAGCTGCTGGCCACCGCCCGAATCGAGCCCGCCTATGCCAGCCTGCACGAAAGCGCCAAGCGCGCGCTGCTGGTCAAGCTGCTGAACGACGCGCGGCCCCTGCGTGTGCTGGGCGCCAGCTACGGCGCGCACACACTAAAGGAAATCGCCATCTTTGAAGCCGCCCGCCAGATGCGCGAGCGCTTTGGCGTGCAGGCCATCCGCCACTACATCATCAGCCACACCGAAACGGTGAGCGACTTGCTGGAAGTGCTGCTGCTGCAAAAGGAAACCGGCCTGATGCGTGGCACGCTGGATGACAGCGCTGTCAACGACCTGATCGTGGTGCCGCTGTTTGAAACCATTGAAGACCTGCGCAACGCAGCGCCCATCATGCGCGAGTACTACGCGCTGCCCGGCATTGCCAAACTGGTGCAGCGCAGCGGCGCCGAGCAGGACATCATGCTGGGCTACAGCGACAGCAACAAGGACGGTGGCATCTTCACCAGCAACTGGGAGCTGTACCGGGCCGAGATCGCACTGGTGGACCTGTTCGACCTGCTGGCCAACAGCCACAACATTCAATTGCGCATGTTCCACGGCCGCGGCGGCACCGTGGGCCGCGGCGGCGGCCCCAGCTACCAGGCCATCCTGGCGCAACCACCCGGCACGGTGCGCGGGCAGATCCGCCTGACCGAACAGGGCGAGGTCATCGGCTCCAAATACGCCAACCCCGAGATCGGCCGGCGCAACCTGGAAACCCTGGTGGCCGCCACGCTGGAGGCCACGATGCTGCAGCCCACCAAGCCGGCCACGCGCGCCTACCTGGAGGCGGCCGGCGCACTGTCGCAGGCCAGCATGGCGGCCTACCGCGCGCTGGTGTATGACACACCCGGCTTCACCGACTATTTCTTCAGCGCCACACCCATCCGCGAGATTGCCGAGCTGAACATCGGCTCGCGCCCCGCATCACGCAAACCGTCGCAGCGCATTGAAGACCTGCGCGCCATCCCCTGGGGCTTCAGCTGGGGCCAGTGCCGCCTGACACTTCCGGGCTGGTATGGCTTTGGTACGGCGGTGGACCAGTTCTTGAACGCCACGCCGGGCCAGCCACGCCGCGAAGGCCTGGCCCTGCTGCAGAAGATGTACCGCCAGTGGCCGTTCTTTCGCACGCTGCTGAGCAACATGGACATGGTGCTGGCCAAGAGCGACCTGGCGCTGGCCTCGCGTTATGCCGAGCTGGTGAACGATGCACGCCTGCGCAAGAAGATCTTCACCGCCATCGAAGCCGAATGGCACCTGACGGCCGATGCGCTGACGCTGATCACCGGCGAGAAAAACCGCCTGGCCCATAACGCCGCATTGGCCCGCTCCATCCGCCACCGCTTCCCCTACATCGACCCTTTGCACCACCTGCAGGTCGAGCTGGT
Source organism: Ramlibacter sp. 2FC (assembly GCA_943372515.1). GTDB lineage: Bacteria > Pseudomonadota > Gammaproteobacteria > Burkholderiales > Burkholderiaceae_C > RAM1. The sequence goes on along the minus strand of CALRYY010000188.1, from coordinate 327 downwards.
GCGCCGCTACCGCGAAGGCAAGGCCGACGACCGGGTGCAGCGAGGCATCCACATCTCGATCAACGGGATTGCTGCCGGGTTGCGTAATACGGGGTAGTTCCCTTTGTGCCTCCCACAGTCTTGTACGCAAGGTTGTGGGTGGGGCTGCTGGCGCTTCACTGCGGCGGTCCGGCCTGTGGCCGGACTTCCCTGTGCTGCTCGCCCTACGGGGCGGTGTTCAGGTGCTTCGCAACGGCGCTGATACGCGCCGTTCCATAAATCACCTGAACACCGGTCCGCCTTGCAGGCGGACTGCCCCCGCAGGTCTGCGCTGCTCGGCGCCGCACA
>CALRYY010000187.1:0-4820 GCA_943372515.1 Ramlibacter sp. 2FC | reverse complement strand
GTCGTCTTCCAGCAGCTCGTAGCTGGCGGGCATGCCCAACCGGTCCAGCACGGCCAGCGGCGCGTTGCGCAGCAGCGCAGCAAACCAGCTGTGAAAGGTGCGCACCTGAACCGGGCGGCCCGTTTGCAGCAGCGTGCGGTACAGGCTGTGCAGGGGCTCCACCAGCGCCGGCGCCGCCTGTGGGGCGATGCCACGGATGTGCAGCTCGTGCAGCAGCTGCTCGGGCGTGGCCTGGGCAAAGGCTTCCAGCCACTGCTGCAGGCGCTGGCGCATTTCGCCTGCGGCTTTTTTGGTGAAGGTGATGGCCAGGATTTCGTGCGGCTGGGCGCCCGCCAGCAGCGCGCGCAGCATGCGCGACACCAGCATCCAGGTTTTGCCGGCACCGGCGCAGGCTTCTACCGCCACGCTGCGGCGCGGGTCGCAGGCCACGGCGTAAAAGTCGGGGCGGCTGACGCGCTGGCCGTTCAGCTCGTAGGCGTAGGCGGTTTCTTTCATGCCCATGAATCCTTGCGGCACAGGCCGCGCGCCGCGCAAAAGTCGCATACCGAGCCCTCGCCCAACGCAGGCAGCGGCGCGCCGTTGGCAATGGCCTGCAGGTCGTGTTGTATGCCTTCGACCAGCGCATCGCGTGCGGCCACCACGTCGTCCTGCTCCACCGTGCGGGTCTCGCCGCGCTCGCCCACGTTCACATAAGCGGCGCGCAGCTGGTCGTCGGGCAGCAGCGCGGCGTAAAAGGCCAGCTGCGTGTCTTCCGACGCGGCCTTCACCCGCTTGCGGGTCACGTCCAGCGCCTCGGTTTTGTAGTCCATCACCATGGCCATGCCGCCGGTCAGGCTGTCGATGCGGTCCAGCCGGCCGATCAGCGTCAGCGGGCCCAGCGGCGTGATTCGGTCGGCTTCCGCCTCCATGAACTGCGCGCCTTCGGCTTCGTGTTTGTCCAGCCAGGCCAGGTAGCCGTCGCGCGCTTGGGGCCAACTGGCGGCAAAGGGCAGAAATTCGCTTTCGGCCAGGCCCAGGGCGCGGGTTTGCTCTTGGGCGGCTTCTTCCATCAGCGCCAGGCGCTGCGGCCCGGCGGGTACGGGTTGCGCTGCCAGCGCGTTGTGAAAGTGGCCCAGCACCGCGTGCAGCCAGGTACCGAAGTCGCGCTTGTCCAGCTCGGTGTCCAGCTCGTCGGCTTCTTTCAGGCCCAGCTGGCGCAGCGCATAAAAGCGATAGGGGCAGCGGCGCAGGTCCTCATAGGCACTGGCAGACAGGCGGGCTACTGGCAGCGCGGCACCGCTGGGCTGCGGGCGGGGTGTGGGTGCCACTTGCACCACATCGTCTACACGCGGTTCGGCGCCTGTGTGTGCCACGCCATCCAGTTGCAGCTGTTGCACCAGCGTGCTGGGCAGCACGGGCTCGCCGGCGGCGTCAGCGCAGCGCCACAGCACGTCTGCGTGGGCCACGGCCAGGGCCTGCTGCCAGCCGGCACGTTGCACGGCTTCCAGCGCCTCACGCGTGGGCAGCCCCAAGCCCGCGCGCTGCCCGGCCGTCCAGGGGCCGGCAGGCTCAGGCGCGGCAGGTAGGTTGGCTTCGTCGCAGCCGGGCAGTACGGCTGCGGCAAACGGCTGGCCCAGCATTTGGGGGAACGGCAGGATCACCACCTGCTCGTCGCGCGGGTGCGTGGGCTTGAAGCTGGCGGCCTCCAGCACGTCGGTCACCCAGGCGGTGAATTCATGCAGGGCCATGCGGCGTGCGGCGTGGGGTATGGCGGCCCATTCGGCTTGCGCACCATCCCCCAGGCGCAGCGCGGCAATGGCGGCGTCACCGGCGGCGTCGCCCTCCAGCTTGTTCCATTGGCCGGTGACCTGCAGCAGCTCGCGCAGGGCCTGCAGCCAGACGGCCAGCGCTCGGGCGCGTTGCAGGGCGACGCGGCCTTCTTCCACCTGGGCCATCAGCACTGCCAGTGATTCGTGCGCCCGCAGGCGCGCCACGGCGCCAGGCCAGTCGCGCACACCGGCATCGCGCAGGGTTTTCTCCAGCCGCTGCAGGGCGGGCCCCTGCAGCGCGGGGGCATGTTTGAGCCAGTCGAGCACGGCGTCGCTGGGTGCGTCATGCCGGGCGGCGCGCAGCGCGGTCATGATGTGCGCGGCCGCGCGGGTGGTGGACAGCTTCCACCCCGTTTCGTCGCGGATGCGCAGGCCCTGCGCGCCCAGCATGGCGCGGATGCGCCGCGTCAATGTGCGGTCGGTCGCGGCCAGCGCAACAGGGCTGCGGCCTGCGGCCAGGTGCTGCAGCACGCAGGCGGCGGCACGGGCGGCTTCGTCTTCGGGGCTCTGCGCCGCATGCAGCGCCACAGTGCCGGCTTGCGTGTTTTGCACCATCGGCAGCGTTGCCGCCTTGTCGCCAAAGTGTGTGCGGATGGCGTCCACCATCGGCTCGCTCTGGTAGCCCTGCAGCACCACCAGGCAGTCCACATCAGCGCGCACAGCATCGCCCAGCAGGCAGTCTGTGGCGTAGGCCGATGCAGCCACCCATTCCAGCGCCACCCGGGCCACGGCCAGCTCCAGGGCCAGCACAGGGGCGTCCAGCCCGCCGGCCACCACGGCGCGCATGCGTGCGGCCCAGGCCGCGCGCTGTGCCGGGGGGACGGCGGCGGCCAGCGGGGCCAGTTGGCCCGCGGCCTCTACCACCCGGCCGGCCAGCAGGTCGCGCTGCTCGCCCAGGCCCGCGTCGGTCAGCAGGGCCTGCGCGGCCAGCAGGGCCTGCGCGGCCAGCAGGTCGCGCGCGGCGTCTTGGCACAGGTCCAACGGGCCGGGCACAAAGCCGCCTTGTTGCCCGCCCTGGCTGCGGGCCCAGTTCATGGTCGATTCAAAGCGCGGCGCAAAGCCGCTGGGCACCACGCGTGCCCAGGCCCGCGCGGCTTTGGGCATGAGCTGGGCGTACGGCACCAGCACCACGGTGCGTGCGGGGTGGGCGTTGCGGCTTTGCAGCAGGGTTTGCACCTGCGCCATCAACGCGTCCAGGCCCGAGCCCGCATCCATGGTGGCGCGATGGCTTTGCGCTATCGCATCCATAGCACGCGGGTGGCTTTGCATGGCCTGTGGAGGGACTTGGTTTCTGTCACAATTCCCCCACTTTAGCTGTACCGCCACTCGACACTCAAGGAAACACCATGGCCAGCGACCTCATCAAACACATCTCTGACACCAGCTTCGAAGCCGATGTGCTCCAGGCCGACAAGCCCGTGCTGGTCGACTACTGGGCCGAATGGTGCGGCCCCTGCAAGATGATCGCCCCGATCCTGGACGAGGTGTCCGCCACCTACCAGGGCAAGTTGCAGATCGCCAAGATGAACGTGGACGAAAACCGCGACATCCCCGCCAAGTTCGGCATCCGCGGCATCCCCACGCTCATGCTGTTCAAGGACGGCCAGCTTGCCGCCACCAAGGTCGGCGCCATGAGCAAGGCCCAGCTCACCGCGTTCATTGACCAGCAACTGGCCTGATCTATGTGTCATGCCGGGCTGGACCCGGCATCCACTGCGGCCTGCCAAGCGCTGCATGGATTGCGGGTCAGGCCCGCAATGACATCCGGGCCCCTTTTCCTGTCATAATCTTTTCCAGTTCACTGATTCGCAAAAACGGCGAGTCAGTTCGAGTTCCCGGCCGGCGCGGCATCTTTCGCAGCTGACCGACACCCTCCCCCCCGTTTTCACAGAACTCCCCCAAAGGGGTCATTCCATGCACTTAAACGAACTCAAGGCACTGCACGTGTCTGAAGTCCTGAAGCAGGCTGAAGAGCTTGAGATCGAAAACACCGGCCGCATGCGCAAGCAGGAGCTGATGTTCGCCATCATCAAGAAGCGTGCAAAGGCCGGCGAACAGGTTTTTGCCGATGGCGTGCTGGAGATATTGCCCGACGGCTTCGGCTTTCTGCGCAGCCCCGACACCAGCTACACCGCCAGCACCGACGACATCTACATCAGCCCCAGCCAGGTGCGCAGGTTCAACCTGCACACGGGCGACATGATCGAAGGCGAAGTGCGCATCCCCAAGGACGGCGAACGCTACTTTGCACTGACCAAGCTGGACAAGGTCAACGACGGCCCGCCCGAGCAGAACAAGCACAAGGTCATGTTTGAAAACCTGACCCCGCTGTTCCCCAAGGAGCAGATGAAGCTCGAGCGCGAAGGCATCAAGGGCGAAGAAAACATCACCGGCCGCGTGATCGACATCATTGCCCCCATCGGCAAGGGCCAGCGCGCCCTGCTGGTCGCCCCGCCCAAGAGCGGCAAGACGGTGATGATGCAGCACATGGCCCACGCCATTGCGGCCAACTACCCCGACAGCTACATGATGGTGCTGCTGGTCGATGAGCGGCCCGAAGAAGTGACCGAAATGCAGCGCTCGGTGAAGGCCGAGGTGATTGCCTCCACCTTTGACGAGCCCGCCGCGCGGCACGTGCACGTGGCCGAGATGGTCATCGAGCGCGCCAAGCGCCTGGTCGAGCTGAAAAAAGACGTGGTGATCCTGCTGGACTCCATCACCCGCCTGGCCCGCGCCTACAACAACGTCGTGCCCAGCTCGGGCAAGGTGCTGACCGGTGGTGTGGACGCCAACGCGCTGCAGCGCCCCAAGCGCTTTCTGGGTGCAGCCCGCAACGTGGAAGAAGGCGGCTCGCTGACCATCATTGCCACCGCCCTGATCGACACCGGCAGCCGCATGGACGAAGTGATCTTTGAAGAGTTCAAGGGAACCGGCAACTGCGAGATCCATCTGGATCGTCGCCTCTACGAAAAACGCGTTTTCCCGGCGATTCACCTCAACCGCAGCGGTACC
>CALRYY010000186.1:0-4985 GCA_943372515.1 Ramlibacter sp. 2FC | reverse complement strand
CGCAGGCCGATCTCGCGGGTGCGCTCGGTCACGCTGACCAGCATGATGTTCATGATGCCGATGCCGCCAATGACCAGGCTGATGCCAGCCACCGCCGCCAGCAGCAGCGTCATGATCTGGCTGGACGCCTCTTGGGCCTGCAGTATTTCAGTGAGGTTGCGGATGCTGAACGGGTCGTCTGCGCCTGGCTGCACGCGAAAGCGCTGGCGCATCAGCTCCTTGATGCTTTCCTCGGCCGCCTTCATGCTCTGGCCCTCGCGCACCTTGACGCTGATGGAGCCAATGCGCTTGAGCTTGCCGGCCGAGCCGCCCTGGATGCGGTTGCGGTAGGTGCTGATGGGCACCACCACCAGGTCATCCTGGTCCTGGCCCATGGAGTTCTGGCCCTTTTTCTCGAGCACGCCCACGATGGTCACGGGCACCTTCTTCACGCGGATCACCTGGTCCAGCGGGTCGGCGTCGCCAAACAGCTGCGCGGCCACGGTCTGGCCGATGAGGGCCACCTTGGCCGAGCCCTGCATCTCGGCTGCCTCGAACAGCCGGCCCTGGGCCAGCGGCCAGTCGCGCGCCTCCAGGTAATCGTTGCTGGTGCCCATGATGCTGGTGCTCCAGTTGGTGTTGCCCGCCACCACCTGTGCGGCGGTGCGCGACGAGGGTGCGGCCACCTGCACCTCGGGCACCTCGCGCGCGATGGCCAGCGCGTCTTCTTCGGTCAGGCCCTGGCCGGTCTGCGCGCCCAGGCGCACGCCGCCCGCCGTGACGCCACCCGGCAGCACCAGCATGATGTTGGAGCCCAGGCCCTTCATCTGGTCCTGCACGCGCTCGGTAGCGCCGCGGCCCACGGCAATCATGGTGATGACAGCGCCCACGCCGATGATGATGCCCAGCATGGTCAGCACGCTGCGCAGCTTGTTGGAGGCCAGCGCACGAAGCGCGCTGCGCAGGGCGGCCAGGCTGTTCATGCCGTCGCTCCATGAACGTGCGGCGCTTGCAACACGTCCTCAAGAATGTGCCCATCGCGGAACACGATCTTGCGCCGCGCCCAGGCAGCAATGTCGCTCTCGTGGGTGACCAGCACGATGGTCATGCCCTGCGCGTTCAGGTCGGTCAGCAAGCGCATGATGTCTTCACTGGTCTGCGAATCCAGCGCGCCCGTGGGCTCGTCGGCCAAAATCAACTGCGGGTTGTTGACCAGCGCGCGCGCAATGGCCACGCGCTGCTGCTGGCCGCCCGACAGCTCGGCCGGCGTGTGGGAATACCGTTCACCCAGGCCCACGCGCTGCAGCGCGGCCATGGCGCGTTCACGCCGGGCGGCGGCCTTCACGCCGGCATAGACCATGGGCAGCTCCACGTTCTCCAAAGCGCTGGTGCGCGGCAGCAGGTTGAACTGCTGGAAGACAAAGCCGATGCGCCGGTTGCGGATGGACGCCAGAGAGTCTGACGCCATGCCCTGCACGGCTTCGCCGGCCAGCCGGTACACGCCTGTAGTGGGTAGATCGAGGCAGCCCAGGATGTTCATCAGCGTGCTCTTGCCCGAGCCGCTGGCGCCCATGATGGCGACGAAGGCGCCCTCGTCAATGTCCAGCGACACGCCGCGCAAGGCATGCACGGTCTGGTCCCCCATCACATAGGTCTTGACCAGGTCGCGGGCTTCGATCAGTGCCATGACGTTGTCATTGCGGGCTTGACCCGCAATCCATGGTGGCGTGAACGGGTGGGCGCACGGTGCGTGGATCCGGGATCGAGTCCGGGATGACAGGCAGAGAGGATCAGTGCCATGACGTTGTCATTGCGGGCTTGACCCGCAATCCATGGTGGCGTGAATGGATGGGCGCGCGGCGCGTGGATCCCGGATCGAGTCCGGGATGACAGGCAGGGATGACAGGCGGGAAAGGCTTGTTGCGCATATCAGAACGGCATGCGGGGGCCGGACGGGCGCGGGGCACCGGCCGCGGGGGCACCACCCACCGTGCCGATGATCACCACGGCGTCTTCTTTCAGCTCGGCCGCGTCGGGTGCGTTCGGCCCCAGCAGCAGCTCGGTCATGGTGCCGTCGCTGATGCCCAGGCGCACGTTGAAGGCCTTGGGTTTGCCGTCGGCGCCCAGCAGGTAGATGCGCCCACGCGTGGCCTGGCGGCCGGCGCCCTCGGCGGCCATGGCGGCGTAGCGCTGCTTTTGCTCCGGGCTCAGGATGGTATTGATGCTGGCGCGCGTGTCGGCGCTGATGCGTTCGCGGGCCTTGCCGCGCTCTTCGGCCGGCAGCTCGCGCAGCGCCATGAAGCGTGGGCGGGCCGCGTCATAAATGGCGTCCAGCTTGGCGGCCTGGGCCGCGTCCATCTTCAGCTCGGCCACCAGGCGGTTGCGTGCTTCCACCAGCGGGCCCTGGCCGCTGATGGGCGGGGCCACGGGGCCAGAGGGGGCTGCCGCTGCGGCGGCAGTACCGCCGGCTGCAGCGGGTGCAGGTGCTGCGGGCGTTGCGGCCGCCGCAGGCGCTGCTGGCGCGGCACGGGCGGCGGGCGCGTTGGCTGGATTGGCCGCTTTCGCGGTTGGCGCAGGTGGCGCCGTGCCAGGTGCGGGCGCGGCCGGCCTGGGGCCTTCACCGCCCCGGCGCGCTTGCGATTCGGCCTGCAGCTGCGCGTATTTGGCCTTCTGCCCGGCGTCCAGCATCGCGTTGATCTTGCTGCGCATGTCGGCCTGTACCTTGTCGCGCGCAGCCGCGCGCTCGGCCTCGGGCAGGTCGCGCAGCGCCATGAACTGCGGCCGCATGTCGGCGGCAATGGTGTCCAGCCTGGCGGCCTGGTCCGCGCTCAGCTTCAGCTCCGTCACCAGCCGCTCACGCATCGCGGCAAAACCACCGCCCCCGCCGCCACCGCCCGCAGGCTGGGCCACCGCCTCGGGCAGCCACGACCAGCCGCTGGTGGTGGTGGCCGACGCCGCCCGCCCCGGGCCCGACGCGGCCCCGGCCGGCGGCTCCACGCCCGCCAGCCGCACGCGCAACGCGGCGTTGGGCACCTTGAGCACGCTTTCGCGCTGGTCGGTCACCAGCCTCACATTGGCCGTCATGCCCGGCAACAGGCGCCCGCCGCTGTTGGAAAAACCCACCACGGCCACATAGGTCACCACGTTGGCCACGTTCTGCGCGGCCTTGCGCACCTGTTTCACGGCGCCTTCAAACGTCTGGCCGGGGAAGGCATCCACGGTAAAGGTCGCCTTTTGCCCGGTGCGGATGCGCCCCACGTCGCTCTCGTCAATGCTGGCGTCCACCTGCATGTCCTGCAGGTTCTGGGCAATCACAAACAGCTCGGGCGCCTGCAGGCTGGCGGCCACAGTCTGGCCCTTTTCAATGGTGCGCTTGATGACGATGCCGTTGACCGGCGACGTGATGCGGGTGCGCGACAAATCAATGCGCGCCTGCGCCAGCGACGCCTCGCGCTGGGCCACACCGGCCTGGGCGCTCTTGATCTGCGCCTCGCTCACGCCCAGCTGGGCCTGGGCGGATTTGAGGTTTTCACCTGCCGTAGCCACCAGCGCGCGCGTGCGGTCCACCTCGGCCTGCGAAATAAAGCCCTGGGCCTGCAGGCTGCCATTGCGCTCGTGGCTGCGCTGCGCCTCGGTCAGGTCGCTTTGCGCGCGCGACACACCGGCGCGGCTGGCCGCCGCGTTGGCCTGGGCCGTGAGCACGGCGGCGCGGGCGGCGTCGGCGTCGGCCGACGCCTGGCGCACCCGGTATTCAATGGATTCGGGGTCGATGATGGCGATCAGCTGCCCGGCCTTGACCTCGGAATTGAAGTCCACATAGATGTCCTTGACCTGGCCCGACACCTGGGTGCCCACCGACACCTGCGTGACCGGGTTGACCGTGCCCGACGCCGACACCGTGGCCGACAGCGGCCCCCGCTCGAGCTTGGCCGTGCGGTACTGAATCGCGTCAGCGCCTGCGCGCTGCACCCACCACCAGCCGCCACCAGCCGCCAGGGCCAGCACGGCCGCGCCCACCATCCAGGTTGTCTTTTTCATGCGGCCCATTGTAGGAATTGGCTGACAACCCGACACATCGGCTGTGTTTCGGCCGGGTAAAGCCGCTGCTTTTCACACCGCCCGGCTGCATTTCGCCCCCCGTTTGGCGCATTTCGTCGCAAGCGCCTCGCGCCGCCGGGGGTGGCCCGGCACAGTCCACCCCATCGCTGAACAGGAGCCCCCCATGTCACAAATCACCCCCCTCATCGCCATCCACCTGGCCGCCGCCCTGGGCGCGGTAGCCACCGGCCCGGTCGCCCTGTGGGCCCGCAAGGGCGCCACCCAGCGCCCCCGCCTGCACCGCGCCTTTGGCTACGCCTGGGTCACCCTCATGACCATCGCCGCCATCTCGGCGCTGTTCATTCCCGCCGTGGTCGCGCCGATCGCCGCGGGCATGGGCCCCATCCACGCGCTGTCGTTCATCACGCTGGGCATGCTGGGCCTGTCGTTCTGGTTCCTGGCCAAGGGCAACATCGCCGGCCACCGCAAGACCATGCAGAACCTGTACATCGGCGCCTGCGTGGTGGCCGGCGCCTTCACCCTGCTGCCGGGCCGCTTTCTGGGCAACCTGGTCTGGGGACAGTGGCTGGGGCTGATCTCGCCCAGCTACACGCCGCCGCAAGGCAAGCCCATGCTGCTGCAGATTGCCGTCAACACCCCCCTGTGGGTCTGGGGCCTGCTGGCCGTGCTGGTGGTGCTGGGCCTGACGCAAACCCGCGACCGCAGCGCCGGGCTGACCCGCACCGCGCTGCTGCCGCTGGGCATGGGCGTGTTCTCGCTGTGGGGCCTGGTCACCGGCTTTGGCGCGATGCCTTCGGTGCTGGGTGCCTGGCTGGCCGCCGCCGCCGTGGCACTGACCGTGGTGCTGATGCGCCCGCTGCCCACCGGTGTGCGCTATGACGCCACCCGCCGCGTTTTCGCGCTGCCGGGCAGCTGGGTACCCCTGGCGCTGATCCTGGGCATCTTCA
>CALRYY010000185.1:0-5005 GCA_943372515.1 Ramlibacter sp. 2FC | reverse complement strand
CACCAGCTGAAGCGTTCGGCCTTCCAGACGCGCGACAGGGCTTTTTGCGAATAGCTGTCCAGCCCCGCATCGCTGCGCTCGGCGTAGTGCTCGATCAGCGCACCCGACAGGTACTTCACGTCACTGGACGCCAGGTTCAGCCCCTTGGCACCCGTGGGCGGCACGATATGGGCCGCGTCGCCCGCCAGGAACAGCCGGCCAAAGCGCATGGGCTCGGCGACAAAGCTGCGCAGCGGGGCGATGCTTTTTTCGATGGTGGGGCCGGTGATGACGGCCTCGGCCAGCGCCGGGTCCAGGCGGCGGCGCAGCTCGTCCCAGAAGCGCTGGTCGCTCCATTGTTCGACCTTGTCGTCCAGCGGGCACTGCACGTAGTAGCGGCTGCGCGTCAGGCTGCGCATGCTGCACAGCGAAAAGCCGCGCTCACTGTTACCGTAGACGATGGCATGCGGCGACACGGGCGGCACGTCGGCCAGCACGCCCAGCCAGCCAAAGGGGTAGGTCTTTTCGTATTCGCGTACGGCGTCTTTCACGCTGGCGCGGCTCACGCCATGAAAGCCGTCACAGCCTGCGATGAAGTCACAGTCCAGCGTGTGGGTCCGGCCGCCGTGGGTATAAGTCACGCGGGGCTTTGCGCCATCAAAGTCATGCAGGGCCACATCAGCGGCTTCATACACGGTGGGCAGGCCGGCGGCCTTGCGCGCCTCCATCAGGTCGCGGGTCAGCTCGGTCTGGCCATAGGCCGTCACCACCTTGCCGCCGGTCAGGCCGTGCACGTCAATGGCGTGGCGCTCGCCGCCAAACACCAGCTCGATGCTGTGGTGCACTGTGCCCCCGCTGTCCACGCCGGCGCCCACACCGGCTTCGTGCAGCAGGTCCACCGTGATCTGCTCCAGAATGCCCGCGCGGATGCGGCCCAGCACGTAGTCTGCGCTTTGGCGCTCCAGGATCACGTTGTCGATGCCGGCTTTGTGCAGCAACTGGCCGAGCAGCAAGCCGGAGGGGCCGGCGCCAATGATGGCAACCTGGGTGCGGGTGGGGGTCATGGAAAGTCTCCGTTGTAGTGGCCGCAAGCGTAGGCGTGTGGCGCATTTGCCGCCAGTGCAAGGGGCAGGGCATTGCGCGATGTTCGCCCAAGCTGTGCGATGATCGCGCAATGACGATTGCCAAGGCGGATTTCATTGAAGGTATGGCCAAGGGCATGGCCGTGCTGGAAAGCTTTGACACCGAGCGCCAGCGGCTGAACGCCACGCTGGCCGCGCAGCGTGCGGGCATCACGCGCGCCGCCGCGCGCCGCCATTTGCTGACGCTCGCCCACCTGGGCTACCTGGACACCGATGGCAGCTATTTCTGGCTGTCGGCCAAGGTGTTGCGCTTCTCAGGCAGCTACCTGGCGTCTGCCCGCCTGCCGCGGCTGCTGCAGCCCACGCTGAACCGGTTGTCGGCCCAGCTGGGCGACCCGGTGTCGGCCGTGGTGCTGGATGGCACCGAAGTGGTGATCGTGGCGCGCAGCGGCTCCAACGCCGTGCTTGCCTATGGCCTGCACCTGGGCGCGCGCCTGCCTGCGCATGCGACGTCCACGGGCCGCGTGTTGCTGGCGGCCAAGACGCGCAGCGACCTCAATGTCTGGCTGAAAGGAGATGGCCCGGGCGCGCGAGCGCTGGCCCGGCTGACGCCCCGCACGGTGACCGAACCGCGGGCGTTTCGCGCCATCATCGACCAGGTACGTACCGATGACTGGTGCGTGGCCCACGAAGAGCACGAGATAGGCGTGCATGCACTGGCCATCCCGCTGCGCAACATGCAGGGGCGCACCGTGGCTGCTGTGAATGTGGTGACACAGCCGCAGCGCCTCGCGCCGGGCGCCGCGCACCAGGAGCTGCTGGATGCGTTGCTGGAGGCTGCGCGCGAGCTGCGGCCGCTGTTGTAAGGCTCAGGGTTGCGGCAGGCTTAGCCGCACTGAGGTCCCGCCTTGTTCCGGTCGCGCCCAGCCAGCGGCGCCGCCGATTTCCTTCATGCGGGTGCGAATGCTTTCGAGGCCCAGCCCGCCCGGGGCATCACCCGTAAGGGGCATTCCCTGGCCGTCATCGGCCAGTGTGACCGACAGCTCGCCGTCTTGCTGCTGCCAGATCACCTGGATGTTGCGCGCGTGGGCGTGGCGCAGGGCGTTGCTCAGTGCCTCGTTCAGCGCGGCGCGCAGCTGGTACTGCTGGCGTGCGCTCATGTCCGGCGTGCCCGTGAATTGCGCATCCCATTGCAGCGTCACGCCTGCTGCCTCGGCGCGCTCCATGGACACATGCCGCAGGTCAGCCATGAAATCATCAAACTGCTGGGCCTGGCCGGCCAGCCCGCGCACGATGCTGCGCAGCTGGGTCATGGCTTCGCGCAGCAGCGGCTTCTGGCGCTGCGGGTCGTCAATGTGCAGCAGGGTCAGCAGCTTGGCGCCAATGTCGTCATGCATGTCGCGCGCCACGCGCAGGCGTTCCTCGCGGATACCGCGCTCATGCGCGTCGCGGCCCTCGGCGGCCTGGTCCATCAGGTGGCACAGGGACGCGGCGAATTCGGCATCGCGGCCCGAAAACAGACGCTTGCCGTGATCGCGAAAACGCAGCACCCTGGGCGCCACACCGCCGCAGGCGGGCAGGTGCAGGGCCAGGCCATCATCCGCAATTGCCGGCCCGCGGGCCTGTGTGTCCGGCTGCGTCATGCTCTGCAGCGGATTGAACAGGCGCTGCAACGCGGCAGCCCAGAGTTGTTCGCGGGTCTGGGCAGACTCCGAGAAGGCAATGCGCACCAGCTCCGGCATCATCTGCTCAACGCTGGCGTTGCCACGCTCGACCAGTCTGCCCCATAGCCACTGACGCGCCGGCAGGTACAGCGCACCACAGATCAGCAGCGTGGTGCCGAGCGACAACGTGGCATTCCAGCGCAGCCACAGGACCAGCGTCGCGTCAACGATGACCACCGTCGCCACGCCCAGCGCCCACATCAGCACGCGGTAGGCCCATTGGTCCAGGTCGAACAGCCGGTAGCGTCCGACGCCGAGTGCCAGGCCAAAGAACATGATCAGGAAGAAGCCGAAGGCATAGCCCTGGGCCAGCGGCGGAAACAGGCCGAACACACTGACTGCAACGATCATCAACACAAACAGGCCGCAACCGACCAGCGCCGAAAGCGTGAGCCAGCGCAAGGCAGCCCGCTCTGCAGGCTGGTCGCGGGTGCGGCGCCACTGCACCACGGCCAGCGCAATCGCCAGCAGCATCTCGATCAAGACGGGAATACGGAAGCCCCAGTCCTGATTGGGCCACCAGCGGAACGTGTCGCCCAGCTGCCAGAGGCCGAATACCACGGGCAGCACCAGCAGCCAGCGCGGTCGCACCAGCAGGCGCGGGTGGGTAAGGAAAATTGCCACCAGCGCGCAGCCGAACATCACCGCCCCGGTGTGGTTGACCGTTGACAGCCAGCGGAACACCGTACCGTCGAGCGCCAGTTCACGTGTGCTGTACACCGCAGCGGATATGGTGGACACCGGGAATGCGAGGCCGCACAGCGCCAGCATGCGCGGGCCCCAATCAACACGACGCAGGGCATAGACCCAGGCACCAATCAACAGGCTGGCACTGCCGGCAAACAGCTGGAACCAGAACACAAATGGCAGGCTGCTTGCGTCGCGTCGTGGGGCAATGCTCAGGGCACTGGTCTGCGTGGGTGCGTTGGGCGTGGCCTGCCAGGTCAAGGTGAGAGACGGCGCCGCCAGCATTGTGGAGAGCCTCGACTGGCGCGCGAAGAAGGCAGCCATTTCTTCATAGGTGTCGAAGAAGTCCGGCTCCTCGATCAGGTCGCTGGGCAGCAGGTCCAGTGCATCGCCCCGGCCCTGCAGGCGCAGCGCCAGGGCGCCGGCCGGTGGGCCGCCCGGGGGGCTTTCAACAATACGCAGCTGGCGGGGCGTCTGCTGGCCATCCGGCACGTAGGGCACAAACTGCATGCCCACAGAGGGCTGGTGCAACACGTAGCCGACAGCCGCTGCGCAGGCCAACAGCACCAGGAGCAAGGCAGCAAGCAGGATGTGACGCGGTGCACCATTCATGCGTCAGACGCCCAGGTACTGTTCCAGCAGGTGGGGCTGGGCATGCAGCGCGCCGGAGCTGCCGGTGAACACGACCTCGCCCTTGACCAGAATGACGTTGCGGTCCGTGATGCGGGTGACGTGCTTCCAGTTCTTGTCCACGATCACGCTGCTGATGCCGCTGTCGCGGATCACGCCGCAGATGCGCCAGATCTCGCGCGCGATCAGCGGCGCCAGGCCTTCGGTGGCTTCGTCCAGGATCAGCACGTCGGGGTTGGTCATGAGCGCCCGGCCGATGGTCAGCATCTGCTGCTCACCACCCGACAGCTGCTGGCCGCCGTGGCCCAGGCGTTCTTTCAGGCGGGGGAAGGTCTCCAGCACCCGGTCATACGTCCAGTCCTTTTGCCCGCGCGTGCCGGCGCGGGCCGCCATCTTGAGGTTCTCGACCACGCTCAGGTTGCCGAAAATGCCGCGGCCCTCGGGCACATAGGCAATGCCCAGCTTGGCAATCTCGTAGGGCGCGCGCCCGGTCATGTCGCGGCCCATGATGTGTACCGTGCCGCCACGCGGCTTGACCAGGCCCATCAGGCTCTTGAGCAGCGTGCTCTTGCCCATGCCGTTGCGGCCCATCAGGCCGATGGTTTCGCCTCTTGCCACGGAAAAGTCGATGCCGCGCAGGATGTGGCTGGCGCCGTAGTAGGTGTTCAGGCCTTTGGCGTCGATGAGCATTTCGTTCATAGCGATCGTTCTACCTCGCGGCAAAGGCGTGCGCGGACACCCGTCAACGCTTCACTAAAGCGGTCGCCTGCGGCGACTGCCTTGCGCTGCTCGGTCTTGCGGCCCGCCGCGGAACTCGCTACGCGCTGCGCGCTACGCTCAAACAGCCGCGGCAAGCTAGTCAACGTGCGCGCTTCGCGCGTGGCCGCAAGCCCTGCGCTGCTC
>CALRYY010000184.1:0-5039 GCA_943372515.1 Ramlibacter sp. 2FC | reverse complement strand
CGGCAGCCGCGCCCTGCACCGGCTCGGCCCAGCTTGGCGTCGGCGCCGGCGGTGCGGGCTTCCACGGATCGAAACCGGCATTCGGATAGATCGTATCCACGTTGTTCGGCGAGTAGTTGTACGGCTGGATCGCGGCGGCCACCGAGCCCTTCTGGAAGTCGGCGTCGGTCAGGAATTTCGTATTCAGCAGGCAGCGGATGTAGGAATAGAACTGCCCGATCGTGTCCCAGTTGCGGTCCTGCGGCAGCGCGTCCCACTGCTCGGGGTATTCGATCTGCAGGAAGTGCCAGAGCTGCTCGAAGCCGAGCTTGCCCAGCGGAATCTGAACCGCGGTCTGCCCGTCCGGTCCCACCGGGCCGGTCGGGTTGTGATAGGGCAGCCCGGTCGGATAGGCCGAGGGCGCACGGCCGTAGAGCTTGGGCATCACCCCCATCGAGAACAAAACGTTTGATGAAAGCGACATGTGGAGCATCTCCTCCACCGCCACGCTCATGATCACGCCGCCCGCCTTGTTGGCAAACAGCTGGGCGTCGCTGATCTTCTCGCCGCTCTCGTTATTGCGCACCAGCGAATAGTAGGTGTAGAGGTAGATCGGGATCGTTGCGAGCTCGATCTCGATTGCGGTCTGCAGATTCGCCTGGAGCTCGGCGATCACCTCGCCGTAGCTCGTCAGGTTGAGCGCCTCGACGAGGAGCTTTTCGGCGGGCGACAGCGGTGTGATCGGATCAGGTATGTCCATATTGTTCTCCCTTCAAGGTCAATCGGGTTCGAGATGTGCGCGTCGATGCGCGCCTGCAGGGCGCCCGCTCGCAGCGCACCTCAGCCCACAGGGCCGGAACCCGGCACCTTGGTCAGCGTGTTGGTGGTGATGTGCGGGAAAACGATGTTCGTAGGCTGCAGCGATCCCGGCAGGGTGATCGGGATCTGCATCATGATGGTCTGCGAGTACTGCAGCTGGGTGTAGTTCTGCGATCCACCGAGCGCCTCCAGCCAATAGGTTGCGTAATACCGCTTGACCTCGCAATGCTGCTGCTCGAAGCCGATGTTGGTCACCGCGCCGCCGCCATTTTGCGAATCCACGTCGAACTGGATGAACTGGGTGGGCGCCGGATTGGGCACCGCCAGCGCCTGGCTCAGCGGCCAGTTGGGGTTCAGTGCACGGTCGGGATTGAGGTTGCCCACGCTCAGCGTGTCATAAGCGTCGGTATTGATCCCCACCGGCAGCACCTGCGGCGGCGGCCCGATGGTTGGGGCGCCCGACTGGCTCGTAAAAGATCCGCAGGCCAGCACCGAATTGCCGTGGGGAACTGAGATTTGCTTGAACAGGTTGAATTGCTGTGTGGGCGGCACGCTGTTGGGCACGACCTGGGTGCCCAGACCAGGATCGTTACCGTTGCCGTACGGCCCGAGCGCCTGCTGCTGGTCGTCCAGGTAGCCCCAGATGCCGTTCTCGAAGTGAACCAGCATGTCCTTGGCGGGGCCGGCCGAGATATAGACGCGCTGCTCGTAGAGGATGGCGTAGGAGACCTGCGTGCCCAGCCCGCCCCGGTTCGCCGCGCTGCCGTGAACGGCCGTGAAGGTGATCTCCTCGTAGTAAGGCATGCTCTTGAGGATGTAGCCGTGAGGCGATTGCGCATCGACCTGCGGCAGGACCATGAGGTTGTAGGAGTAAGGGTTTTCGGGGCCGCCCGCCATGGTCTGCCCGAGGTTCTGGTTGGTCCAGGTTCCGAGCAGGTATTGGAGCGGACCCGTCACCGTGATCGATGCCGGCGGATTGGCCTGGGCCGGTTCGTTTATCAGCGGTCGGGTGAGCTGGGGCGAGTCGGTCGGCGCCGAAGCATCCTCGAGCTGGCCTTGTTGGCCTCCCGCGATGCGGGCATGATCAAGTGCAGGTGATGCAGTCATCTTGTTTCCTCCCCTGTTTCCCCGGGCGAAATCGCCGCCTTTGAAGGACAAGACTCATGTGACAGATTGAGTTGTTGTCCACCCTCTTTGAACGCGCCCGTGCGCTGTTGCGCCCGGTCATGGTCAATCGAGAAATTCATCATAGACATCTATTGCGGAGGTCGCAAGCGGTCGATGACACAATCAGCGTATGGCCCCAGATGGTGAGGACCTCTTTGGTGACCCGGATTCGGAACCGCTACAACCCGACAAAAAGCCCACCAGGGCCAAGCCCGGCGTTCATCCCGCAGCCCTTGACGGCGATGTTCGCCGCATGGCCGGCGAAGTGCCGCGCCGCATCCGGATGGGCACCTCGTCGTGGAGTTTTCCGGGCTGGAGCGGCC
Source organism: Ramlibacter sp. 2FC (assembly GCA_943372515.1). Taxonomy (GTDB): domain Bacteria; phylum Pseudomonadota; class Gammaproteobacteria; order Burkholderiales; family Burkholderiaceae_C; genus RAM1. The sequence continues at coordinate 2,751 of CALRYY010000184.1, read as the reverse complement.
TCGTTTGGGGCGGCGGCTACTCGGACGCGACCCTGGCCAAAAACGGACTTGCAGCGTACGCGCAGCACCCGGCGTTGCGCACGGTCAGCCTGGACCGCACGTTTTACCGGCCGCTGTCGGCCAGCCAGTACGCAGCCTATGCAGCCCAGGTGCCTGAGGACTTCCGGTTTGTGGTCAAGGCGCCGAACCTGATCACCGACGCCGTGGTGCGCAGCGAGGCCGGGCGAGGCATGCAGCCCAATCCGGCGTTCCTGGACCCGGCGCTGGCGGTGTCCGAATTTATCCAGCCCGCGCTGGACGGCTTGGGCAAGCACATTGGCGCCCTGGTATTCCAGCTCAGCCCGCTGCCCGCCTATTGGCTGCAAAGGCTGCCCGAGCTGCTGGACCGGCTGGCCGCCTTGCTCGCTGCGCTGCCGCCACTGCAGCCGATCGCCCCCGATGGTGTCGTGGCGGTGGAGGTCCGCAACCCGGAGTTGCTGACGCCAGCCTTTGCCGCTGTCTTGCGTGCAGCTTCAGCCACTTACTGCCTGGGCCTGCATCCACGCCTGCCACCGGCGCAGGACCAGTTGCCCATGCTTCGCGCACTGTGGCCCGGCCCGCTGGTGTGCCGCTGGAACCTGCACGGCCGTCATGGCGCGCAGGGGTATGAACAAGCCAAGGGTCTGTATGAGCCGTTTGACAGGCTGGTGGATCCGGACCCGGCCACGCGCGCCGTGCTGGCCAAGGTGATGTCGGCCACAGCGGCGGCCGGTCACAACGTCTTCGTCACGATCAACAACAAGGCCGAGGGGTCGGCCCCGCTGTCAGTCCTGGCGCTGGCCGACGCCGTCAGAGCGCCATCAGCGCCCGGCGCCGCCGGCCCGGTGGGCAAGCTCGACGGCGCTGCCTGACAGGTTGAAGCTCACCGTCGGCACGGTGAAGTCGCTGAACGGCGCGCCCAGCGCGATCTCGCCCTTGCCGTGCAGCACGCATTCGTCGCGGCGCAGGGCCAGCTCTGTATCGCTGCCGGTAAAGCGCACCCAGGTGCCGTAGCTGCTCAGGTCGCTGAGCACAAATGTGCCGTTGCGCCATTCGATCTTGGCGTGCAGGCGTGACACCCGCTGGTCATTCACGACAAACTCCGCCTCCACAACCCGGCCCAGGTGGATGGGCAGGTCCGACGACTTGAACGACGCATTCACATCCAGCCACGACAACTCGATCTGGCCCAGCACCGTGTCCGACCGTTGGGCCTTGAGCAGATCCAGCGAGCCCGGCGCGGTCAATAGCTCGGACACGACCTCTTCATGCCATTCGATGCGGTAAACCACACGCTTTTCGGCCTTGCCGCGAATGCTGATGGGGCCCAGGCTGCGAAAGCGCACGCTGTCGGGCGGGTTGGCAATGCGGTCCACGACAGTATCCGTTGCCCATATCTGGTCGGCCCCCGACAGGTCGGACAGGCGTGATGCCACGTTGACAGCGTCGCCATAACAGTCACCGTCGACTTCCACGATTTCACCGCAGGCCACGCCCACTTGCAGGCGCATGCGAAGTTTCGGAGGCCAGTTGAGGATGCGCTTGAGGTGGTTGCGCTGCAGCTCCACCACTGCGTTGACGGCGTCGCTTTCCATCGGAAAGACCGCCAGGACACCGTCGCCCAGCGTCTTGACCACCCGCCCGCGATGGGACTCGCAGACCTGGCTGATCCACTGGGTCAGCCGGGTGATGGCCTGCGTCGCCTTGGCATTGCCCAAAGCTTCAAAGACGCCCGTGCTGCCTGTCAGGTCTGCAAAGACAACCGTACTATTGACCGCCATGCCCGCCGTTGTGGAGTTGTTCACTGGCGAGTTTAGAGCATGACGCTGCCGGCCAGACGTCATGAATTAGAAGTAACCTCACGATTCGTTACCAAGTCATTGATTTGACTTGTGGTTTTCCGTTAACTACGTCACAGCTTTGACTTGCGCTTTCGTCATGCTCGGCATAACTTGTCAGGCATCACAGCAGATTCCTTCCTGCAAAACCTAAAACAACCCATGCGTTGGATCAAACCCAATCTTCGAAGCAGCATCTATGGATTGCTGGGTACGCCGTCCCAGCCGTCAGAGTCGATGCTGGAAAACGGCACGGAAGACATCCGCCAGGCCATGCTAGACATGCTGGGAACGGCAGGCGCCCAGCAATTTCCCCAGGTTACGCGCCGCGTGCGCTACGCCAACGACGTGCAGGCATTGTGGTATCTGCGTGGTGACCTGATGGCCACGCTGTCGGCCATGCAGGGTGAGGTTCAGGCACGTGAACAGATCCTCAAGCTCACCGGCATGTTCCGCGGCCTGTTGCCGGCCGGGCTTACTTCGCGACCCAGTTCTCTTCTGGGTTAACGGCTTTTCGCCGGCTAATGCCGGTGCCCCCACAGCACAAACGCATCGCGGCCGTCAACGGCCAGGTCGACCTTGGCCCCCACAGGCAGCGTCACCTTGGTCGCGACATGGCCGAAAGGCAGGTTTTGCAAGACCGGCGTTTTGATCCGGGTGCGCAGCCAGTCCACCACCGTCTGCAATTTGAAGCCCTTGTCATGCGGCACCAGCTTGTAGTTGGTGAACTGGCCCATGACGATGGCTTTTTGCTGCGCCAGCACGCCAGCATGCAGCAACTGGGTCAGCATGCGCTCGATCCGGTAGGGGTGCTCGTGCACTTCTTCCAGAAACAGCACGCCGCCCTTCACGGCAGGCAGCCAGGGCGTTCCCACCAGGCTGGCCAGCACCGCCA
>CALRYY010000183.1:0-5315 GCA_943372515.1 Ramlibacter sp. 2FC | reverse complement strand
AATCGGCGGGAACACCAGCAGCAAGATCGTGCGCAGCACGTCACTGACCAGAAAGGGCATCACGCCCTTGTAGCTCTCGCCAATCGGCACGTCCTTGGCCATGCCATTGACCACGTACACGTTCAGCCCCACCGGCGGCGCCAGCAGGCCAAAGCCCACGGTCATCAACACCATGATGCCGAACCAGATGGCCACGGATTCCTTGGGCATGCCAAAGTCCAGCCCCATCACCACCGGGAAGAAGATGGGGATGGTCAACAGGATCATGGACAGCTCGTCCATCACCGCGCCCAGCACCACATAAAACAGCAGGATGCCCGACACCACCAGCACCGGCGCGACCTTCCAGCCCTGGATCACGGCGGCCAGCTGCGCGGGCACCTGGGTCAGGGCCAGGGCGGCGTTCATCATGTCCGCGCCAATGAAGATCAGGAAGATCATGGCACTGGCGGCGGCCGTGGCATAAAAGCAGTGCGCAATTTTTTTCAGCGTCAGCTCGCGGCGCATCAGTGCGGCCACAAAGGTGGCCGCTGCGCCCACGCCCGCGCCTTCGGTGGGCGTGAACAGCCCGCCGTAGATGCCGCCAAACACGATGATGAAGATGATGGCGATGGGCGCCACAGCCATCACGCCAGCGAGCGTCATGCGCGGGCGGTCGTCGTTGTGTTCTGGCGCGTGGCCCGGGAACAGGCGCACATACACCGCGATGGCGATCATGTAGCCGAACATCGCGATGATGCCCGGGATGGTGGCCGCCGCAAACAGCTTGGCAATGTTCTGCTCGGTCAGGATGGCGTAGATCACCAGCGGCACCGACGGCGGAATCAAAATGCCCAGCGTGCCGCCCGCAGCCAGCGTGCCGGTGGCCAGGCGGCCGGAATAGCCGTGGCGCTTCATCTCGGGCAGCGCCACGGAGGTAATGGTGGCCGCCGTGGCAATGGACGAGCCGCAGATGGCGCCAAAGGCCGCGCTGGCCATCACCGCCGCCATGGCCAGGCCGCCGCGAAAGCGCGCCATGATCACGCTGGCAAACTGGAACAGCGCCTTGGAGATGCCGCCCTGCGTGGCAAAGTTGCCCATCAAAATGAACAGCGGGATGACCGACAGGTCGTAGCTGGCAAACCGGGCATAAGCCAGGCCGTTGAGGTTGTTCAGGAACGGGCCCAAACCCACCTGGTACAGGTAGCCAAACACACCCGCCACAAACATCGAAATCGCAATGGGCACGCGCGCGGCCATCAGCACCAGCATGCAGGCAAAGATCAGGCCTGCCAACGTCAATGAGCTCATTGGCCCTTCTCCGGAAAATCACCGAACCCGGTTTGCACCAGGGCAATCACGGCCGTCAGCACCATGGGCGGCACCATGGCGGTGTACACAATCCATTCCGGAAAGCCCAGCATCATGGTCGTGGAATTGGAGCGAAAGGCGCTGATGCCGCCCACCGCCGTGCGCCAGGCCAGCAGCACCATCACCGCGCCCAGCAGCAGCGCGCCAAAGCGGTCCAGCATGAGGTTGGTTTTGGCGGAAGCCCGCGAGGTGAAGAAATCCACAATGATGTTTTCACGCTTGAGCTGGCACCAGGGCAAAAACAGCGCCACGGCCGCCCCGGCGGCAGCGGCGGTGAGCTCATAGTCGCCCACCAGCGTCACGCCGATGGTGTTGCGCCCGATCAGGCTGATGCAGGTCACCAGCGTGATGGCCGTGAGAATGACGCCCGCCAGGACTGCACAGAGCCTGGCCAGAAGGGAAAGAGTTTTCAATTCATCACCACTGGAGTTTTTTGAATATGGGTGAAGGCACCCACAGCGGCTGCAGACCGCTGGGGCGGATTATCGTTGCTGGATCACTTCTGGTATTTGGCGATCAGCGCGCGGGCTTCGGACACCAGCTTGGCGCCGTCGATGTTCTTGCCCTTCATTTCGGCAATCCAGTCGGTTTCTACCGTGGAGGCTGTACGGCGCCAGCGCTGCGTCTCGGCAATGTCCAGCGCCACAATGTTGTTGCCCGCCTTGACGGCGATGTCGCGGCCCACCTTGTCGCCCTCGTCCATGGCCTTGCCGAACAACGCCGACGCCTCGATGCCCGAATTGGCGTCGATCACCTTCTTCAGGTCGGCCGGCAGCTTTTCATAGGCGGCCTTGTTCATGGAGAACGCGAATGTCTGGGTGTACAGGCCTTCCTTGCCGGCAAAGGTGGTGTGGTTCTTGACCAGCTCGCTGACCTTCAGCGCCGGGGTCACTTCCCAGGGGATGGTCGTGCCTTCAATCACACCCTTGGACAGCGCATCGGTCACGGCCGGCACCGGCATGCCCACGGGCGTGGCGCCCAGCTTGGTCAGCATGTTGCTGATCACGCGCGAGCCGCCACGGATCTTCATGCCGCGCAGGCTTTCCAGGCCGGTCACGGGCGTCTTGGTATGGAACAGGCCGGGGCCGTGGGTGTGCACGGCCACCAGCTTCACGTCCTTGAATTCATCGGCGGCGTTCTTCTCCACGTATTCCCAGAACGCGCGCGACGATTGCTCGGCGTTGCCGCTCATGAAGGGCAGCTCGAACACCTCAGACTTGTTGAAGCGCCCCGGGGTGTAGCCCAGCACCGTCCAGGTCAGGTCCACCACGCCGTCGCGGGCCTGGTCAAACAGCTGCGGGGGCGTGCCGCCCAGCTGCATGGCGTGAAACAGCTGCACCTTGATGCGCCCGCCCGAATCCTTTTCAACCTTCTGGGCCCAGGGGATCAGCGCCTTGGCCGGGATGGTGGCCTGCTGCGGCAGCATCTGGTGCAGGCGCAGCGTGACCGTTTGCTGGGCCAGCACGGAGCCGGCCGCGCCCACGGCGGCGGCGGCAGCAGCGGTTTTGAGGAAATGTCTCTTGTTCATGGCGGTCTCCAGATGTAGGGGTTGGGTTGCGGCTAACGGATTGTGGGCCGGTGCCCTTGGCACCGGAATAGGGGTGATGCTCTATCAGTTATCTGTTTTTGCGATACCACGTATCCAGTTATCTGATGATTTTCAATCGGGCCGCCACGCGGTGTCCAGCGTCACGCTGCCCACCACCCGCGACACACAGGCGCAGATTCGGCTGTTGGCCTGGCGCTCGTGCGCGCTCAGGTACACGTCGCGGTGATCGACCACACCCTCAACGGCCAGAACGTCCATCGCGCACAGGCCGCATTCGCCGCGTCGGCAGTCCGACAGCGTCTGCACGCCGGCGGCTTCCAGCGCGTCCAGCAGGCTGCAGCCGGCCGGCACGGTGATGTCCAGCGCATGGCGGGGAATCTGCACGCGAAAGGCCTGCGGTGCAAACCGCCCGCTGCTGCCAAAGGTCTCGTAGCGCAGGTCGGCCGCCGGCCTGCCTGATGCCTCCCAGGCTTGGCGCGCAGCGTCCAGCATGGGCGCGGGGCCGCACAGGTACAGCTGGGTGCCGGGTGCCAGCGCAGCAATCTCGCCCGTAAAGTCAATGCGCGTGCCCACGCAGGTATGCAGCGCATCACCCAGGGCGGTGCGCAAGGTATCGGCATAGGCCAGCTCGGCGTCGCTGCGCGCGGCATACAGCATGCGCACAGGCGCGCCGCGTGCAGCCAGCGCACGGGCCATGCCCACCAGCGGCGTGACGCCGATGCCGCCGGCCACCAGCAGCCAGGCCGGCGCGTCCCAATCCAGCGAAAAATGGTTTTGTGGCTCGCTCACGCGCAGCCGGTCACCCTGGGCCAGCTGCCACATGGCCAGCGACCCGCCCTTGCCATCGTCCAGGCGCTTCACCGCGATCCGGTACGCCTCGCCGTCGGGTTCGCCCACCAGCGAGTACGAGCGCGTCTGCGGCTGCCCACCCACCAGCAACTGCACCTGCAAATGGCTGCCAGGCGCGTGCGCCGCAGCGCCGCCCGCGGGGCGGATGGTGAATTCGCGCACCGTGGGGGTCAGGTCGCGGATGGATTGCACATGGGCGTCGGCCCATATCTGGCTGATCTTCATGGGGTTGGCTTCATAGAATGGCTTCAGGCTCGCTTGCGGATCAGGCGCACGCCGGGCATCTGGTCCAGGTCATGGCTTTTGACGGCGTCGCGCAGGTTGCGCTGCGCAATGCGTGAATGCTCGCGCATGATGGATTCGGCGCGCGCGCCCTCGCGCCGCTCGATGGCGTCCAGCACCTGACGGTGCTGGTCCTGCGCCACGATCAGCATGTCGCGCGCCTGCGGTGAATTGGCCTGCACCACCACAAAGCCCGAAGGCGACGCAAACGGCAGGCTGGCCACGCGCTCCAGCTCACGCACCATGAACGGGCTGCCCGACAGCTCGCCCAGCAGCGTGTGAAAGCGCCCGTTCAGGCGCACATAGGCTGAAAAGTCCTCATCGCTCAGGGCGGGGCTGAGCAGCACGGTGTCAATCTGCGCCAGGCATTCACGCGCCTCGCCCATCACCACTGGCGCCACGCCGCGCTCTGCAGCCAGCCGCGCGGCCAGGCCCTCGATGGTGCCGCGCAGCTCGATGGCATCTGCCACATCGCGCTCTGAAAACGTGCGCACCGCATACCCGCCGTTGGGCAGGCTTTCAATCAGGCCCTCTTGTTCCAGCCGCATCAGCGCAGCGCGGATGGGCGTGCGCGACACGCCCAGCTTTTCCACAATGCTCAGCTCGGCAATGCGTGTGCCGCCAGGCAGCTCGCCGGCCAGGATCATTTCGCGCAGGCGCAGCTGGGCGCGGACCTGGGCGCTGTCTGTGTTGGGGGTTTCCATGTCTGATATACCTGTCATGCCGGACTTGATCCGGCATCCATCGCACGCAGGAAACAGGATGGCCCAACGCCACATGGATTGCGGGTCAAGCCCGCAATGACAGCTTCTTTCCTCATGCCACCCTCCGGATCGGGATCACCGGCGACGGCGTTTGCTCTTTGGCCACCATGCCGTCAATCAACCGGCGCGCCCACATGGAGCCCGCGTCGATGTTCAGGTTGTAGAACTGGTGGTCGGGGTGGGCGTCCATGGCCTGCTGTTGTGCCTCCAGCACCAGCTCGTCTTCACGGAAGATGCTGGCCACACCCTCGCGCAGCTGGTGCGTCAGGCGCTGCTCGCCCAGGCAGTAGTTGCGCGCAAACGCCCAGAAATAGTGGCAGGTGCCGTCAGTCTCGGGGCTGATGGTGTTGAGCACCATGCCGTTCACGCCGCGGCTGCGGTTGCTTTGCTTCGGGTCGCCCTGGTTACCGCCGGGCGGAATGGCCCCCGTGCCGGTCTGCGCCACGCCCACATCAATCACCACGGTACACGGCGCCTCAAACCGGATGATCTGCCAGCGGTCTACCTTGCCTTCATACCCC
>CALRYY010000182.1:0-5316 GCA_943372515.1 Ramlibacter sp. 2FC | reverse complement strand
AAGCGCGCTTCGCGCGCCAACCCCGAATCTGCGCTCCTCGCCGCCACAGAGATCGCCCCCGCCGGCCACCGCCTGACGCGAAGCCGGGTGCGGGCGCGCCACCGGTGGTGCGCCAACATCGTTTCTGCAAAGGCGTGCGCGCACACCTGGCAATGCGCCTCTAAAGCGCTGAGCAGCGCAGGGCATGCAGCCGCGCGCGCAGCGCGCTTCGTTTCTGACTCACCGCGGCTGTCCGAACGGAGTGCGCAGCACGAAGTGAGTTCTGCGGTGGGATGCATGACCGAGCAGCGCAAGGCAGTCGCCGCAGGCGACCGCTTTAGTGAAGCGTTGCCGGGTGTGCGCGCACGCCTTTGCCGCGAGGTGCAACAAAAGAAGTTCAAAGCGCAACCGTCCCATCAACGCAAGTCACAGACCCACCCCCGATCCAGATATCAGACCCAGACTGCTCCACAAACACACGCCCGGCACGACCCAGCGCAGTACCCTGGCTGGCCACGTATTGCGAAGGCGCCAACCCCGCCCCAATCAACCACTGCGCCAACGCCGCGTTCAGGCTGCCCGTGACCGGGTCTTCCGCCATTCCGTTGTTGCCGGGAAAAAAGGCGCGCACTTCAAACGCAATGTCTTCGTCCCGGGAGCGAGAACCCACCACACCGACCTTGCCGCGCGGCCCCACCACGCCCACGTCCAGCCCGGCCAGAACGGATGCGTCGGGCTTCACGGCCAGCACCTGCTCGGCCGACTTCAGCATCACGCCGCGCCAGTTGGGGCCGTTGTCGCACCAGGCGTGGGCCACGATGTCGCTGCGCGCAACGCCCAGGCCACGGGCGATCAGGGCTACATCGTCTTCTGTCAGCGGGCCGCTTTTCTTCAGGGGCGGCGCTGCAAAAGCCAGTCGTTCACCGTCGCGCCTGAGCCTGACCAGCCCCACACCGCATTCCTGCACCACGTAGTCGCCCTGCGGCTGGCCGCCGGCCTGCAGCCAGGCGTGGCAGCTGCCCAGCGTGGGGTGGCCGGCAAAGGGCAGCTCACGGCCGGGGCAGAAGATCCGGACCTTGTAATCGGCACCGGCCTGCGTGGGCGGCAGCAAAAAGGTGGCCTCCGACAGGTTGGTCCAGTTGGTGAAGTGCTGCATCTCCTCCGTGCTCAGCCCAGTGCCGTCCAGCACCACGGCCAGCGGATTGCCCAGGTAGGGCACGGCGGTGAACACATCGACTTGCTTGAATGGGCGGGTCTTCATAGGGGTGGGTCTCAGGAAAGGACGATGTCCAGTACGCCGCGCGATGCGGGCAACGCCAGCATGTGCTGGTACCAGCGGTCCAGGTGCGCACGCGGCTGGTGCGGCAACGGGATGCCCCGCCAGCGATGGATTTCACAGGCGATGGGAATGTCGGCCATGGTCAGCTGGGCGCCGGCCATGAAGGGCTGGCGCGCCAGGTGGGCGTCCAGCAGGTCCAGCAGCGGTGTCGTGGCCGCCACTGACGCGTCCACTTTGCCCGCATCGACCTGACCGCCCGGCTTGCGGATCAGCTGCACGAACGCGTCGCGTCCCGCAGGGTTCAGCGTGGTCTGCTGCCAGTCCATCCAGCGCTCGGCGTCAAAGCGCGCCTTGAGCTCCTGCGGGTACAGCGTGCCGGACGCATGGCGCGCGCACAGGTAGCGCAGGATGACGTTGGACTCCCACAGGCTGTAGCCTTCGTCCTCCAGCAGCGGCACCAGCGCGTTGGGGTTTTGCGCCAGGTAGTCCGGCGTCTGCACGATGCCAAATTGGCCACCAGCATCGGTGCGCTGGTGCGTCAGGTTGAGGTACTGCACAGCCCAGACAACCTTGCGCACGTTGATGGAGCTGATGCGCCCCCAGATGTGCAGCATGGCTCAGGCCGCCTGCGCTTCGCGGATGGCTGCCGCGAGTGCGGCGATGCCTGAATTGATCTGCTCCACGCTGGCCGTCACAAAGCTCAGGCGCAGCGTGCGCGGGTCGGCGTTGTCGGCGTAAAACGCCGCGCCGGGCACAAAGGCCACATTCTTCTCTACAGCCTTGGGCAGCAACTCCACCGCGCTCATGCCCGCGGGCAGCCGCGCCCACAGGAACATGCCGCCGTCGGGTGTGTTCCATTGCACGTCCAGCCCGGCCATTTCTTTGGTCAGCGCCGCCAGCATGGCGTCGCGCTGCGACTTGTACAGCGCGCGGATGGTGGGCACGTGGCGGTCCAGAAAGCCGTGCTTCATCACCTCGGACACCATGCGCTGGTTGAAGCTGGGGCTGTGCAGGTCGGCCGCCTGCTTGGCCTGCAGCAGCTTGGGGTAGATGGCCTTGGGCGCCACCAGAAAGCCCAGCCGCAGGCCCGGCGCCAGCACCTTGGAGAACGAGCCCAGGTAGATGCAGCCCTCGGGGTTGCGCGCGGTCAGCGGCAGCGCAGGCGGTGCGTCAAACCACAGGTCGCCGTAGGGGTTGTCTTCAATGAGGGGCAGGCCCAATGCAGCGGCGCGGGCCGACAGCGCGGCGCGGCGCGCCTCGCTCATGGTGCGCCCGGTGGGGTTCTGGAAATTGGGCAGCACGTACAGGAAGCGGGCGCGGGCGTCGCCGGTGCCCGCTTTGGCCGCCATGTCATCCACATCAATGCCTTCGGCGTCGCTGGCCACGCTCACCACCTCGGGCTCCATGGGCGTGAAGGCCTGCAGCGCGCCCAGGTAGGTGGGTGTTTCCACCAGGATGCGGCTGCCCGCGTCGATCAGCACCTTGGCCACCAGGTCCAGGCCCTGCTGGCTGCCGGTGGTGATCAGCACCTGGGCCGGGTCCACCATCCAGGGCAGCTGCGAGGCGACCGCCTCGCGCAGCGGGCCGTAGCCTTCGCTGGCGGCGTACTGCAGCGCGGCCTGGCCGTCTTCACGCAGCACCTTGGCACAGGCCTCGGAAAACGCGTCGATCGGAAAGGTCTTGGGCGACGGCAGGCCGCCGGCAAAGCTGATGATGCCCGGCTTCTCGGTGACCTTGAGGATCTCGCGGATGACCGACGGGTTCATCCGCTCGGCGCGGCGCGCCATGGTCCATTGGGGGGTGGTCAGGTCGTTGAGTTTCATTTCGGATCTTTCGGGTCAGTCAACAATGAAAAGGGTGGCGCCCTGCGGCGCGGTGGAGCGGTGCGGCTCGGCGTTGTCGGCCACCTGGTAGCTCATGCCGGGCGTCAGGGTAAAGCAGCGGCCGTCCGCCAGCTCGGTGTGCAGCTCGCCGCTCAGGCAAAAAAGGATGTGCCCCTTGGTGCACCAGTGGTCCGACACATAGCCGGGTGTGTATTCAACCTGGCGCACGCGCACGTCGCCAAACTGCCGGGTGCGCCAGAAGGCCTGTCCGGCCTGTGCGCTGTGCTCTTCAGCCGGGACGCCAGACCAGTCGGTCACGCCAAAGGGGATGTTGTGCATCTTCATGTGGGGGCTCCGGCGGCGTGAACAGGCATCTTCTTGCCCGCGTACACGGTCGCAATCACGGCCAGCGCAAACACCAGCGTCACCATGTCCAGGCGTTCGCCGGCCAGCGGCACGGCAAACAGCAGGCTCAAAAAGGGCTGGATCAGCTGGATCTGGCTTACCCGCACGGCACCCAGCGCCAGCGCGCGGTACCAGGCAAAGAAGCCGATCCACATGGAAAACAGCGCCACATAGGCAAAGCCCCACCAGCTGATGCCCGCAATGGCCGAGAAATCGGCGGGTGCGAACAGCCAGGCCAGGGGCACCGTCAGCGGCAGGCAGGTGGTGAGCACCCAGCAGATCACCTGCTCGGCGCCCAGGCGCGGCGTCAGGCGAGCGCCACCGATGTAGCCAAAGGCGCCGGTCGTCATGGCAATGATGAGGTAGATGTTGGCCGCGCCCAGGTACAGCCCACCCGCGCGCCACACCATATACGCCAGCACCAGCCCGCTGCCCAGCACGGCGCAGGCCCAAAAGCCTGCCGACGGCCGTTGCCTGAACCACAGCGCGCCCAGCACGGCGGTCGACAGGGGCAGCAGCGCCGTCACTACCGCGCCGTGTGTACTGGGCACATGGCGCAGTGCCAGCGCCAGAAACAGCGGAAAGCCCACGATCACGCCAAATGCCGTCATGCCCACCAGCGGCCATTCGGCTTTGCAGGGAACGTTGAGCCGCCCCCTGCTGTGTTGCCATAGCAAATAGGCCAGTGACAGCACGCCGGCCACCGCCGCGCGCCCGAATGTGACGAACCAGGGTGACAGCTGCGGCGCATCGGCCGGGCCCACGGCCAGCCGCGTCATGGGCAGGGTGGCGGCAAAGAGCGTCACACCCACCAGGCCCCACAGCAGGGCTTCTTTTTGCTTGGCGGCGTTCATACGGTCAGCATCCACAGTGCCGTGGCGATCAGCACCAGGGCCAATGCGCGGTTGAACCACAAAAGTCGCGTGCCCTGCGCCAGCCACTGGCGCAGCAACGAGCCGATCAGCGCATAGACAAAGTTGCTGCTGAAGGCAAACACCACCATCACCCCGCAGATGATGGCCAGGCGCTGGCCCGGGTTGCTGGCGGGCTGGCCGGCGGCGTTCACCACCCAGCCGGCTGTGAGCGTCAGCGCCAGCATCCAGGCCTTGATATTCACGAACTGCAGGCTGACGCCCTGCCAGAAGGTGACATTGAGGCGCGACGCATCGACCTGCGACATCTGGCCGGCACCCGCCAGTTTCCATGCCAGCCACAGCATGTAGGCCACGCCAAACAGTTTCACGCCCCAGCGCAGGGCGGGCACGCTGGTGATCAGCGCGCCCAGGCCCAGGCCGGTGGCCAGCATCAGCAGCGTCCAGCCCGTGGGCACGGCCAGGCAAAAGCGCATCGCGCGCTTGAGGCCCAGGTTGGCGGCAAGCGCGGTGGACAGCGTCGTGTTGGGCCCCGGCGAGAAACTCATCGCGGTGGCAAACAGCAAAAGGGCAGTCAGTTCGGTGGCGCTCATGGATGGTGGAAGTAGGTGGGCATCTTGTCAGGCCCGGAGGTTCAATGTAATCTTGGCTGTCAGTACACGACCAATACAGTTAGTCAGCGCAGTTCGTTATCTGTATTGGTTGCCCTGACAGTACAGGCCACCCCCGAAGGATGCACCGCCATGTTGATGAAGACCTCCACGCTATCCCTGACAGAGCAGCTGGCGGCGCGCTTTGGCGAGCGCATCCGCAACCGGCTGCTGGCGCCGGGGGCGCGGCTGCCCTCGGTGCGCCAATGCGCCCAGCAGCACAGCGTGAGCCCGTCCACCGTGGTGGCGGCCTATGACCAGCTGCTGGCCCAGGGGCTGGTAGAGGCGCGCAAGAACCGCGGCTTTTT
>CALRYY010000181.1:0-5322 GCA_943372515.1 Ramlibacter sp. 2FC | reverse complement strand
TGCGGCGACGAGGAGCGCAGGCACAGGGTCGGCGCGCGCAGCGCGCTTCGTAAACTGACTCGCCGCGGCTGTTCGAGCGGAGCGCGCAAAGCGCGCGCAGCGAGTTCTGCGGCGCGACCCTGTGGCGAGCACCGCAGTGCAGTCTGCGCAAAGCGCAGACCGCCGCAGTGTGAGCCCCCGCCGGGTACCGCCTGACGCGAAGCAGCGAGAGCTGAGACGAAACGCAAAATCACCGCCCCCCAGCCGTCAACCGCGCATCCAACCGGGAAAACACACGCCGCACATTGCCTTCATAAATCTGGTGCTTCTCAGCAGCGTTAAGAATCGTGGAAGCCTCGATATACCGCTTCGTGTCGTCGTAATAGTTGCCCGTGGTCGGGTCAATCCCGCGCACCGCCCCAATCATTTCAGAAGCAAACAAAACGTTCTTGACCGGGATCACGGTATTGAGCAAATCAATGCCGGGCTGGTGGTACACGCAGGTGTCAAAGTAAATGTTGTTCAGCACATGGTCTTCAAGCAGCGGGCGCTTCATCTCCTGCGCCAGGCCACGGAAACGGCCCCAGTGGTACGGCACCGCGCCGCCGCCGTGCGGGATCAGGAATTTGAGCGTGGGGAAATCCTTGAACAGGTCGCCCTGGATGCATTGCATGAATGCGGTTGTGTCGGCGTTCAGGTAATGCGCGCCGGTGGTGTGAAAGCAGGCGTTGCAGCTGGTTGACACATGGATCATCGCCGGCAGGTCGTACTCCACCATTTTTTCGTAAATCGGGTACCAGTGCTTGTCGGTCAGCGGCGGGCTGGTCCAGTGGCCGCCTGAGGGGTCGGGGTTCAGGTTGATACCAACCGCACCGTATTCCTTGACACACTTTTCCAGCTCGGGAATGCAGGTAGCGGGGTCCACGCCCGGGCTTTGCGGCAGCATGGCCACCGGCACAAAGTTGTCGGGGAACAGCTGGCTTACCCGAAAGCACAGCTCGTTGCAGATGGCCGCCCAGGTGCTGGACACGTTGAAGTCGCCAATGTGGTGGGCCATGAAGCTCGCGCGCGGGCTGAACAGCGTGATGTCGCTGCCGCGCTCCTTCATGAGCTTGAGCTGGTTGGTCTCAATGCTCTCGCGCAGTTCGTCGTCGCTGATCTTCAGGTCGGCGGCGCGCGGCATGACAGATGCGTCCTTGATGCCGGCAATCTGCTGGTTGCGCCAGGCTTCCAGCGCCTTGGGTGCGGTGGTGTAGTGGCCGTGGCAGTCGATGATGAGTGACATGTCTTCCTCTTTCACTTTCTCTTTTTGAATCAGTTCAGGCGGGCTCCATGCCCTGGCGCTGCTTGGCCGCCGCTGAAGCGGGGGCGGCCATGAATGCAAGCAGCGTGCGCGCTTCATCCGCATGTTGCGCCGTGGCGGCCACGCCGCCCGAGAACGTGGTGATGATCTGGATAGCCGCAGGCAGCGCCCCCACGATGGTGATGCCGTCCACATGGATCAGCTCGCTGAGCTGCTGAAAACCCAGCGCCACCTCGCCGCGCGCCACCAGCGTGCCCACGGGCACACCGGGCGGCGCCTGCACCATGCGCGGCTTGATCTGGTCCGCAATGCCCCAGCGCTCAAACAGCGCGGCCAGCGCCACGCCACTGGGCCCGGTGGAATAACTGATGCTGGGCGCGGCCAGCACGGCCGCGCGCACGGCCTCTTCGCTGCTGATGTCGGGCAGCGCCGCCCCCGCCTGCACGGCCACCGCCACGCCCGAGCGCACCAGGTCCACCCGGCTGCCGGGCTGCACATGACCGCCCGCCGTGAGTTTGTCGATGGCGTCAGACGCCAGGATCACCACGTCAAATGCCTCGCCGGCCTGCACGCGTTTGGCCGCGTCCACGCCACCGACGGACTCGATTTCAACGCGCAAACCTGCCTGCTGCTCAAACGCCGCGGACAGCTCCGCCAGCACCTGGCGCGTTGCCATGGACGAAATGCCCTTGATCACATTGCTCATGCGCCGATTGTGGGCAGCACGGGCGCGCAGGGGAAGCCATGCACCCCACTACCAGCTATAGCGCTTCGGCATAATTGCTACCAAGTTATTCAAACCGCTACACACCCTGCATGGACCTCAAGCAACTCGAATACTTTGTACGCGTGGCCGAGCTGGGCAGCTTCACCCGCGCGGCGATTGCGCTGGACGTGGCCCAGCCCGCCTTGAGCCGCCAGGTGCGCCTGCTGGAGGTCGAGCTGCGCCAGAACCTGCTGGCGCGCAATGGCCGCGGCGCCACGCCCACCGAGGCCGGCAAGCTCCTGCTGGAGCATGGCCGCGGCATCCTGCACCAGGTGGAGCGCGCACGTGAAGAGCTGGGCCGCGTGCGCGGTGCACTGGCCGGGCGCGTGGCCATTGGGCTGCCGCCCAGTGTGGCCAAGGTGCTCACCGTGCCACTGATCCGCGAATTCCGCCGCCGCATGCCCGAGGCCACGCTGTCCATCACCGAAGGCCTGTCCGTAGGCATGCAGGAGTCACTGGCCACTGGCCGGCTGGACATTGCCCTGCTGTACAACGCCGCTGCGTCGGCCGACACCGAAATCACCCCGCTGCTGGAAGAAGACCTGTTTCTGGTGGAGCGCCAGGCCAAAGCCACGCGCACTACGCCGAAGGCCGTGGCGCTCAAGGACATTGCCGCACTGCCGCTGGTGATCCCCAGCCGGCCCAATGCCATCCGCATGCTGGTGGAGTCAGGCCTGGCCAACCTGGGCCTGCGCCCGCATATTGCGCTGGAAATTGACGGCGTGGCCGCCATCCTGGAGCTGGTGGCCGACGGCGCGGGCAGCGCGGTGCTGTCACGCAACGCGGTGGCCACATCCGGGCGGCCCCAGGCGTTTGCGCTGCGGCCCATCACGCCGCGCCTGCGTATCAAGCTGTCGATTGCGGTCAGCTCGCAGCGCCCCGCCACGCTGACGCAAAAGGCCATGCTGGAGCTGATCCAGCAGACGGCGCGTGAACTGCTGGCCTAGGAGGCAGCGCGGCAGAGGAAGCAATGTCATGCCGGGCTTGACCCGGCATCCATGGTGGCGAGAGTCATCGTGCCGGGAAAGAAGGCCGTTGATAGTGGCTGCCCGAAGGGCACACCTGGCCTGGTTGATAAGCGACACCGTCGACAGACTGGCTCTTGGAGCCTTCCATGCAGTTCAGTTTGCGAGGGCTGCACCGCGTGCAGGCAGAGTGCAAACTCGTTTGCCTGGCGCTGAACCTGCGAAGGATGTGCACTTTGCAGAGGGCCTGAGCGGCCCCAACAGCGGCTAAAGGCTTCAACAGCACCCACAGAGCTCCTGACGCCCCAATTGGCCCGGATCAACAAAGCAGCGCTCCTCCATGGATGCCGGGTCAAGCCCTGCATAACAGCCTCGCTTTTGCAGCCCAAATTCCTAACGGGCCAGGAACAGCAGCAACAGGTTCAGCGTCACGAACGACGCCACCGTGGTCCCCATCTGCGCCGCCGCCGCAGGCCCGTCGTGCCCGTGCTTTTGCGCCAGGATGGGGTAGATGCCCAGCATGGGCACGGCCGCGAAAATCACCACGGCCAACTGCAGCTCGCGCGCCATGGGGGGCAGCAGCCACACGAACAGCAGCACGGCCAGCGGGTGCAGCACCAGCTTGCCAATGGCAATGACCGTCACATCACGCGCCATGCCGCGCGTGGCCACGCCCACCAGCGAGCCGCCAATGACAAACAGCGACAGCGCCGCGCACGACATCGCCAGCAAGTCCACCGCACGGGCCGCCGGCACCGGCAGGCGCCAGCCCAGTACAGAGAACGCAAAGCCCAGTGCAATGCCCCAGATCATCGGGTTGCGCACCAGCCCACGCGCTGACTGCGCCAACGCCAGGCGCCAGCGGGCTGCACGGCTCAAGGCGGCAGCGCCATGACCATCCCCCACATCGCTGTCGGCCAGCGCCATGGCCAGCGGCAGCATCAAAAAGTTTTCCACCACCATGGCCAGCGCCAGGCCAATGCCGGCGTTGACCGGCCCGAACACCTGCGCCACCAGAGGGAATCCGATAAACCCGCTGTTGGAGCACGATATGCCCATGCCCACAAACGCGCTGGCCGACAGCGACTTGCCCGCCAGGCGGCGCGCCCACAGCACACCCAGCGCCATGGCCAGCAGCGAGCCCAGCGTGTAGGCTGCCACAAACACAGGGTTCAGCACCTCGGCCACCGAGCGTTGCGACAACGCGTTGAACAGCAGCGCGGGCAGCGCCAGGTTGATCACGAACTTGCCAAACACGCGCATGTCGGCACGGGCAAACAGCCCGGCGCGGGTGGTCAGGTAACCGGCGGCAATGATCAGGTAGATCGGGCCGGTGATGGCCAGGATGGCTAGCATGCGCCCCGGGCGCCTCAGGGCTTGCGGGCTGCCAGCAAGGCGTCGGCGTAGTTTTGCCAGCGCGCGCCCTTGCCCACACCCTTGAACTCACCCGCCGCGGCCTGGTCGGCCACCCACTGCTGCTTGTCGGCAATGGCGCCGGCCATGAAGGGCTCAAAGCCCGCTTCGCGCACGGTGTTGGCGGCTTCGCGCATCTCTTCGGCCCGGCGCTTGCCGTGCTGCACCACGCGGCTGAAAAAATACGCGCCCTGCTGGCTCCAGTCGATTGACGGAAAGGTCTCTTGCAGCGTGGGCAGCACATGGTCTTCCACACCATAGGCACGGGCTGTGGCGTAGCTTTCAATCACCAGCGCCTCCAGGCCCTTGATCATCACGCTGCGGCACATCTTGATGGCGCTGGCCACACCCAGCTGGTCGCTGACCGCGCGCGCGTCCATACCCCAGCTGTTCAGCTCCTGCGCCAGCGCTGCGGCTTGCGCGCCGCCCAGCAGCATGGGCACGCGGATGCCGTACGGCGGCACTGAGGTCATCACACCCGCCTCTACATAGCTGGCGCCTTGCGCGTCAACCAGCGCGGCGGCTTGTTGCTTGGTGCCGGGAGATGCCGAATTAAGGTCCAGAAACACGGCGCCCGGGCGGATGTGCTGCGCTGCTTCCTGCGCCACGGCCAGCGTGCTGGATGCAGTCACGGCCGAGATAACGAGGTCGCACGATGCACACAGCGATTGCATGGAGGCATGCGCCGTGATGCCGTGGCGTGCCGCATGGTCCAGCTCGGCGCCGCGCGTGGCATCGGCGGCGAATTTCAGGTCCCAGGCATGCACCGCAGCAACGCCGGGCTTGCCCAGCAGGCCGGTCGCAAAGGTCTTGCCGACTTCCCCATAGCCGATCAGGCCGATTCGCGCCAGTTGCATCCCGCTACCCTACGTATTTCACCAGCCACAACGAAATCG
>CALRYY010000180.1:0-5336 GCA_943372515.1 Ramlibacter sp. 2FC | reverse complement strand
CAGGTCCATGCCCACAAACGCCACGGCCACCAGCGTGCCCTGGGCGTCGCGCACCGGGTACGCAAACGGCAGTGTCTTGCTACCGGTCACGCGCCCCACGGTGTAGTCGCCCATGGCATACGGCGCGCCGTCCACAATGGCCTTGAAGTACGGCCGGTCCCCCAGCTCGATGGCGGCGGTAGACGGTGTAGAGCGGCAGGCCAGCGTGCCATCCAGCGCAATAACACCCATGGAAACATACTGCGCAAAATTGCCCGCCAGGCGCTGCAGGTAGGCATTGCAGGCCGCCCAGTCGGCCCCGACAACAGAAGGCGCGCTGCTGATCGCCACCAGAAGCTGGCGCGTGCCTTCCAGCACCTGCTCCTGGCTGGCCACATGCAGGCGGGCCCAGGCGGACATGTCGCGTTCGGCGCGCTCCACCAGGCTGCGCCGCTGCACATCCCACGCCACCAACACCACCAGCAGCAGGGGCACCAGCGCCAGCGCCAACAGGCCCAGGGCAATGCGGCGCGAGCTGACCCCCTGCACGCGCGTGCTGGTGTGCGCGAAGACGCTGTCTGCGAAATCCTTGTTCACCGCCCCTCCGTTTGAGAACTTTTTTATGTTCTTCTGCTATGAATTCAATAGCTGATCATGCAATAACGACCGGGGCTTGTGGCGTCAATTCTTGTAACAGCAAGTGCATTGGGGCGTTTGCGCGAGAATCCTGTGCATGCAACTGAACTACATCGCCAACGCGTCCGTGCCATCGGCCTCGGGCCGCACCATCCCCGTCATCGATCCGTCTGACGGCCAGCCTTTTGACGAGCTGCAGCGCAGCAACGCGCAGGACATCGACACCGCCGTACGCGCAGCACGCCAGTGCTATGACGCCGTGTGGACCAAGCTCAACGCCGCCGAGCGCGGCCGCCTGCTCATGAAGCTGTCGCAGAAAGTGGCCGAGCACGCCGAAGAGCTGGCCGCCATCGAGCAGCGCGACTGCGGCAAACCCACCAAACAGGCCCGCGCCGACGCACTGGCGCTGGCGCGTTATTTCGAGTTTTACGCCGGCGCCTGCGACAAGCTGCACGGCGACACCATCCCCTACCTGGACGGCTACAGCGTGCTGACCTGGCGCGAGCCCTTTGGCGTGGTGGGCAACATCATCCCGTGGAACTACCCCATGCAGATCTTCGGGCGCAGCGTGGGCGGTGCGCTGGCCGCGGGCAACGTCTGCGTCGTGAAGCCGGCTGAAGACGCCTGCCTGTCGCTGATCCGCGTGGCGCAGCTGGCCGCCGAGGTGGGCTTCCCGGCTGGCGCCATCAACATCGTCACCGGCTACGGCCATGAGGTGGGCGACGCGCTGGCGCGCCACGAGGGCATCGACCACATCAGCTTCACCGGCAGCCCCAAGGTGGGCACGCTGATCCAGCAGGTAGCCGCCGAGCGGCACTGCCCGGTGACGCTGGAGCTGGGCGGCAAAAGCCCGCAGATCATCTTTGCCGATGCCGACCTGGACGCGGCCATTCCCATGGTCATCAACGCCATCGTGCAAAACGCCGGGCAGACCTGCAGCGCGGGTTCGCGCGTGCTGATTGACCAGGCCATCTACGAGCCGTTGCTGGAGCGCCTGGGCAAGGCGTTTGAAAACCTGCGCGTGGGCCCGGCCACCATGGACCTGGACGTGGGCCCGCTGATCCGCGCCAGCCAGCAGCAGCGCGTGTGGGACTTTTTAAGCGATGCCCAGCACGCCAACATCCCCATGGTGGCGCAAGGCCAGATCGTGGACGAAGCGCCCGAGACCGGTTATTACCAGGCCCCCACCCTGCTGCGCGACGTGCCGGTGGACCACCGCATAGCGCAAGAAGAGGTTTTTGGCCCGGTGCTGTCGGCCATGGCGTTCAAGGACGAAGACCATGCGGTGCAGTTGGCCAACGCCACCCAGTTTGGCCTGGTGGCCGGCATCTGGACGCGCGACGGCGGCCGCCAGCTGCGCATGGCCAAACGCGTGCAAAGCGGCCAGGTGTTCATCAACAACTACGGCGCCGGCGGTGGTGTGGAGCTGCCGTTTGGCGGCTACAAATCGTCCGGCTACGGACGCGAAAAGGGGTTTGAAGCGTTGTACGGGTTCACGACCGTCAAGACGGTGGCGATCAAACACGGTTGATGACCATAGACCCGCTGCCCACAACGGTTTGAGGGGCATGACACACTGCGCCCTTTGACGGAGACAACATGCTGATCCAGCTGACGTATGCGAGCCGTACCAAGGGCGTTCTGGGCCCGGCCGACATCAAGGACATCCTGGGCGCGTCCCAGCGCAACAACACCCGCCTGGGCGTGACCGGCGCGCTGTGCCTGAACAACGGCATTTTTTTGCAGCAGCTCGAAGGCGACCGCGAGGTGGTCAACGCGCTGTACCACCAGATCCTGCTCGATTCACGCCACCGCGACCCGGCCATCCTGGACTTCAACGAAATCAGCTGCCGCCGCTTCGGCCAGTGGTCCATGGGCCTGCTGTCCTCGGTTGAAGAAAACCGCAGTCTGTTCCTGAAATACTCCAGCGCGGCCACCTTCGACCCTTACAGCATGAGCGCCAGCACCCTTCGCGGCTTTTTTGACGAAGTGCTGCACAACGTGCGCTGGTTGGGCTGACAGCCATGGCTGAACGCGTCATTCCCCTGGTTGACCAGCGTGTGGCGTCACTGTTGGCCCGTGTGCCGGCGCTGCCCATTACCGCCACGGGCCAGCTGGGAGACGCGCTGGGCCGCCCGCTGCGCGACCTGCGCATCAGCGTGACCGACCGCTGCAACTTCCGCTGCAGCTACTGCATGCCCAAGGAAGTGTTCGACAAGGACTACCCCTACCTGCCACATGCCTCGCTGCTCACCTTCGAGGAAATCACGCGGGTGGCAAATCAGTTTGTCGCGCACGGCGTGCAGAAAATCCGCCTGACCGGCGGCGAGCCGCTCTTGCGCAAGAACATCGAGGTGCTGATAGAGCAATTGGCCGCCCTGCGGACCGTGGACGGACAGCCGCTGGACATCACCCTCACCACCAACGGCTCGCTGCTGGCGCGCAAGGCGAAGGCGCTGAAGGCCGCCGGCCTGCAACGTGTGACGGTCAGTCTGGACGGGCTGGACGACACCGTGTTTCGCAGCATGAACGACGTGGACTTCCCGGTGGCCGATGTGCTGGCGGGGATTGAGGCCGCACGCGAAGCGGGTCTCGGGCCGATCAAAGTGAACATGGTCGTCAAGCGCGGCACCAACGACCACGAAATTTTGCCCATGGCGCGGCATTTCAAGGGCACGGGCATCGTGCTGCGCTTCATTGAATACATGGACGTGGGCGCCACCAATGGCTGGCGCATGGACGAGGTGCTGCCCTCGGCCGAGGTGGTGCAGCGCATCCATGCCGAACTGCCGCTGGTGCAGCTTGCGCCCAGCGCACCCGGCGAAACGGCTGAGCGCTGGGGCTACGCCGACGGTGGCGGAGAAATCGGCGTGATCAGCAGCGTGACACAGGCCTTCTGTGGCGATTGCAACCGCGCGCGTCTTTCAACCGAGGGTCAGCTCTACCTGTGCCTGTTTGCCACGCAGGGCCACGACCTGCGCGCGCTGGTGCGTGGCGGCGCGAGCGACGCGGACCTGGCCTCGGCCATAGCCCACATCTGGCAGGGCCGCAGCGACCGCTATTCGCAGCTGCGCAGCGAGCTGGCGCCCGACACGGGCACGGGGGCGCGCCGCGTCGAGATGAGCTACATCGGCGGATGAACCCGGACATCACAGGCCTGGTTTTGGCCGGTGGCCGCGGCCTGCGCATGGGTGGGCTGGACAAGGGACTGCAGGACTTTCACGGAACCCCGCTGGCGCTGCACGCGCTGCAACGCCTGCGCCCGCAGGTGGGCCAGGTCCTCATCAATGCCAATCGCCACCACGACGCCTACAGCGCCTGGGGCGTGCCGGTGCTGGCGGATGCCTCGGCAGACTTTGCCGGCCCCATGGCGGGTGTGCTGGCCGGGCTGCAGCATTGCACCTCACCCTGGCTGCTCGCCGTGCCCTGTGATGCGCCGTGGTTTCCACTGGACCTGGCAAGCCGGCTCGCCGCTGCCGCCGCGCGCACCGGCGCGAACGCCGCCGTGGCGCAAGACCGTGACGCGCAAGGCCAGGCACGCCTGCAACCAGTCTTCTGCCTGGTGCATGTGTCGCTGCGGGCCAGCCTGCAGGCGTGGCTGGACGGCGGCGCACGCAAGGCCCGCGGCTGGCTTGAGGTCCAGCACGCGGCGCAGGAAATGTTTGACGGGCCTGGCGACGCGCAGGCGTTCTTCAACGCCAACACGCTGCAGGACCTTACTTAGCCGGAATCGCCTCGTCCGGCGCCACGTCGTCATCGCCGTGGTAACCGGGCTGCTCTTTGGCCTCGGCCTTGTTCGCACCAGGCACCTTGGCACGGGCAAACAGCGAGTACATGGTGGGCACCACAAACACCGTCAGCAGCGTGCCCAGTGACATGCCGCCCACGATCACCCAGCCGATCTGCTGGCGGCTCTCGGCCCCGGCACCCGAGGCCAGCGCCAGCGGCAAGGCACCCAGCACCATGGCGCCGGTGGTCATCAAAATGGGCCGCAGGCGCTGGGCCGACGCCTTGACCAGTGCGTCCACCATGGCCATGCCTTCTTCGCGCAGCTGGTTGGTGAACTCCACAATCAGAATACCGTGCTTGGTGATCAGCCCCACCAGCGTGATCAGGCCGATCTGTGAATACACGTTCAGCGAGCCCCCCGACCATTTGAGCGCCAGCAGCGCCCCGATCATCGACAGCGGCACGGCCAGCATGATCACCAGCGGATCCACAAAGCTTTCAAACTGCGCGGCCAGCACCAGGAAGATGAACACCAGCGCCAGCACAAACACCACCGCCAGCGCGCCCTGTGAGTTGCGGAATTCGCGCGAGGTGCCGTTCAGGTCGGTGGTGTAGCCGGGCTTGAGTACGCGCGCTGCGGCCTGGTCCAGGTACACCAGCGCTTCGCCCAGCGAATACTCAGGTGCCAGGTTCGCCGAAATGGTGGCCGATCGCCGCTGGCCAAAGTGGTTGAGCTCGCGCGGGCTCACGCTTTCGCTGACCTTGACCAGCGCCGACAGCGGGATCACCGTGTCGTTGCGTCCGCGCACGTAGATGCCGTCAATGGCCTCGGGCGTGGTGCGCCCCGACGACTGGATCTGCACGATCACGTCGTACTGCTCGGCGTCGCGCTTGTAGCGGGTCACGTTGCGCCCGCCCAGCATGGTTTCAATGGCGCGCGCCACAACGTCCACGCCCACGCCCAGGTCAGCCGCCTTGGCGCGGTCGATGTC
>CALRYY010000179.1:0-5387 GCA_943372515.1 Ramlibacter sp. 2FC | reverse complement strand
ATGAACATCAACTACCTGATGCGCGGTGACGGCGCGATTTCGTTCGGGCGCCATCCGCAGGACGGTCAGGCGATCCTGCAATGCGTCTACCCCTTCCGCGAGGTCTCCGGCCCGGGGCTGGAGGCAAGCCTTGCGTGCATGACCCGGCTGGCCCGAAGCTGGCGCGAAGATTTTTTCCTGGGCGGTGCCGTGCAGCCGGTCAGCCAGGCTGGTGTTGCTTTCCCATGCGCCGACGACCGGGCGTGATCGTTCAAGGAGAAATTCATGTCCATGGATAATTTTGAAAGGCTCTGCAAGGGCCTGTGTGACCTCGCCGGTGTTACCGCGCCGGATCTGGCGCCGGGTGACGATGGTGCACTGGCCATTGAAATCGGGCTCAAAGGGGTGCTGGTCGTGCTCTCATATGACGGGCACCGCAACCCCGACCGCGTTGTGTTTGCGGTGACGTTCGGTCCATTGCCTGACGGGCGCGAACTGGATGCATGCAGGGTGTTGATGACCATCAACACCCATGTATTGGCCTCGGGCTCCACTTTTGGCCGTGATCCGGCGACTGGAGACGTGATGCTGGCGCAGTCGCTTGCCTTCGGGCAAGCCACTGCAGTCGATGTTTACCAACGCATCGACAAGCTGGTCGATACCGCCAACAGCTGGCGGCAACATCATTTTCTGGCTCAGGCGGGGCAGGGCATCGCGGAAGAGGCACTGCAAGCCTGACTGCCAGTTCTTTACAGACGACAGAAAGAAAGTCAATGTCATTCATCAGTGGAAATATGGGCAAGGGCAGGGTCGCCTTGTCAGGCGGCGTTCGGACAGCCCTGGCGAAGCCGGCAGGCACTGGCGCAGGCTCAGGCGCTGGCGCCATGCACGTGCGTCGCTTCAGCCTGGTGGAGCCTGCAGGCCACGGCGGTGAGCCAGTCAGCAGCGAACGCCGGGTGACGCGGGAGCTGGGCCGCGCGCGGTCTCTGAGTGTGAACGGCGGGATCGACCCGATCCAGTTTGGCAGTACCCCCAAAGAGGCGATGACGATTTTTGGAGGTACAGGTTCGCAGGGCGTGACCTTTGCAACCGGCGTCTCAGAAAGTTTTGGCAAGACGCATGACCAGTGGGCGGTCATTCCCGTGCGGGGTGACCTGCGACGGGCCCAGGAAGAAACCCGTGTTACCAAGCCGGACGGCAAGGCGCAGCGGCTGTCGGACATGCCAGGTGTCATGTTTGTCAAGGACCCCGTGGATTCAGGTGTTGAGCCGGCCAAAATGAATGTGGTCTTCACCACGCCTTCCGTCGCGCTGCAGGCGTTGCTCAAAGCGGTACCACTAGGTGTCAAGGCGTTGATGGCAACCTACAACGGTACGCCGCCGATCATGGACAGCGTCGAGCCAGCGCATGGGATCAGCATGTTCATCAGCAGATTCGACGGCAAGAGCTTTACCTACGATGTCGGTGGCCGGTTGATCGTGGGCGACGACGCCCCCATGCTGGCGGACCTGCTGGTGATCTTCCAGGGGGGGGCGGTCATCACGATTATGGCGACGCCAGATGTTCACACCGCGCAATGGACCAAGATCGGCGTGAATACCGTGCTCAACAGCCTGGCGACCATCTTCGGCGCCAACCTGGGCGAGCTTAAAGCCAGGGCCGCCATCGATCCGCGGTTCAACAGGCTGATGCAAGGCCTCATTCAGGAGGTTCACCAAGTCGCGGTCAAGGTGGGCACCAGAACCACTCCTGACGGAATCAGGACGGCCCTCTTGGGGGCGGCGGACAAATTCCCCAAACACGTCAGTTCCATGGGCGACGCTTTCAGGGATGGCAAGCCCACCGAAGAAGACGTCCTGAGCGGCGGCGTTGCCGCTCAGGGCCGTCGCCATGGGGTGCAGACCCCGTTGTGTGTGCTGGCCACTACCGCCATCAAGTCAATGCAGCAGATGCGGGGCCCGGGCACTTTGCCGCCGGATTTTGAGCAACAGCACGCCGACGAACTCGCCGCCTTGCGCGAGGGTTTGCTGCAAGCGGCTGCCCGCCACGCCGATTGAGCGCTGCAGGCGCTGGCCTGCAAGATGCTTGCGGCGATGCACAACACCGCTGGATGAGGTGCTGCTGTACACGCGGATCATGCTTGCCGCGGCCTTCGCAATGGACCTGGCGAGACTGCGGGCGTTTCAGGCCGCGGCGCGCCAGGCCGGGTCTTCCTGGTAGTTGCGGCTGGTTACGGCAGGCGGCTGGTGGACGGGCGCAGCGCTTGAATGCCCTGAATAGTCGATGCCCAGCCGGCGGATGGCCACCACCGCTTGCGTGCGGTTGACGACGCCCAGCAGCCTGAATATCGCGGTGAGGTGGGTTTTGACGGTGATTTCTGCCAGGCCCAGGCGCATGCCGATTTCCTTGTTGGGGTGGCCGTTCATGAGCAGCATGGCGATTTCCTGCTGGCGGGCGGTCAGCCCGCGGCCGACCTCATCACCCACGGCGACCAGGCCGGCGGGGCGGATCCAGTTCTGCTGGGGCAAGGTGCCCGCCAGGGCACGGTCCACGGTGTCTTGCAAGGTGTCGCGTGAGACGCCCTTGGAGATCACGGCTTTGGCGCCCGCGCGGGTGGCTGAGGCGATCTCCTGGCGGTGTTCAGAGGCCGACACGATCACGATCATCGCATTGCAGGCCGCGCGAAACAGGGCGATCGCATCAATACCACCGGCGCCGGGCAGGCCCAGGTCCAGCAGGATCAGGTCCACTGGTTCCTCACGCACTTTGTGCAAGCCGTCCTCGGCGCTGGCGGCTGTCAGCACACGACGCCCGCCGGGCTCCTCCACCAGGCGCGAGAGGGCGTCGCGAAACATGGGGTGATCGTCCACCACGAGTACGGTTTTTTGCATCATGTTTCCTTTGTTTTCAGAAGTGCTTCAAGAGCGGTAACGATTGCGGCGGGTTCCAGCGATTTGCGCAGCAGTGCCGGAATGTCGCAGTTGAATTCTTCGCGCAGCACCTGGATCACGGCCGGTGCCGGGGGGGCGGTTGCCAGGACATCGCGACAAATGATGGCGTCAGGCACACGCTGCATGACGGGCAGTGCATCCAGCACGCCACGGGCCGTGCGGGCGCACACCACTTCGCACCCCGCCGAGCGCAGGGCATCGGATGCGTCATGCAGGGCCGGGGCGTCGCTGTCAATCAGCACCACCAGCCGTCCGGCAAGCCCGCCCTGCGTTGGCGCGGGCTTGCAAGGCGCAACGTGCGGCCGCACGGCGGGCACGTCCACCGCAAACATGGAGCCGCGTGCGGGCATGGAGCGCACCGTGACCGGTGCCTGCAGCGCCTGTGCCAGACGGCGCACGATGGCAAGCCCCAGGCCGAATCCGCCGCTGCGCCCGGGGTGCCTGGCGCCGTCTATGCGGTAAAACTCGTTGAAGATGGCTTGCTGCATGGCCAGCGGTATGCCCGGCCCGTTGTCATGAACAGCCAGGCGAAGCGTGTCGCCGCGCATGCGGCATGCCACCAGCACGCGCCCGCCCGGGGCATGGCGCACGGCATTGCTGATGAAGTTCATGGCAATGCGTTCCACCATGACCATGTCGCTGCAGACCAGCTGTTTGCGGGCACGGACCTTGAGCCGCACCCCGTGTGAATGCGCAAGCGGTGCAAATGTGCGCGCGACGCGCGACAGCACTTCGCTGATGCAAAAGACACCAATGCGGGGCATGTCTTGTTGCGCGTGCAGTCGCGACATTTCCAGCACCGAGCTCAGCATGTCGTCCATGTCGCGCGCGCACTGGCTGGCGTCGTGGATCGCCCGGCGGGCCCGCTCAGGAAGGTCAAGGCTGTGAAGCTCGCCCAGGTAGAGGGCGAGCGCGTGCAATGGCTGGCGCAGGTCGTGGCTTGCTGCCGCCAGAACCTGCGTCGGGCTCTGTACGGTGCGCCCCTGGTGCGAGGGTGGGCATGCAAGCGACGTGGTCATCGAACTGCCTAAGTGGTGTTGCGGACCCGCTGTTGTCTGTCGCGTTACCCGCCAGCCTCTCCCTTGGCTAAATAGTGACCTAAAGTAATCATTAGTTCAAGATGTTTAAGTTTTAGGTGCTCATTTTCCGGCAAAAACTGTCGCGTAGGTGACTCGCTCGGTGTGCTGCCAGATCTGTTTTTCAGGCCGCAGCGATCGCCCGCGCCTCATTGGCCGCACCGGTGAGCGCCAGGATTTGCGCTTCGGCAGCCGTGAGGGCCTGTGCCTTGGGCGCATCCCCCATGGCCACACCCTCTGCGCGCACAAAACGTACGTCAGTCATGCCAAAAAAGCCGAAAACCGTCTTCAGATAACTCTCCTGGTGCTCCATGGCGTTGCCTGCGTCGCTGGTGGAATACACGCCGCCGCGGGTGGATGCGACGATCACCGTCTTGCCGCCGGCCAGGCCCACGGGCCCCTTGTCGGTGTACTTGAAGGTGCGCCCGGCCTGGGCAATGCGGTCGATCCAGGCCTTGAGCTGGCTGGGGACCGAGAAGTTGTACAGCGGTGCGCCCACCACGATCACGTCCGCCGCAAGGAACTGGCTGACCAGCGTTTCGGACACAGCGTTTTCACGGCGTTGCGCATCGGTCAGGTCCTGGGCGCCCGCCGGCAGGCGAAAGCCCAGGGATTCAGCCGACAGGTGGCTGGGGGCGCTGGCGGCCAGGTCCAGGTAGTCCACGACAGTGCCAGGGTGGGTGGCACGCCATTGCGCGGTGATGCGTTCGGTCAGTTGGCGGGACACCGAGTTGGCGCCCAGGATGCTTGAATCAATGTGCAGCAGTTTCATGTGGTTCTCCGGCGGTATTACCGCAGATCGCGGCGATGAATAGATTGTGCGGATGGGGTGATTGATTGATAAGGCGCTGAAACTGCGATAGATTGTCCTGTCAGTGAATCCAATAGGAGCCACCATGCAGGACCTGAACGACATGCTGTATTTCGCCGAAGTGGTGGACCGGGGCGGTTTTGCTGCGGCCGGGCGGGCGCTGGGCATTCCCAAATCGCGCCTGTCACGCCGCGTGGCCGAGCTGGAAGCGCGCCTGGGCGTGCGGCTGATGCAACGCACCACCCGCAAGCTGTCCCTGACCGAAGCCGGCGAGCGTTACCACCGCCACTGCGCGGCCATGCGTGACGAGGCGGCGGCCGCCGCCGAGGCGGTGGCCCAGGTACAGGCCGAGCCGCGCGGCACCATCCGCGTGGCCTGCCCGGTGACGCTGGCCCAGACCACGGTGGGCCCGGTGCTGCCGGTGTTCCTGGCGCGCTACCCCCAGGTGCGCGTGGACATGCGGGTGAGCAACCGCGTGGTCGACCTGGTGGAAGAGGGCGTGGATGTGGCGCTGCGCGTGCGCACCACGCTGGACGACAGCGGCAGCCTGGTCGTGAAGAACCTGGGCCT
>CALRYY010000178.1:0-5423 GCA_943372515.1 Ramlibacter sp. 2FC | reverse complement strand
GGACGCGGTTGCCGCCGTGTGGCGGCACTTTCATGCCGCCGTGGTGGCGAATCCAGATGCCCGGCGCGACTACATGGACGCCGTGGCCACGCACGGCCGCTTCAACACGCTCAAGGCCTTGCAGGCCGCGCTGGCCAAGCGGGTGGAATTTGCGCTGGCCGACGCGCAGGGCACGGTGGATGCATCGGTCAAACCGTTTGGTGAACAGTTTCCCGATCTGGCCGGCGTGGCCGAGCCCGCGCACGCACTGCAAGGCGCCACGGTGTGCACCGTGCTGCTGGACGCCGCCCGCGTGCTGGGCACGGGCGCGCCCACCTATGCGGCACTGGGCAGCAAGCTGGAGCAGGCGGTGGGCAGCACGAGCCTGGGGGACGTGTTCGACGCGCTGTTTACCCAAAAAGGAGAGCCGCGCAAATTCGGCAAGCTGGGCGACAACCCCGCCGTCACGGCCGCGCAAGCCCTGGCCCAGCGCCTGCAGGCCGCTGCCCACCAGCACACGGCCTGGCAGCACCAGCAGCGCATGGGGCGCCTGACGCGGCTGCTGATTGCTGAGTTCTCGGCCCTCAAGCGCGAGCGCGGCTGGGTGGACATGAACGATGTGGAACGCGCCGCGCTGGTCATGCTGTCCGACCCTGTTCTGAGCGGCTGGGTGCAAGAGCGGCTGGACGCGCGCGTGAGCCACCTGCTGATTGATGAATTCCAGGACACCAACCCGCTGCAGTGGCAGGCGCTGAACGCCTGGCTGTCGGGCTACGCGGGCGCGGGTGGTGGCGGGGGATCCGCCTCTGGCGGGGCGCCCAGCGTCTTCATCGTGGGCGACCCCAAGCAGAGCATTTACCGCTTTCGCCGGGCCGAGCCGCAGGTGTTTCGCGCGGCGCAGCAGTTTGTGGTGGACGGTCTGAGCGGCGACCTGCTGAGCTGCGACCACACCCACCGCAACGCCCAGCGCGTACTGGCCGTGGTGAACGAGGCCATGGGCGCGGCGCAAGACGCGGGCGAATACGACGGCTACCGCGCCCACACCACCGAATCGCCCGAAGCGGGCGCGGTGCAGCGGCTGCCGCAGATCGAACGCCCTACTCAGGAGGATGTGCAGGACGACCCCGAAGCACAAGATCCGCTCGCCTGGCGCAACAGCCTGACCACCCCGCGCGAGCTGCCTGAGGACAGCCTGCGCACGCTGGAATGCCGCCAGGCCGCCCGCTGGATTGCGGCCGAGATGGCGCAGGGCCGCCCGCCCGGCCACATCATGGTGCTGGCCCGCAAACGCGAGCCGCTGTCGGTGCTGCAAGACGAGCTGCGCGCGCTGCACATCGCGGCCGTGCAGCCCGAAAAGAAGAACCTGGCCGATGCGCCCGAGGTGCAGGACGTGGTGGCGCTGCTGGACGCCTTGGTGTCGCCCGCGCACGACCTGTCACTGGCGCGCGCGTTGCGGTCCCCGCTGTTCAACCTGCCCGACAGCGCGCTGGCCCACCTGGCCGGCCTGAAGCGCGCGGCCCAGGCACAAAAGCTGGCCGTCAGCTGGTACGAGCTGCTGCAGCAAGGCGACGAGGGCGGCGAAGGCGGCCTGTTGCCGCCCCCGCTGGACGGCGTGGGGGCGGTGCTGGCCCGCTGGCAGCGCAGTGTGCAAAAGCTGCCGCCGCACGACGCGCTGGACGCGATCTATCACGACCCGATCAATGGGCAAGACGTGCCCGCGCGCTTTGCCGCTGCGGCACCGGCGCCCCTGCGCGCATCGGTCGTGGCCAACCTGGGCGCGCTGCTGGGGGCTGCGCTGCAGATTGACGGAGCGCGCTTTCTCACGCCCTATGCACTGGTGCGTGCGCTGCGCGCCGGCGGTGCGCGAGCGCCCGCGCTGGCCGGGGACCAGACCGTGCGCCTGCTGACCGTGCACGGCGCCAAGGGGCTGGAGGCGCCACTGGTGCTGATGCTGGACACCGACGCCGAAGCGCCCAAAGCCGAAACCATGGGCGTGCTGGTGGAATGGCCCGGCGAAGACGAAGCGCCCCAACGCTTCACCTTCCTGGCCAGCGAAAGCCGTCCGCCCGCCTGCACCGTGGACGCCCTGGCCGCCGAGCACACCGCCCGCCAGCGTGAAGAACTCAACGCCCTGTACGTGGCCATGACGCGCGCGCGCAGCCGGCTGGTGCTGTCGTCTACCCAACCCCACCGTGCAGCGCCGGCCAGCTGGTGGCAGCGGCTGCTGCCGCTGGCCGAACCCATCGAGGCACCCGCCGCTGCTGTGGCTGCAGCCGCCGCCGATGCACAGCCGGCCACTTTCGTCATGCAGAAGCTGCCTCCAGCGCCAGTGACCCCGGCGGCAACGACAAGCAAAGCCGCAGCCACCGAAGAAGACGACGACACCCCCACAGCCCGCCTGGGCCAGGCCATGCACCGCCTGCTGGAGTGGTGGGTGCCCGGCACGGCATCGGGTGGTGGGGGCTGGTCAGCCCAGCAGCGCCTGTCGGTCCAGCGCGAATTTGCCCTGGCGCCGGAGCAGATCAACCAGGCCGCCGCCATGGCGCAGCGCATACTCACGGGCGACGGCGCCTGGGCCTGGGACCGCACGGTGGTGGACTGGCAGGGCAACGAAGTGGTGATCCACCATGCAGATGAAACGCTGCGGCTGGACCGCCTGGTGCACCGGCGCGACACCGGCGAATGGTGGGTGCTGGACCACAAATCCGAATGGCGGCCCGAATTGAAACCCGGGCTGCAAGACAAGATGAACAACTACCGCGCCGCGGTGCAGGCGGTGTACCCGCAGGCCGTGGTGCGCGCCGCGTACCTCACGGCGCAGGGCAAACTGGTGAACGTGTAAATGAACAAAGTGATCGTGGTGGGCGCAGGCCCGGCCGGCCTGATGGCCGCCGAAGTGCTGGCCCAGGCCGGTGTGCAGGTCGACGTGGTGGACGCCATGCCCTCGGTGGGCCGCAAATTTCTGCTGGCGGGCAAGGGCGGGCTGAACCTGACGCATTCAGAACCGCAACCGCTGTTTGAGCAACGCTACGGCGCGCGCCAGCCGCAGCTGGCGCGGCTGCTGGAAGGCTTTGGCCCCGACGCACTGCGCGCCTGGGCACAGGCCCTGGGCATCAGCACCTTTGTGGGCAGCTCGGGCCGCGTGTTCCCCACCGACATGAAGGCCGCGCCGCTGCTGCGCGCCTGGCTGCACCGCCTGCGTGAGGCGGGCGTGCGATTCCACATGCGCGAACGCTGGCTGGGCTGGAATGAGGCGGGGGAGCTGCGCTTTGCCACTGCCCAAGGCGAAGTCACCCGCAGCGCCGCCGCCGTGGTGCTGGCGCTGGGAGGCGCCAGCTGGGCGCGGCTGGGCTCCGACGGTGCCTGGGTGCCGCTGCTGACCCAGCGCGGCGTGCCCGTGGCGCCGCTGCAGCCCGCCAACTGCGGCTTTGACAAGGCGGGCGGCTGGACCGAATTCTTTGCCAGCCGCTTTGCCGGCCAGCCGTTCAAAAGTGTGGCCATCCGCTGCACCGATGCACAGGGCAATACGTTCGAGCGCAAAGGCGAATTCGTGGCCACCGCCACGGGGCTGGAGGGCAGCCTGGTCTATGCCGCGTCAGCCCTGCTGCGCGACCAGATCGCCGCCACCGGCCAGGCCGCATTGACCATCGATTTGCTGCCCGCCCGCACGGCCGAGCAGGTGCTGGCCGAGGTGAAACACCCGCGCGGATCGCGCTCGCTGTCCAGCCACCTGAAAAGCCGACTGGGCCTGGACGGCATCAAGGCCGCCGTGCTGCACGAGGTGCTGGGCAAAGACGCCTACAACGACCCTGCCCAACTGGCCGCCACCATCAAGGCTGTGCCCGTGACGCTGGCGGCGGCGCGCCCGATTGATGAGGCCATCAGCACCGCCGGCGGCGTGCCGTTTGAGGCGATGGACGAAGGCCTGATGCTGAAAGACGCGCCCGGCGTGTTCTGCGCCGGCGAGATGCTGGACTGGGAGGCGCCCACCGGCGGCTACCTGCTGACGGCGTGCTTTGCCAGCGGGCGGGTGGCGGGGCAGGGCGTGGCCCGCTGGCTCGGCGCAGCGGGCTGAGCGGCACCGGGCGGCCGATCAGGCACTGCCGGCTCAGCGGCCCCCGACTTTCAGCGCGTCACGCAGAAAACCTTCAACCGGGTGCCTGGCGGCCGGCAGGTTCATCAAGGTGTGCGGTGCGCCTGGAATCAGCACGACGCTGGCGAGCTTGTTGGCCTTTAGCGCCGCGCCGCAGTGCCCCGTGGCAGACGGGTTGCCCAGCCAGCTGTTGCTGGGTGAAAAGAAGGGGTCGGTCGAGCTCATGACGTTCAGCACCGGCTTGTCTTGCGGCAGCGCCGTTTTGGGCGATTCCACAAAATAGTTGTCTTCACAGCTCCAGCTGAAGACGATGCGGCCGGCAAACTCCGGGCCGGTGTAGCGTGCCACGGCCGTTGCGCCCTCGCTGGTGCCGGCCAGCACCACGCGCGAAGGGTCAGCCCAGGCCAGCGTCTGGACGGCTTGCGCTGCCAGCGCGATTTCAGACACCCGCAGCGCGTGGATCCGCTCATAGACCGGCTTGTCCACCGGCGACTTGTAGATCAGCCGGTTGGGCAGCGCAAACGAATCGGGCGCCAGGCTGGCAATGCCCAGGGTTGCGAGCCATTGCTGCCATTCGCCAATGGCTTTCAACCCCAACCCGGACGACCCGTGCATGAACACCACGACCGGCGCCTTGCCCTGCGTGGCCGGTGCGTTGCGCAGGGGGCCGACATACACCTGGCCCCCGGTGATGGCGGCGGGCAGGGCGATTTGTGCGCCCTGGATCACATCGCGCGCCGATGCGGCGGTGTGGGTGGTTTCCGTCCCCTTGACCTCGCCCGCGGGCGCCTGGGCCCAGCTGGCGGCCGAAAAAACCAGAGACGAGACGAAGAGGGCGAATTTCATGGGTGGGCTCCTGTTGAGGGCCACTCTAGGGGCGCGGCCACCTGTCGTCCAATGCATCTATGGATTGATTTATAAACAATGGTTATGAATATCACCCAACGCCAGCTGCGCATGTTTGTCACGACGGCGGCGCACGGCAACATCTCGCGCGCCAGCGAAAGCCTGCACATCACCCAGCCGGCCCTGACCCGCGCGCTGAAGGAATTCGAGGCCCAGATCAGCACCGTGCTGTTTGAGCGAACCACGCGGCGCCTGACACTGACGCCGGAGGGGGACAAGTTCCTGCCCACCGCCCAGCGCCTGCTGACCGACCTGAATGAGGCCGCCGAGCGGCTGAACACCCAGGCCAGCCTGGCGCAGGGCAGCGTGACGCTGGCGGTGGGCACCGCCTTTGGCACGCTGTGCCTGCCCGGCGTGCTGGCCACTGTCAGGGCCAGACACCCCGGCATCCGGCTGCGGCTGGTGGACGCCAACAGCGGCGGCATCGTGCAGCACGTGCTGCACG
>CALRYY010000177.1:0-5479 GCA_943372515.1 Ramlibacter sp. 2FC | reverse complement strand
ACCCCCGCGCCGCAAGATGGCGCGCTGCCGCTGCGCGAGGCCGCCACAGCCACGCGGCCCATGCTCTTTGCGGTGGCCGCCGTGGCGGTGGTAGCGCTGGTGTCCAGCGCGCTGCTGTGGCAAAAGCTGTCCACCATCCAGGAAAACCTGGCGCGCCAGAGTGCGGACGCCGGCGCGCAGTCGATTGAAGCGCGGGCCCTGGCCAAGCAGGCGCAGGACCTGGCCCGCGAAACCGCAGCCCGCCAGGCCGTGACCGATACCCGGCTGGGCGAGGTGGCCCTGCAGCGCACCCAGCTGGAAGACCTGATGCAAAGCCTGTCGCGTTCGCGCGACGAGAACCTGGTGGTCGACATTGAATCGGCCGTGCGGCTGGCCCAGCAGCAGGCGCAGCTGACCGGCAGCGTGGAGCCGCTGCTGGCGGCCCTGCGCACGGCGGACCAGCGCATTGCGCGCGCGGCGCAGCCCCGGCTGGCCCGTCTGCGTACAGCCATCGTGCGTGACATGGACCGCATCAAGGCCGCCAGCGTGACCGACATGCCGGGCCTGCTGGCGCGGCTGGACGACCTGGTGCGCCAGGCCGACGACTTGCCGGTGGCCAATGCGCCCCCTGTGGGCGCACCGGTGGCGCGCAAGCCCGCCGCCGGCGAAACACCACCCCAGTGGTGGCAGCGCACCCTGACTGTGCTGCGCGAGGAAGCCCGCGTCCTGGTGCGTGTGGGCCGCATCGACAACCCCGAGGCCGTGCTGCTGACGCCCGAGCAAACCTTCTTCCTGCGCGAAAACCTCAAGCTCAAGCTGCTCAACGCGCGCCTGGGCCTGCTGGCGCGCCAGACCGAATCGGCCCGTGCTGATCTGGCCACGGCCTCGGCCACGCTCAACCGGTACTTTGACCCGGCCGCGCGGCGCACCCAGGTGGCCGCCGGCCTGCTGCAGCAGGTGCAGGCGCAAATGAAGGCGGTGGAGCTGCCCCGCATTGACGACACACTGGCCGCGCTGGCAACTGCCAGCGCCGGCCGCTAGGCACGCCATGAGAGCGGCCCTGTGGCTCTTGGCCCTGTTTGGCGTGGCCGTGGCCATTGCCCTGTTTGCCGGTGACAACCAGGGAACGGTCACGCTGTTCTGGCCGCCCTATCGGGTGGACCTGTCTCTGAATCTGGTGTTGTTGTTGCTGGCCGGTGCCTTTGTGTTCCTGCACGCCGCGCTGCGGGCCATGGCCGCGCTGTTTGACCTGCCCAGCCAGGCGCTGCGATGGCGCAACCAGCAAAAAGAACGCGCCATGCATGCAGCCATGCTGGACGCACTGTCGCAGCTGGTGGCGGGTCGCTTCCTGCGCTCGCGCAAATCGGCGCAATCCGCGCTGGCCCAGGAAAAGGCGCTGGCCGCCAGTGGTGAGGCGCCCGCCAACGGCGCACAGATCCGCGTGCTGGCCCACCTGCTGGCCGCCGAGAGTGCGCAGGCGCTGCAGGACCGTGCATCGCGTGACGAGCATTTGCGCCAGGCGCTGGAACAGGCGGCGCGCCGCCCCGCGACCACCGGTGTGCAGGAAACGCACGAAGGCGCCTTGCTGCGGGCCGCACGCTGGGCACTGGACGACCGCGACCCCCAGTCGGCGATCAACTGGCTGGCCGACCTGCCCCAGGGCGCGTCCCGGCGCACGCTGGCGCTGCGCATCAAGCTGAAGGCCGCGCGCCAGGCGCGCCAGACCGGCGACGCGCTGGACACAGCGCGCCTGCTGGCCAAGCACCGCGCGTTTTCGCCCATGGCGGCGCAAAGCATCGTGCGCGGGCTGGCGGTCGATTTGCTCAACGGCGCGCACGACACGACCCAGTTGCAGCGGGCCTGGAATTCACTGGAGGCCGACGAGCGCCTGATGCCCGACCTGGCCATCCACGCCGCGCAGCGCATGGCCGCGCTGGGTGGCGACGCGCACCTGGCACGCGGCTGGCTGCTGCCCGTGTGGGAGCGGCATGCGACGCTGGGCGACAGCCAGCGCGTCAAGCTGGTGCGCGCGCTGGAGGCCGGGCTGGACACCATCGACGGCGCCTGGCTGGCACGCATTGAATCGGCCCACCAGAAAAACCCGCGCGACGCCACGCTGCACTACCTGGCCGGCATGGCCTGCATGAAGCGCCAGCTGTGGGGCAAGGCGCAGCAGCAACTGACCCAGGCCGCACTGGGCCTGCAGGACGCCGCGCTGCATCGCAATGCCTGGCGCGGCCTGGCCGAGCTGGCCGAGCAGCGGGGCGACGCGGCCGCCGCGGCTGACGCCTGGAAGCGGGCGGCGCAGGGATAAAAAAAGGGCCACTTGCATGCGAGCCGTTCAGTTGATCTGTTGACTCGCTACCCCGCCCAGATCGCTCCGTATTCGGGGCGATTTTTTTTGCAATAGGGTTTGGCGAGCAGCTTCTAGCCCCAAGGTCTGCTTTTGCAGAGCAGATTCCGGTACGGTCACTGATCAGTCGTTCGCCTGGGTTTCGCGACTGCCTCGGGGGAAGCGTCTGGCCCATGCCGTTGCCGATAATGCAGATTGAACAATCAATGCATGCAGGTAATGCAACTCAAGGTTGGCGAACTCGCCCAACGCACTGGCCTTACGGTGCGCACTCTTCATCACTTTGACCAGATCGGCCTGCTCAAGCCGTCGACCCGGTCCGAGTCTGGCTATCGGCTTTACAGCCGCGACGACGTGGCGCGGCTGCACAGCATTCAGGCCCTGCGCCATCTGGGGCTGCCACTCAAGCAGATTGCCAGCATGCTGGCCGGCGACGGTGAGGCTTTGCCGGTGATCGTGGCCCGCCAGATGCGCGCGCTCGACCACCAGATTGCCCAGGCCAGTGCGCTTCGCGGCCAGCTGGCCTTGCTGATGGAAAAGTTCGCCAGCGGCACCCAGCCCGAGATGGGCGAGTGGCTGGACTCCTTGGCGCTGATGGCCACCTACGAGCGCTACTTCAGCGCTGACGAGATCCAGTTGATCATCGGCAACTGGCAAGCCCTGCGCGCCGAATGGGGACCGCTTCTGCATCAGATACGCCATCTGATGGATAGCGACGTGCCCGCCACCGACCCCCGGGTGCAGCCGCTGGCCCAGCACTGGATGGGCCTGATCCACCACTGGCTAGGCGGCAACTTCGACTTGATCGAGCGTTGGGGTCGCATGTACCAGGACGAGCCGCTAGTCCGAAGCGCGCAAACAGCCGAGCCGGCGCTGGTGCGTTACATCGAGCAAGCCACCGCGCTACGCCTGGCCGCTTGGCAACGCCATTTCAGCTCCGCCGAGATGAGCAGGTTTCGCCGCATCGACACCGCGCAGTGGCAGCAACTGAGCAGCGCGGCCGACGCGCTGATGACCAAGGGCCTGTCGCCCGCTTCCAAGCCAGCCCGGGAACTGGCCGCCCAGCTGCAAGCTCTGATCAGCCAGGTGGTGGGTGATGACCCTGTGCAGCTATCGAGAATGCGCGCTGCCATGGCGGCCGAGCCGCTGCTGCGCGCCGGGGCCATGCTGCCTGAGCGCGTCAGAGGCTATCTGCAGGCTGCAGTCGGCCAGGGGCTTGACCCTGACGCAACGTCAGGCCCGACAGTGGCGACATGAAGCCACGTTCCTCGCCGCCACCCACGTCGTTCCCGACCGAATACCGCAGCCCGCCCGGGCCGGTGCTCATCGCCACAGTTGGATCCGTTGGCGACATGCACCCACTGTTGGGCATGGGCGTGGCGCTGCAGGGTCTGGGCCACGCCGTGCGCTTCGCCGCCAATCCGGTGCATGCGCAGCGGATCCAAGCGTGCGGCCTTGACTACTGTGCCTTGGGCACCCGGGCCGGCTTCGAAGCAACTGCAGACGACCCGGCCCTGTGGGATCCGCGCACCGCGATGTCCGTGTTCTGGCGTGGCCTGCGCAGCAGCCTGCAAGCATTACCCGAGGCTGCGCTGGCTCTGCCGGCAGGCCGGCCTGCCACCTTGCTGGTGCATCCCTTGCTGTTGCCCGTAGCGGCGCTAGCGCGTGCCCGCCGACCCGACCTGCGCGTGGTGGCGGCTTGGCTGGCACCCCAGAACCTGCGCACTTGCCACGACCCCATGATGGTCGGGCCGCTGCGCATCCCGCGCTGGCTACCGATGGCGCTGCGCCGTCGCTTGTGGAGACGCATTGACCGTCGATTCATCGACCCCGTGCCCTTGCCTGAGCTCAATGCCACCCGGCTGGCGTTGGGCCTCGCGCCAGTACCGCACTTCATGCCCCACCTGCAGACCGTGGCCGATCACTCGATCACGCTGTTCCCGGAATGGTTTGCAGGCAGCGCTCCCGACTGGCCGCAACCCATGCTGCGTGGCAGTTTCCCCCTGTTCGAGCCACCCGGCAGCGCCGACCTACCCGCAGAAGTTTTGGAGTTCTTGGCAAACGGCACTGCGCCAGTGGTTGTCACCCTGGGCACCTTTCAGCGCCACGGCGGCACCATGCTGACGCAGGTGGTGCAAGCCGCACGGTCTCTGGGCCGCCGCACCGTGGTGCTGACCGCTGACAGCGAGCAACTTGCCTTGCCGTCGGCTGGCGACCTGCTGTGGAAGCCCTACCTGCCGCTGCAGCAGCTGCTGCCACATAGCGCAGCGCTGATACACCACGGCGGTATCGGCACCACGGCCGAAGCGCTGCGCGCTGCCGTGCCACAGTTAGTGCTGCCTTGGGCGTTTGATCAGTTCGACAATGCCCAGCGTGTGCGGACATTGGGCGTGGGCCTGACCCTGCCGTCCCGGCGCCTGCGCCCCGACCTAGTGCGACGCGCACTACGCCACTTGCTGGACTCAGCGGACCTGGCTGGGGTCTGTCGCAACGCTGCCCAGCGACTGCGCTGCGATCCAGGGCTGGACGAACTGTGTCGTCAGTTGATGCTTGCTGTCGGTGAAGGCGGCAGCAATCTAACGCGCAGGAACGAGGCAGGCAGACCTTTGGCATGACGTGTGTCCCGAGGGCGGTAACCCATGGGATGGACGACCATCATTGCTAGCCATGAACTCCGAACTCGGCGCCCAGCTCGCCGAACTGCCTGCTCACCACGACCGAACTGCGCACGCTACGCAGGGTGAAATATCGGTTGGACGGTCACTTGCGGCGACAGCATGCTCAGCCAGTCGGTGCGGCCCAAAGAGCGAGCGATTGACACCAGTGTGTGAATCGTAACCCCCTTGCCATTTTCGACACGACTTAGGGCGTGTTAACACTATTCCTACCCGCCAGGTGAATGCCCATTTTGCCTGGTCGCACAGCCCGCAACCGTGGAGTTGGCGCGCCAGCGAACGTTTCTCCGGCTGAAAACGCCTGACGGGACGGCGCCCTGTTTGCGCCACCAGAGCCCGGCCCCCTTCGGGGGCCAGGCCGCAGCGTAATGCCTCGGAACGTGCATAGCGTAGGCCTGGCAATGGGCTCGCTCCACTGTACAGCTGCGCGCACGGACGTTGCGCGAGCCCGCCGCTGCAGTACTCCCCACGG
>CALRYY010000176.1:0-5623 GCA_943372515.1 Ramlibacter sp. 2FC | reverse complement strand
TGTGACCCCAATTGCGAGGCCGACGAGGAAAACGGCCGCGTGTTCATCAAGGCGCTGCGCAACATCAGCGCCGGTGAAGAGCTCAATTACGACTACGGCCTGATCATCGACGAGCCCTACACCCCCAAGCTCAAGGCCGAGTACCCCTGCTGGTGCAACGCCAAGGACTGCCGCGGCACCTTGCTGGCGCCCAAGCGCAAGCGCTCCAAGAAATGATCCGTTGGCACGGGGAGGCGATCTGGGAGGCCGTGGCACCGGTGCTGCCGGGCTTCACCGTCGAGGTCCTGCCCGAAGTAGCATCCACCAATACCGAACTGATGCGCCGCGCCCGTACGGGCCAGACCGAGCCGGTCTTGCTGGTGGCCGAGCGGCAGACGGCAGGCCGTGGGCGGCTGGGGCGGCCCTGGTCCAGCGATGTGGGCGCCTCCTTGACGTTTTCTTTGGGTCTGACGCTGGCGCCAGCCGACTGGTCGGGCCTGTCGCTGGCCGTGGGCTTAGCGCTGGCCGAAAGTCTGCACCCCGATGTGCGTATCAAGTGGCCCAACGACCTGTGGCTGCACGACCGCAAGCTGGCGGGCATCTTGATCGAAACCGCCGGCACGGGCGCCGCTGCAGCCCCGCGTTATGTGGTGGTGGGTGTGGGCATCAATATCACTGTGCGGCCGGCCCAGGGTCTGTCCACGCCACCGGCCTGGGTGCAAGAGCTGTGGCCGGACGTGGACGCACCGCAGGTTCTTGGGCAGCTTGCGCTGCCGCTGGTGCAGGCCATGCGCGCATTCGAGGCGAATGGCTTCGGCGCTTTTCGTGACCGCTTTCAGGCGCGTGACGCACTGGCGGGCCGCATCGTGGTGCTCAGCGACGGCGTGCAGGGGCAAGCGCGAGGGGTGGGCTCTGACGGCGCACTGCTGGTGCATACTGCCAGCGGCATGAAACAGGTCACCAGCTCCGAAGTCAGCGTGCGCCCCCTGGGCATGGGGGCCTGACGCATGCTGCGCCTGACGGTTCTTGTCCTGGTGCTGGCCAATGGCCTGTACTTTGCGTGGTCACAGGGGCTGCTTCAGTCGTGGGGTGCGGCGCCCACGCAGCAGTCCGAGCCGCAGCGCCTGGGACAGCAGATTCGCCCCGAGGCCCTGCGCCTGTTGAACGCCGACGAAGCCCGGCGCGTCGAATCTGCGTCAGCGGCAGCCGCGCGCGGGCCCGAATGCCTGCAGGCGGGCCTGTTTGACGAGCGCCAGGCCACGGCAGTGCGCCAGACGCTGGAGCCGCTGCTGCCGCCCGGAAGCTGGTCGCTGGAAGCGGCGGTGGAGCCGCCACGCTGGATCATCTACATGGGCAAGTACCTCACACCCGACGCCGTCACCAAGAAAAAGGCCGAGCTGCGGCAGTTGGGCATCTCGTTTGAGGGCCTGTCCAACCCCGCGCTGGAGCCCGGCCTCTCGCTGGGCGGCTTTACCAGCCAGGCGGCGGCCCAGCAGCAGCTGGAGCGGCTGGCCCAGCGCGGCGTGCGCACCGCCCGCGTGACGCAGGAGCGTGAAGAAACCCGCGGCCAGATGCTGCGCCTGGCGCAGGTGGACGATGCACTGCGCGTGCGCCTGGATGAGATCCGCACCGTGCTCAACGGCAAGCCGCTGCGCACCTGCCGCTGACAACCCCACTGGAGTTTTGACGATGACGCTCAAGCTGTACTTTGCGCCCGGTGCCTGTTCCTTTGTGCCCCACGCGCTGCTGGAGACAGCAGGCGAGCCGTTTGAGCCGGTGATGGTCAAGCTGCACAAGCAGGAGAACTACAGCGCTGAATACAAGGCCATCAACCCGCGAAGCCAGGTGCCGGTGCTGGTGGACGGCGGCGAGGTCATCACGCAGATCGTGGCCATCGTGGGCTACCTCAATGACCGCTTCGCGCAGGCCGGTTTCTTGCCGCGCGAGCCGCTGGCGCGCGCCCGCGTGCTGCAAACACTGGCGTGGATGAACAACACGGTGCACCCGACGTTCACCCACATCTTCATGCCGCACAAGTTCACCGACAAGCCTGAGCTGCACGCCGATCTGAAGGCGTACAACACCAGCCTGTACGCCAGCATGCTGGGCGAGCTGGAGGCGATGGTCCAGGCCGCGCAGCAGCAAGGGCGTGCCTGGCTGGGCGGCGAACACTTTGGCCCGCTGGATGCCTACGCGCTGACCTTGCTGCGCTGGGGCAGCATTGCGGGCATCGACCCTGCGGGGTACCCGCAGCTGTGGGCGCATGTCCAGCGCGTGGCGCTGCTGCCGGCAGTGCAACGGGTGATCGAGCGCGAACGGCTCAAGCTGAACCTTTACGAGCCGTCAGCGGGCTGACTGGTAAAGCGCAGGCTCACCCGCAGGCCGGGTGCAGCAGGGTGGGTGCGGGCGTCTTCCAGTGTGATGGACGCACCGTGCTGGCTGGCGATCTCGCGCACGATGGGCAGGCCCAGGCCGGAGCCGTCCACGTTGGTGCCCAGGGCGCGGTAAAACGGCTGGAACACCAGCTCGCGTTCTGCCTCCGGGATGCCGGGGCCGGAGTCTTCCACCTGCAGGATCAACACATGGCCGAACGGGTCGGCCAGCACACGCGCGGTGATCACGCCCGGGTGCTCGGGTGACGATGGCGTGTAGTTGATCGCGTTGTCCAGCAGGTTGCGGATCATTTCCTTGAGCAGCGTGGGGTTGCCCGCGATCGTCACACCAGGCGCGCCGGGCCGCGCGCCGTCATAGCCCAGGTCCATGTGGTGGTCCAGCGCGCGCGGCAGTGAATCGTGCACTGCGTCGATGGTCAGCTGCGCCAGGTCGCAAGGCAGCCGGGCCAGCACTGTGCCGCTGCTTTCGGCGCGCGCCAGCGCCAGCAGCTGGTTGACTGTGTGCGTGGCGCGGATGCTGGAGCGCTCGATCTGCTGCAGCGACTGTTTCAGCTCCTCGGCGCTGCCACCCTGGCGCTGGGCCAGGTCGGCCTGCATGCGCAGGCCTGCCAGTGGTGTTTTCAGCTGGTGCGCTGCATCCGCCAGAAAGCGTTTTTGCGTGGCGATCGAATCCTTCAGCCGCGTCAGCAGGTCGTTGACCGATGAGACCAGGGGCGCCACCTCCATGGGAACGGCATGGTCGTCCAGCGGGCTCAGGTCATCGGGCTTGCGCGCGCGGATGCGTTCTTCAAGCTGCGACAGTGGCTTGATGCCGCGCACCAGTGCCAGCCACACCAGCAGAACCGCCAGCGGCAGCAGTACCAGCTGCGGCAGCAACACGCCCTTGATGATTTCTGTGGCCAGCACCGAGCGTTTTTCGCGCGTCTCGGCCACCTGCACCAGGGCCTGCGGGTCGCCGGGCAGGTCCAGCCGGACCCAGATGTAGGCCACGCGCACGTCCAGGCCGCGCATTTCGGCGTCGCGCAGGTGCACGTCGCGCACCTGCGGGTCGTTGGCCACGGGCTTTTCCCCTTCTGGCGGTGGTGGGAAGTCGCGTTCGCCGCCCAGCAGCTCGCCGCGAGGGCCCACGACCTGGTAGTAAATGAGATCGGAGTCATCGGCGCGCAGGATTTCGCGAGCGGGCTGGGGCAGGTTGAACTGCACTCGCTGGTTCTGCACGGTCACCAGTTGCGCCAGCACCCGCACGTTGTATTCCAGCGCCCGGTCAAACGGCTTGCCGGCAATGCTTTGTGCCACCAGCCAGGTCAGCGCCAGTGCCACCGGCAGCAGCAGCATCAGCGGCGTGAGCATCCAGTCGAGAATTTCCCCAAAAAGGGAACGTTGCTCGCGCTGGAATATTTTCATCCAGGGATCTTTTCGAGACAGTAGCCGAGGCCGCGTACCGTTGCAATGCGGATGGGCCCCTTTTCAATCTTCTTGCGCAGGCGGTGGATGTAGACCTCGATGGCGTTGTTGCTGACCTCTTCGCCCCATTCGCACAGGCGCTCGACCAGCTGGTCCTTGCTCACCAGCCGCCCCGCGCGCTGCAGCAACACCTCCAGCAGGCCCAGCTCGCGGG
Source organism: Ramlibacter sp. 2FC (assembly GCA_943372515.1). Taxonomy (GTDB): domain Bacteria; phylum Pseudomonadota; class Gammaproteobacteria; order Burkholderiales; family Burkholderiaceae_C; genus RAM1. The sequence continues at coordinate 1,633 of CALRYY010000176.1, read as the reverse complement.
CCGACAGCTCCACCATCTTGCCGTCGATGGTGGCTACGCGGCCGGCCTGGTCGTACACCAGCGGGCCGTGCTTGATGGTGCTGCTGGTGCCGCCCATGCCGCGGCGGATCAGCGCGCGCACGCGCGCTTCCAGCTCCTGCAGACTAAAGGGCTTGGCCATGTAGTCGTCGGCGCCGTAGTCCAGGCCCTTGACGCGCTCTTCCACGCTGTCGGCGGCCGTCAGGATCAGCACCGGCATGGACGAGCCGCGCCCGCGCAGCTTGCGCAGCACCTCCAGCCCATGCATTTTCGGCAGGCCCAGATCCAGGATCAGCAGGTCGAACTCGTTGTTGGTCATGAGCGCCGCGTCGGCCTCGGTGCCGCTGGCCACATGGTCCACGGCGGCGCCGGACGCCCGCAACGTACGCAACAGGCCATCGGCCAATACCTGGTCGTCCTCGGCAATCAATATCCGCATGGCTGTCTCCGGTGGTCTTGTGGGTGTTTGGCAAATTCTAGGCCTGCACGCCTTACGGGGGACTGATCCGCCTCAAGCGGCGGGGCCTGCATAGGCCTCCAGGCCGATCATCACCACGGCGGCCACGTCGTTGCCCACTTCGGCGCGGAACTCGGCCTCGGCCTGCACCACGGCGTCCTTGAACGCCTGCAGCCAGGTCAGGCCGGTGGGGGTGAAATGGATGCGCCGCGCACGGGCGTCCAGCGGGTCTGGCTGGCGGGCGACCAGGCCCCAGGCCTCGCACTGGTCGACCAGATCGCCCATGGCCTGCTTGGTCATGCCGGCGCTGGCGGCCAGATCAGTCAGGCGTGAGCCCTCAGGCGCCAGGTGGCGGGTGATATGCACATGGGCGGCGCTGACCTGCGCGCGCGCCGCGAGGTTGGACAAGGCCAGCGGCACGTCGATGTTGTGTGCCATCAGCGCCAGTACACGGTCGTCAAAGCGGCGCATCGCATGCCCCAGCAAGCGGCCGAGGTGGGTTTGGCGCCATCGTGTGTCCATGGCCGAATGGTAAGCCAAACTGACAAAAAAACTCATTTACTTCAAATCACCTCGCCATTAGAGTACTGATCAAGCATCCAGCCTGTAGATAAAAACAACTGGATGAATTACTTCAACCTGTTGTTTTTACTGGAGATTTTCATGGACGTTCAAGTCAAGGGTGCCCGCATCAACGCCGCCGACAGCGAAAAAGCCAAGGCCCTGCAAGCTGCGCTGGCCCAGATCGAAAAGCAGTTCGGCAAGGGCACGATCATGCGTTTGGGCGAAGGTGAGGCCATTGAAGACATCCAGGTCGTCTCCACCGGCTCCCTGGGCCTGGACATCGCCTTGGGCGTGGGCGGCCTGCCGCGCGGGCGCGTCATTGAAATCTACGGCCCGGAATCGTCGGGCAAGACCACCCTGACCCTGCAGGTCATCGCCGAGATGCAAAAGCAGGGCGGCCAATGCGCCTTTGTGGACGCGGAACACGCACTGGACGTGCAATATGCGCAAAAGCTGGGCGTGAACCTGCCCGACCTGCTGATCAGCCAGCCTGACACCGGCGAGCAGGCCCTGGAAATCGTGGACAGCCTGGTGCGCTCGGGCGCCGTGGACCTGATCGTGATCGACTCGGTCGCCGCGCTCACGCCCAAGGCC
>CALRYY010000175.1:0-5736 GCA_943372515.1 Ramlibacter sp. 2FC | reverse complement strand
CGTGCAGCCCGGGCGGCACGCCGAGGCCGATCTGGGCATTGCATCGCTGTCTGGCGACACGGGGGCGCTGGTCTGCCAGAAGCTGCTGACGGCGCCCCTGGGCCTGCTGGCCAACCCGGCTTTTTTTCCGCTGAAAAGCCAGGCCCGCGAGAAAGACCTGTCGGACTACCCGCTGCTGAAAGAGGGCGACGACACCAGCATCATGCAAATGCTGCGCATCAAAGGGTCCGCCCTGGTGGCCCGCATGGACGGCGGGATCGAGGTGTCCAGCCTGTCGATGCAACTGGCCCTGGCACAGGCGGGCGCAGGCGTGGCGGTGGTGTCGGCGCTGGGGGCGTCACACCCGCAGGCGCGCGGGCTGACGTTTGCGCCGCTCAAGCCGTCGATCAAGCGCGAGGTCTTTCTGTTCCACCGGCGCGACCGTCCCCTGTCTGCGCCCGCCAGGGCCTTGCGCGATGCCCTGCTGGCGACGGCGCGAACCCCCGACGCGCATCCGTCTATCGAATTTGTTCAGAACCGTGCGCGGTAATACAGGGTGGGACGGTTCAAGTCACATTCTGTTGAGAACACCGATGAGCCGTTGACCCGCCTGGGCCGCCTGGTACAGGCGGAAATTTGGCGTACCCAGATGCGCCCGTACATCGTTGAATGCGTCATTGAACGGCGCTCTCTGCGCCGGACCGAGAAGCACGACTTGCACTCCGTGTGCCTGCAGTCCCATAACGTTGTCCCAGCCAAATGGGAGCTGGTTTCCGCCGTGTGCGTCAATCCATGCTTGCACTCCAGCGAAGTAAGCTGTGTACGCCGGCATGAAGGCCGCCTGATTCCCCGGGTTGGAGTCAGCCCATTGCGCGAGATTCACGTTGTTCATTTGTGCGGCGAGCTGTGCAGGTGTAAAAGGCATTTTTTTCGTCCTATCGAGTTGTTTTCCCTACTCTTTTTCAGGCTTTTCGGGGTTGCGCCTCTAACTGATCGGGAGGATGAGGTCCAACCACCCGCGTGGTCAGCACCTCATCGGCCCTCGGCAGTGATCACATGCCCGAAGACGGCGGCGAGTTCGCCAGTTCAGCGATCAGTTGTTGCTGCGTCTTGTTGCTGGTGGCGCGCAAGACCAGGATGGCCAGGTTGTAGTAGCCGGCGTTGTCCGTGAATTTGGAGTCGAACGCGAGGATGTGAACGGCACCGGCGGTGGTGGCCACGCCCTGCATGGTGCCGCCGTTGACATTGCACGGGAAGAACGCGTTCTTGGCCTTGGTCGCGGCGCTGAAGTACTTGACCTGCCGGCCGTTGGCTTTGGCGCCGTCGGCGAGGTAGTAGTCCGACGTAGCGTAGATCGCGCCTTTGGACTCCGGCATGCACACAATGATGCCGCCTTCGTTCTTGGCGTAGTCGCCGGTTCCCGGGTCGCGGCCATACATGTCGCGGCGCCCGGACTTCACCGCGCCGCTGGGGATGGCGCTCTGCACGCTGTCGACAACGCCATTCCAGCCAGCCAGGAAAGGCGCGGCGGCACCGTCAGTTGCCACCACAGCCACGCCATTGACGACGGCGTTCGCGATGCCGATGGCCGACTTCACAAAAGCCATGTTGGTACTCTTGAACGAGGCAATTCCAGAGCCGTCGTAAATCAGGACCGTGTCTCCTTTCTGCACGTTGTCAATGACGACGCCCGTCTCGTCATTGACCGGGATGCAGGCCCACAGCTTGTAGGCCTCGGCAGGCACGCTTTGACCGGAGGCCATCGCGTAGTTGATGGGCAAGGTCAATGCGGGGGAAAAGGTTGTGACAGTTTCTGCCATGAAAACTCCTTGATGGTTATTGCGAAACAACGTGTCAGATCGACACGGCGCCAAGTCTCGTTTTCGCAACCACCCGAGGCAATACTGCAAATGCCCCACGTAAACCTGTCATCAGCCGGTGTGAGCAAGCCCAGACGCAAGCTGTGCAATGCGCCGCAGGCCAAGCTTCTTGAGGATGCGCTGACGGTGCGTCCGCACGGTCGCTTCGGCCATGCCAAGCCGTTCGGCGATTTGCAGGTTTGACATGCCATGCGCCAGCAACCCGGCGACTTCACGCTCGCGTGAAGTCAACACACCTTCGCCGGAGAACCTGTTGGCTTGGAAGGAGGGCCGCGTCGAAGCCATTGCGCTCTTCGTGGCAAGCGCCATCACCTGCGTAAGCTCTGACGCGGAGTGCACGCCGAGCTTGTGCATGAGCTTTTCCCGGTGCGAACGCACCGTGTGATCACTTATCCCGAGCGCCTTGGCGATTTCCTTGCTCGTCAAGCCGTCGCAAATACATTGCGCCACCAACTTCTGACGCGACGTGAGCTGCAGAAATCAAAATCTCGCGCCGAATGGGCGCTTCAGAAGCCTGCGAGTTGCAGGCCTTATGCGTCATTGCCCAGCCGTTCGCCGAGCCGGAGGTGTCAAACCGGCAGCATCCGGAGGTGTCGGACGCATCAGATGCTCCGGGATGTCGGCAATGCTTGACCTGGCCCTGGACGTTAGCCGAAGGCCCAGGTGTTCGTCATCCTCCAGTTGGAGGATTCGACTGTCAAAGTTGACAGTCGCCTAACCGGCTGTCTGCCGTTCAAGCGCCGACGTCAGTAGATCAAAAGGCCGCATGCGCAGGCGATCAGAACCGCGCGCGGTAATACAGGGTGGACTGGTTGCCCTTGAGCGAGGTGCCGCCGCTGTTGATCTGCAGACCGATGGCGCTTTGCTTGGGTTTGAAGCCAAAGGTGTTGAGCGCGTCAAACTGCATTTCTACATTGGTGCCATAGACCGGGTCGCTGGCCAGGCCCAGCGGGTCAGGCCGCGTGGTGCTGCGCCGCCAGGCCGCCAGATCCAGCCGCGACGTGCCGCTGAGCGCCGTCTGCCACCGCAGGCCCAGGTCCACACTGGTCACCACCGGCGCGCGCAGCGACGGCATCAGCCCGGTGCCGGTGGGCGTAGACACGTCAAAGCTCAGCCCCAGGGCCGACCGCGGTGAATTGAAAGCCCAGCCGGTGATGGCGCTGCGCTGGGTGGTGGCAGCCAGCGACGGCTCGTAACGCGGCATGGCAGAGGGGGATATCTGGAACTGCCATCGCTGGGGGGCGGGGGCGGTGGTTTGCGCGAGGGCGCCGGTGCAGGCCAGTGGCAACAGCAGGGACAGCACCGTGCGCAGGGGGTTGACCCGCGACAGGGGCTTCTTCTTCAGGGACACGACGCCGTTTTTCATGACACGCACCTCCAAGGTTGCGATTCCATGGTACTCCGGCGGCGCGCTTTTGGGCACCCTGTACGAAAGGGTGAAAAGAGGGGGGAAAAGGCCGCTTAACGACCTCGTAAAGAAAATGTCAAACAAGGGGCAGGGTCAGACTGCCTCCATCAGTTGGTACGCAGGTAGGGGGCAGATCACAATGCCGTACCTAGGATCCCTAGGATCCCTAGGAACTGGGAGCCCATCAGCGCCTCCTCCCTTCCTACTAGGATATTAGTAATCGCGTCAACGGCTCTTACTTCGCCGCTGGCGACTCCCGCTCTCGCAGCCAGGCGGTGAAGGCTTCCTTGGCCGTTGCCGTAAGAGCGCCGCTGAACTTGTCGCGGTCGGCAAGAAAGAGGCAATGCCGGATAACCGTGAACGGGTTAAGTTTGTTCGTCGCATCGAGTGATTCGAAGTAGGCCTGATAACGCTTCACGGTCGCGATGTTCTTATTGACGTATCGATTGAACATCGCCCGAGTCATCTCGGGCTCGATTGACACGATCTCCTGAACAAATCCGTCGACTTTATAGGGCTCGAAGTCAAACTGGGGAAAGAAATGCCGAGCGATGCGCAGGAAATTGAATGCGTTGAGCTTGGCGCCTTGTAATTCCAATGGTGGTTCGCCGGGACGCCCTCGGCCAGCATTCACATCAGCCGAGTCAGTCTCATCGGCCACCTCAGGCGCCGCGGTTTCCTCGCGCTTGATCTCCTCTTCGGTTGCATCGCGGATGGCGCGAAACTCCCGGTCGGCGAGTTCAAACAACGCAGCCAGTGTGTTAATCCTTCGCTTCAGTCGATTGGGGATGGCTTTTTTGTACTTGATCTTGTGATCCAGAACGCTCCAAGAGTCCTGAATGATTGTGCGGACCTGGACTTCAAACGGCAAGCTCGCGTACAGCGCATATTCAGGGAGCTGCAGTCGCGGGTTTTGCAGTTGAAAGTCGAAGTGCAGTCCCTTGTAGCCAAATGAGCCCTCTGTGTTTTCCACGGTGGTGATCTTGTCGGTGACGGCTAGGACCTCGAAGTGGCCCGAGAGCTTGCGCCCAATCTCTTCGATATCGTCTTCATACAGGCAAACAATCCGTAGCCCCACCAAGTCGGTGATGTGTTCGCGAATCGTGTATGCAACACCTTTCTCCTCCAGAGTAGGCCGGTACTTCTGATTGAACTTGCGGATGCACTCTTCGCGCTCTTTGACGCGCCCTTCGATCTTGGAGATGGGTATGCTTCCAGTGGAAGGCAGCAGCGCCGCGAGGACGCTGGCAAATCCATTTCTTGCGTTACCAAGCAACTCATAGTTCGCGTCGTAGTACGCACGAAAAGCGACTTTTTCCGTCTCGAAGTCTGTTGAGGCCATGACCACATGATAGCGGCCCGGCTATTCAAGAACGGAAAATCGGGCGCATGTCGGCCCAATGTCGATGCGAAAATCCCAAAGCTTAACTTTCGGATGCTTTGGCGCACAATTGATGGAACTACGCGCCGTTTCAAGTGATCTTGATCGGCTGACAGTTAGATCTTTTAGGCGCTTCGAAAAACCTCAAATGTCCACAATCGTCAAGATGCAGTTTCGAAGGCTTGCAGAAGGCCTTAAAGCGCAATACTCAATTGCGGGGGGAACAGGCCACGCGTCAACAACGGGTAGCGTTCGGGAAATGTTGGTCAAACAGTTTCTTCAGCCACACTTGCCAAGTTCTTTGGCGATTCGCTCGGGCGTGATTGTCGATGCTGATGATCTCAGGAGCCGCCAACAAGACTTGATCATCATTGACAAAGACTTTCCCCTAATCAGCATCGGATCGGACGACGCTGCCTTGATTGTTGCTGAGAGCGTTCTCGCGACAATTGAAGTAAAGAGCAATCTCACAGGCGAAGAACTGACGAAAACGCTGGACTCCATTAATCTCACCAAGAACCTGACGAGGTCAGGGGAGTTGCAGTACAAAAAATCCGGCGCTCACATAAGAACGCCGATGCTACCGATCAATGCATATGTTTTTGCATATGAGGGGATATCGACTGAGGCCATAGGACGAATTCTCTCCGGGTATGCGGACGCAAATCCGAAATGCCACTTCCCGGACGCCATTTGCGTGCTGGGGCAGAGCGTGTCACAGCGCTCGCAATTTATGCCAGTCGTTAAAGGTGGGAAGAACAGCACCGCTACGATGCCACCAGTCGGTTATGTGCAGGTCAAACACCAAGAGCTTGTGAAGGACGCACTTTATGTCTTCTACACGCGGTTTCTGGATGACATCCAGCCGTTACGAGTAGTTAACTATCACCTTGATGGTTACTACAACGAGGACGATGTCGAGTAGTAATTGCGGCGTGGCTTAGGGGGCAGGCGAGGAGCCTAGGCCTTAAGAAATGTCTCAACAATTCCAACAAGCAGCCAGTAACGGAGGGGAGCATATATGCGCAGCTCAATGCCGACCGCAACGCAGCGGATTTCCGACCCGGGGTGGCCGCTGTAGCGAAGTC
>CALRYY010000174.1:0-5745 GCA_943372515.1 Ramlibacter sp. 2FC | reverse complement strand
GTAATCGGGGTATTTCTTTTGCAGCTGCATCACGGCTTCAGTGGCCGCAAAGGCCGGAACCGTCTGCGGCAGGAACACTTCATCCAGCTGTTTGATGAGGTGCGGACGAATCTGGTCCACCGTGTAGGTGCGCACCGAGATGGCCGCCTCCATCATCAGCTGCGCGCCGCGGATCACCTCTTCGCGTGCGTTTTGCTGCAACAGCTGGCGTGAAATGAGTCCTGCGGCCGCAAAGCCGGCCAGGAACACCACGACCAGCACCAGGTTGAATTTGAGACGAAGCCCCATGCCTGCTCTCCTTGTTGTGTGGACTATTTTATACAGGGTGCCGGTCTATAACCACCGGCGTCGATAATCGCTGGATGTCTGCACCCAAAGTACTGTTCGGTTTTCATGCGGTGGGCGTGCGCCTGAAGACCGCACCCCAATCCATCCTGGAGATATACGTTGATGTGTCGAGAAAGGATGCGCGCATGCGCCAGTTTCTCGACAAAGTGGGCGAAGCCGGCGTCAGGCTGGTGGAGGCCGACGGCTTGCGCCTGGCCAAGCTGGCCGGCAGCCACGGCCACCAGGGGGTGGCTGCCCGGGTGGAGGCCCTGGCGCAGGTTCATTCGCTGGACGACCTGCTCGACCAGGTCAGCGGCCCGCCGCTCTTGCTGGTGCTGGACGGCGTGACCGACCCGCACAACCTGGGCGCCTGCCTGCGCGTGGCTGATGGTGCCGGTGCGCATGCGGTCATTGCGCCCAAGGACCACGCGGCGGGCATCAATGCCACCGTGGCCAAGGTGGCCAGCGGCGCTGCCGAAACCATGCCTTATTTCATGGTGACCAATCTGGCCCGCACGCTGGGCGAGCTGAAAGAGCGCAGCATCTGGTGCATAGGCACCAGCGATGACGCGCCCAGGACCATCTACCAGGTGGACCTCAAAGGCCCCACGGCGCTGGTGCTGGGCGCCGAGGGGCAGGGCATGCGCCAGCTCACGCGCAAGACCTGCGACGAACTGGTGGGCATCCCCATGCGCGGCGCGGTTGAAAGCCTGAACGTATCTGTCGCCAGTGGTGTGTGCCTGTACGAGGCAGTTCGCCAGCGCAGCTAGCGCTGGCCGCCCGCCAGCGGGCCTCGCGCTTAAAGCAGGTAGTTGCCCACGCGTTGCAGCACGGTTTCCGACTCTGCGTACAGGCCTACACTGTGCAGCACCCGTGCTGCGGCCATGTCGCCACGCACGATCAGGTCGGTGTTGACCTGCACCGCATCCGCAGCACTCAGGCCCGTTGACGTGCGTGCGGCCTCAGCCAGCTCGCTGGCCCTGCCACGCAGGCCGGCATCCGCATTCAGAAGCGACAGCTGTGTCAGCGTGCGGGCCCGTTCAGCCCCGCTTTTGGCCAGTGCCTGCGTCTGCAATGCGGCCGCCGCAGCCTGCAACTTGTCACTGCCGGCGCCGCCGGACAGTTGCGCCATGGAGCGCAACAAGGCGGCACGCTCAGGCATGGTGTCCATGCGCGGGACCTGCGCCAGGCCGGCTTCCATGCTCTGCACGGCCTTGTCCTGCTGGCCCAGTTGCATTTTCAGCTGCGCGCCAATGGCATGCAGCTTGGCCTGCGACGCGGCGTCGGGTGCCTGGGCGATCAAGGTGTCTACCTGCGTATTGGCTTGCTGGACCTTGGACCACAGTCCGGCTTTGGCCTTGGCAATCGCGTCGGCCAGCAGGGCTTCGCCAAACGACACCGCCCACTGTCCGGTGGCGACAGTGCGAAGGGGCGCGTCGGTTACCGCCTTGACGTAGTCAACCGCCTTGGTCAGAAAGGCGCGGGACGCCTCGGGCGGAAGCTGCGGGTGGCGCGCCAGAATGGCGCCCACGCGGCTGAGCGCGGCGGCGCGCTCATAAGGGTCAGGCAGCCCCACGGCATCAGACATCAATGCGTCTGCAGCCGCGCGGGCCTTGCCCTCACCCAGCGATTGCATGGCCCAGGCGCGAACTTCCATGTCGGCCACCCGGGCCGCTGACGCCACTGCCGGGTCAGCCGTGGTTTTGGGCGACGCCTTGAGCGCCTTGATCATTTGCAGGGCCCGGGGCCACTGCCCCATTTCGGCCAGCTGCGTGGTGAATTCCAGCGCCAGCAATTGCTTGACGGCGGGGGAAACGGTTGCTTCAGTGGCACTTGCCGCTGAGCCCGACGCGCCACCGGCAGCAGCCCCGGCAGCACCGCCGGTGCCGCCAGCCAGTGCCCGTTCGGCGGTTGTATTGCCTACGGACTTGGCCAGGGTCATGGACGCAGCCACTGCCTGCTCCATGCTGATGCCCTTTGCGCCCACGCGCTTGCCGCCCGCAGCCTGGATCAACGGATCGTCCACGTCCGGGTCGCCTGTACCCCCGGCGGCCCCATCCGCAGCGCCGCCGGCGCCGGCCTGCGCGCCGCCGGCGGGCCCCACGCTGTCCAGCATCTTGTCGACCTCGGCCGTTTTGCCCTTGGGTGCGTTGCCGCCACCCTTGATTTCTTCCCATGACCAGCCGGAACCCGTGCCGCGCCCGCCAATGAAGACAGCCGCCAGGACGCCCACCACGGCCAGGACTTTCAGGGCCTGGCCGACCTTGCTTGCGGCCTTTTTGATGCCCATCTGGGCTTCCAGCTCGGCCCGGACCTCGGCACGAAGCTGGGCTTCCAGCTGGTCGCGGGTCATTTTTTCGGCCTGTTGCGCGCCGCGCGAGGCCTGGAATTCCAGCTTGGCACGCTCCTGCTCCATGATCCGGCGGCGCATCTGTGCTTCGTCGGTGACCTTGTCCACGAACACACCGCAGTTGGGGCACTGGCGGTTTTCGGGCAGCGTGACGCGCTGCTTGCACGACGGACAGCCAAACAGGCCGTCAAACGCACCTTCGGTCTTGATCTTGATGGACAGTACCGGCGTGATTTCGACCGTGAGGCCCGCCTTGGTGAACTGTTCCTTGGCAGCGTCGGCGCGTGAACGTGGCACACCGGCGCCAATTTTGGCCTGCGGGACGCTGCGCAGCGCCTTGATCAGGCTTTCCACCCGGTCCGCCCGGATGCCGGCCGGGCCCAGCGCCATTTGCTCAATATCGTCCAGCCGCGCTCCCTGCGGGACCTTGACGATCACATCAAAAAGGGCTTCGTCCGATTCTTCAATGCTGGCGGCGGGGTCAGCCATGTGCGCTCCGGTAACAACTTGGGTTGCAGTGTATCAACTGGTGTCGGGGGCGAAAAGCCAACCGCACCGTGTGCCGGCGCCTTTTACAACTTCACACCCAACCCATGGCGCCCAGGGCGGCGCCAGCGCCCAGCAACCACAGCAAATGAATGCGCGTGCGCCACACCACGCCAGCCGTGAGGGCCGCCAGAACCCACACCGGCCAGTCAGCCAGGTTGTAACGGCTGCCGGTGGCCAGGATCCAGCCCGTAGCCACCAGCAGCGCAATGACGATGGGCGCCATGCCCTGCTTGAAAGCCCGCACGGCGCGCAGCTCGCGGTTGTTATGGCTCCAGCGCGCAACCAGGTAGGTCAGCGTGGTGCTGGGCAGCAGGATGCCCGTGAGGGTCAACGTCAGGCCCAGGGCAGCGGCTGGCAGCCCGCCCGCGTTCAAGCCGACGTTCCAGCCCATCAACCCGACAAACAGTACGTTGGGTCCCGGGGCGGCCTGGGCTATGGCAATGGACGCACTGAACTGCGGGTCGGTGATCCAGTGCTGCTTGTCCACCAGGTAGCGGTGCATGTCAGGGGCCACAGTGATGGCGCCCCCCACGGCCAGCAATGACAGCGAGGCAAAGTGCAGCATCAGGCTGAGCCAGTCAGCGGGCGTCATGACAATGCTCATGGCGCAATCCGGTGCCAAGTCAGTGCACAGGCTGCGCCGCCCAGGCCCAGCAGCACCCAGGCCAGTGGCAGGCGCAGCAGGGCAATGGCCACAAAGCACAGGGCACCCAGGGCCAGGCACAGGGGCAGGCCCATCGGGTTGGTCCTGAGCACACCCAGCAGCTTCAGGCCCGTGGCCGTCACCAGCCCCGCTGCCACCGCACCCATGCCGCGCAGGGCCCCCGCCACATGCGGGTTGCTGGCAAACTGGGCGTACACCAGCGCCAGCACCAGCACCACGCACAGCGGGGCCGTCAGCATGCCCGCCACCGCGGTCAGGGCGCCGCGCAAACCGAAATGCCGGTCGCCGATCATCATCGACAGGTTCACGACATTGGGCCCGGGCAGGATCTGTGCTACGGCCCAGTCTTCAACGAACTGCTCTCGCGTCATCCAGCGTTTTTTTTCCACCAGTTCGCGCTGCACCACGGCCAGCACACCGCCAAAGCCCTGCAGGGCCAGGAAGGTGAACGACAAAAACAGGTCCGTGAGGGATTGGGGCGCGTTGAGCGGTTGCGTGTCGCTGGACGCCGAATCGGGCTGGGGCATGTGGCAATTATCCGGTCTCAGGCTTTCAGTTGACCGTCAGCGGGCTTTGCGGCCAGCATAGCCAAGGCAAGACCGCAGGCAATCAGCACTATGGCGCCCAGCACCGGTGCCGCCAGCGGCTCGCCCAGCAGCATCGCACCCAGCAAGGCCGCCGTGATGGGGTTGAGCGCGAGGAAAACCGTGACCCGTGCCGGCGACTCGTGTTTGAGCGCATAGAGCCACAAAAAGTAGCCGACACCGCTGGACAGCCCGATGAATGCCGCGACCGCCCAGGCCTTGCCGCTCAACAAGGGAATGCGCGCGGGCCAACCCTCGGCCAGCGCCAGCACGGCCAGCGCCGCAACACTGGCCGCCATGGCCCATGCAGACACGGGCAGGGTGGGGTGGCGCCGCAGGTAGGGCCGGTACAGCACGCTGCAGGTGGCGCCCAGCACCGCGCTGGCCAGCACGGCCAACTCGCCCCACCAATGGCCTGCATGCCCGGCACCCAGCTTGGGCGCCAGTGCCAGGGCCACACCGGCAATGGACAGCAACACGCCGCCCAGCAGCGCGGGCGTGATGCGGTCGTGCCCGAGCGCGGCCGACAGCAGCAGCGTGAGCAGCGGAAACAGGCTGAAAATGAGCGCCGCCTGTGCCGCCCCCACGTGTTGCAGCCCGTAATTCAGCAGGGCGATCACGGCGGCGAATTGCACCATGCCCAGCAGCGCCATCGGCAACAGATCCGGGACCATGGCGCGGATGGCCGGGCGCAACCCCCCGCGCAGCAACGCAGAAGCCACAAACGGCAGCAGGCAGGCCAGCCCGATGGCGTAGCGCAGCAGCGCCAGCGTCAGCGGCGGCACCTCGGCCACGGCAAAGCGGGAGGCCACGATGGCAGCGCCCACCTGCACGCCTGTGAGCGCAGCCGCGGCCAGGGCCAGGTTCACAGGGCCAGTTCCCAGGTTTCGCCGACCAGGTCCTGCCCATAGCCATGGTAGGGCTCGCTTTGCGTCAGCACAAAGCCGCGTTTGGCGTAAATGCCGCGTGCAGCGGTGAGGTTGCTGTTGGTCCACAGCACCATCTTCCTGTAGCCCCTGGCGCGCGCGAAGGCCAGGCATTCATCGGTCAGCCGTGCACCCAGGCCCAGGCCGCGCGCGGCGGGCGCGAGGATCAGCAGGCGCAACTGGGCCACCGTCTTGCTCTTTCGAACCACAAATACCGAGCCCACGCGCTCGCCGTCCAGTTCAGCCATCCAGCCGCGTTCCCAATCGGGCTGGAAGTCCTTGATGATTTGCGCGGCAATCCCGGCGACCAGGCCTTCGAACTCGCTGTTCCACCCATATTCGCGT
>CALRYY010000173.1:0-5915 GCA_943372515.1 Ramlibacter sp. 2FC | reverse complement strand
CGTCGGCGGGGGCCGATCGCAGGGCTTCGTTGCGCACATAGATCAGGTCGCCGGCGTCGGTCTCCAGAACGTAATGCGCCTCCAGCTCGGCCGTGGTGTCGCTGCTGACCAGCTGGTAGTCGGCGCCGCCGGGCAAGACCCGGGCGGTCCAGCCGTTGCCGGTGGCCTGGCCGCCAGTGATGGGGATGAAGCGGCGGCGGCCCTTGCCGGTGTGGCCAATCTCGAGGGGGGTGCCGACCTCAACGGACAGGTCGGCAAAGAAACGCAGGGTGGGGTCGGGCAGGTTCATGCCACCAAGCTTAGATCATGCGGGGGGTGTTCAGCGCGCCAGGTAGCCGCCGTCTACCGGGTAGTAAGCCCCCGTCACGAACGACGCGCGGTCCGATGCAAGCCAGGCCACCAGTTCGGCCACTTCCTCGGGCCGGCCCAGGCGGCCAATGGGGTGAGCGCCCACCAGCGCCGCGTTGACTCCGGCGTCCTGCTCCAGCGCGGTGATCATGGGCGTATGGATGAAGCCGGGGCCCACGGCATTCACACGGATGCCGTGCGCACCATATTCCAGCGCTGCTACCTGCGTGAGGCCCACCACGCCGTGCTTGGCCGCCGCATAGGCGGATGCCGTGGCAAAGCCCACACTGCCCAGGATGGATGCCATGTTGATGATGCTGCCGCCACCGGTGCGCAGCATGGCGGCGATCTGGTGCTGCATGCCGTAGAACACGCCTGAGAGGTTGATGTTGATCACCTGCGCCCAGCCTTCCAGCGGGTAGTCGGCTACTGGCGCGGCCGGGCCGCCGATGCCCGCGTTGTTGCAGGCCACGTCCAGCCGGCCAAAATGGTCCACCGCATGCTGCACCAGCTTGCGGTGCTCTTCGGGCTGGCCCACGTCAGCCGCCACAAAGATCGCGTCGCCCCCCTGGGCGCGGATCAGCGCCGCGGTGGATTCACCGGCCTGCTCGTTGATGTCGGACACCACCACCCAGGCGCCTTCGCGCGCCCACACCAGGGCCACCGCGCGGCCTATGCCGGACGACGCGCCGGTGACCAGCGCAACCTTGTTCTTCAGCATGACGAAACCCTTTATTGATGTGCCATTGCAGGAAAAGTACCCCTTTGCCCAGCGGGTGTCCGTCTGCCAGCGCACGCGGCACCGCTGTGCAGCCGTCATACTTGGGGGCAAATCAAAGGGTTTTTCATGAGCGATTGGTCACAGGAAGTCGCGGCAGCCGAGACGGCAGCCGAGCAAAAGCAGGCCGCCGAGCGCGAAGCCGAAGGCCGCTTCGACGCGGTCCATGCACAGGCGCAAGCCGCTGGCGACTTGAGCGAGGCGCTCAAGTCGCCCGAATTTCACGACTGGATGGCCGCGCGCCATGCCACCGACGCGGCCTGGGGCACCTGGTCGGTCGTCATGGACAACAAGCCCCAGGCGTGAAACCATGGCTGCTGCAGCCCGTCACCTGACAGAGCCCGCGCGCCAGACCCCGGTGTGGGGCGAGTTTGATGTGGTGGTGCTGGGCGGTGGGCCCGCCGGCATCACGGCCGCAGCAGCCGCCGCGCGCCAGGGGCAGCGCACGCTGCTGATCGAGCGCTACGGCTTTCTGGGCGGCATGGGCACTGCCGCGGGCGTGACCAATTTTTGTGGCCTGCATGCCAATGTGCATGGCACGGTGCAGCAGGTGGTGCATGGCGTGGCAGGTGACCTGCTGGCACGCATGGCGCAGCTGGGCGGCCTGAATGCACCGCATTCGTTGTTTGGCGGCAAGATCGCTGCACAGGCGTATGACACGGCGGCCTTCAAGGTGGCAGCCGACGAGCTGGTGCTGGGCAGTGGCGCGCAGCTGCTGTTTCATGCGCAGGCCGTGGGCGTCGTGATGAATGCGCCGGGCGACATTGCCGCGCTGCTGATCGAGACCAAATCGGGCCGGCAGGCCGTGATGGCAAGTATCTTCATCGACTGTTCGGGCGACGGCGACCTGGCCGCGCAGGCCGGCGCGCCGTTTGAAAAAGGCACGGACGGCCACGGCATGATGTACCCGTCCACCATGTTCCGCGTCAACGGCGTGGACCCGGTGCGCGCAGGTGACGCCTGGAACCATTTTGGCCGGCTGATGGAAGAGGCTGAAGCCAAAGGCCGCAAGTTCCCGCGCAAATCGCCCATCATCCGCCCGCAAAAGAACCCGGCCGAATGGCGCGCCAACGTGACGCAGCTGGCCAACGCCAGCGGTGGCCCGGTGGACGGTACCGACGCTGCGCAGCTGAGCGCGGCCGAGGTCGAAGGCCGCCGCCAGATTGTGGATTTCTTCGAGTTCCTGCGCGAATCAGCGCCTGGCTTTGAGCAGGCCTACATTCTGGAAATCGCTCCGCAGGTGGGCGTGCGCGAGACGCGCCGCGTGGTCGGCGACTACCAGCTGACGGGCGACGATGTGCTGCAGTGCGTGAGCTTTGACGACACCATCGGCGTCAACGGCTGGATGATCGAGGAGCACGTGGCCGGCAATGTGTCGTTTCGCTGGCAGGACATCCCGAACTGCCGCGGCTTCAACCACCTGCCCTACCGCATGCTGCTGCCCCAGGGCTTGCACAACCTCATGGTGGCGGGGCGCTGCGCGTCCATGACGCACCTGGGCCAGTCGGCTGCGCGGGTCTCGGGCGCCTGCTTTGTCATGGGGCAGGCCGCGGGCACGGCAGCAGCCATGGCGCTGGCGGCCGGTGTGGCGCCGCGTGAGGTGGATGTGCCGGCGCTGCAGGCACAGCTGCAGGCCGACGGGGCTTACCTGGGCCGCGACACAGCCTGAGGGCCCGCTTCAGGCGTAAGTGACCCAGTCCTTGTACTGCGCGTCGTCCAGGTGGGGCAGCGTGTTGTAGGTGACCAGCATGTGGCGCTTGGGGGTGAAGGCAAATTCCGTCACGCTGCTGTTGCGGATGCGCAGGTTCAGCTCGATGGTGGTTTCAGCGCTGGTACCCAGCACATGGCCCACGGCAGTAGAGATCGGCCCGCCGCTGGACACCATCAACACGTTCTTGCCATGGTGCTGCGCGCGCACATGGTCCAGCGCGCTGGCGACGCCGGCCACGAAGTCGTTGTAGCTGGGCATGCCGTGGGGGCTGACCACGCCGGCCATCCACTGGGTCAGGCCGTCGCGCAGCAGCCGGAAGTGATGGCGGTACATCTCGGGCGAGGTGGGCTTTTCAAGCTTGTGCGGGTGGATGGTGGCAATCACCGCCTCACTGTCATATTCATTCAGGCCCGGCCACTGCAACACCTCGGTCTGCAGGCCCATGCCTTGTGCAATGCCGGCAAACGTTTCGGCGTGACGGCGAAGCGTGCCGGTGACCACTGCGTCAAATACGACGCCTTTGGCCGCGAAATATTCACCCAGGCGCACACTCTGCTGGTGGCCGAGCGCACTGAGTTTGTCGTAATCGGCTTCGCCAAACGAGGCCTGGCCGTGACGAACGAGGTAGAGATTGCCCATGCACCCATTCTGGACACGCACGGGTGTGGGCTCAGTCGCGGGGGCGACGCCGGGGCCCCGCTGCTGTCAGGCGCGGGACAGTACCCGTGCAAACACCGCGCTGTCCACGTTGCCGCCGCACAGCGTGGTGCCCACCACCTGGCCCTGCAGGCGTTCGCGCTGTTGCATGGCGGCTGCCAGCGACGCAGCGCCTGCGCCTTCGGCCACGTTGTGGGTGTCTGCAAACAGCACGCGCATGGCCTCGGCCACTTCGTCATCGGTTACCGCCACCACATCGTCTGCTTCGCGCAGCAGCGCGTCCAGCGCGCCCGGCTCGGGTACGCGGCAGGCCATGCCGTCGGCCAGCACCGTGGTCACGGGCGATTCGATCGCGCGGCGCGCGCGGAATGAATCCTGGTACATGGTGGCATGGGCCGACACCACACCGATCAGCCTGGTCTTGACGCCGGTGTATGCACGTGCAGCTGCCGCAGCGCTGAAGCCTGAGCCCAGGCCCAGCGGCACAAACACCACACTGGGAGCTTCACTTTTGGCAAAGCTTTCGAAAAATTCCACCCAGTAGGTCATGACGCCGCGGATCAGCTCGGGGTGGAACGACGGCACCATGTGCAGGCCCTGTGTGGCTGCCAGGCCGATGGCGTGTTCGCGCGCCGCCTGAAAATCGACGCCATGCTCGATGAGCGTGACGCCCAGGGCGCGCATGGCGGCGTTCTTTTCCAGCGAATTGCCGTGCGGAACGACGATGGTGGCCGGGATGCCGTAGCGCCGCGCCGCAAAGCCGACTGACTGGCCATGGTTGCCGCGCGTGGCGCTGATCACGCCTTTGACTTGCCCCAGTTGTTCAAAGTACGTCAGGCCGCCACGTACCTTGAATGCGCCTGCGGGCGTGTGGTTTTCATGCTTGACCCAGACCTTGAAACCCAGGCGCTGCTGCAGCAGCGGCCAGGCGTACTGCGGTGTGGGCGGCATGGCCGCGTACACCGTGCGTTGCGCGGCCTGGACCTGTTCGCGGGTGAAGTTCATTTGCGGTCCTCCAGCGCGATGCGCACGGCCAGGGCGGCCAGCACGCCGCCCATCACATAGCGCTGCGCGCGCAGCCAGCCCGCGCTTTGCGACAAAAAGGCGGTGATGGTGCCCGCGCCCAGGATGATCAGCGCATTGACCGCGCCGCTGACCGTGATCTGCACCGCGCCCAGCGCCAGGCTTTGCAGCAGCACGCTGCCACGTTCGGGGTGCAAGAATTGCGGGAAGAACGACAGGTAAAACATGGCGACCTTGGGGTTGAGCAGGTTGGTCAGGAACCCCATGCGAAACAGGGTGGCGGAGGTGTCTACCGGCAGGGCGCGCGCTTCAAACGGCGCCGCGCCGCCCGGTCGCACGGCCTGCCAGGCCAGCCACAGCAGGTAGGCGGCGCCCGCGAGCTTGATGGCGTCAAACGCCAGCGGCACGGCCATTAGCAAAGCGGTCAGGCCCAGCGCCGCCGCCATCAGGTGCACCACAAAGCCCAGCAGCACGCCGGCCAGCGACACCAGACCCGCGCCCCTGCCCTGCACCAGCGTGCGTGAAACGCAGTAAATCATGTTGGGGCCGGGCGTCAGAACCAGCAGCAGGGCCGCCAGCGCAAACCAGCCAAGTTCGGTGATCGTCAACATGTCATATCCCCTTTGATTCGAGCGTGACGGCACCACGCGGCGTACGCAGCGTTACCACCAGGTTGGGCACACCCTGCTTGACGGTCACGCCCTGCAGACCGATGGCCTGGTAAGCGGCGCGCAGGGCGTCGGCCTGCGGGTGGTGCACAGTGAGCGACTGAAGCGTCACGCCCGCATCAGCCATGCTGCCTGCCGGGTGCACGGGGCCCCATTCAATGAGCGTGGGCAGGGCGCCGTCAAACAGCCGTTGCCCGTCGTCACGCACCGTGATCTGCCACTCCAGCAGCCCGCGCGCCGTCATGCGCGACGCTGCGAGCGCCGGGCCACGGTCCAATCCCAGCGCAGCCCAGGCGGCCAGTGCCTGCGCAGCGTTGGGTACGTTGACCACAAAGTGAACCAGCCGCGGGCCGTCTTTGGCGATGCGGGCCTGCAGGGCGGGGTCGTCCATGTCGAACCAGCGGCCGGTGCGTGCGGGCACGGGGTGGGGCGATGCGGGGTTGATGGCAATGACTTCGGCGTAGGCCCGCGGATAGTCCACCGTGGCCACGCGGAACAGGCAGTTGTGGGTACCCATCAACGGGTGTTCGCCACCTGGGCCCGGGGTGATGCCCAGTGTGGCTTCGCACCACGCGATGCCTTCTTCCAGTGTGGCGGCGACGATGACCAGGTGGTCGAGCCGGGCGGTCATTTTTTTTTCCTTTGGCTAATGTTTGCTGGGTGCTTTTCCGTTCGCGGCTTCGCGTCAGGCGGTGGCCGGCGGGGGCTCACACTGTGGCGGTTGGCGCGT
>CALRYY010000172.1:0-5964 GCA_943372515.1 Ramlibacter sp. 2FC | reverse complement strand
CCCGGGGTGGCCGCTGTAGCGAAGTCAAGGAGGAGGATCGGGCGCAGCCCGGTCCGGGGGACATGAGCGGAAGCGGCCACCCCGGGTCGGAAATCCGCGGGGCAGACACAAAAGAGGGGAGGTTGACGAGCCTTACCCCCGGCACTGGCTCCACAGTTAGGGCTGCTTGGTTCCCCACCTGACCCGGTTGGCCGCTTCACCATGCGGGGAGGCCCGTCAGCCTGCATTGTAGGCGAGCCGGCAAGTCCGTTGGCGCGTCCGGGCCATCTAGAATCGCCCGGATGTCTTACCTCGTGCTTGCCCGCAAATACCGCCCCCGGAACTTTCTGGAAATGGTGGGGCAGGCGCATGTGGTGCAGGCGCTGACCAATGCGCTGACGCAGCAGCGGCTGCACCATGCCTACCTGTTCACCGGCACCCGCGGCGTGGGCAAGACGACGGTGTCGCGCATCCTGGCCAAGTCGCTCAACTGCCAGGGGCCCGACGGGCAGGGCGGCATCACGGCCACGCCCTGCGGCGTGTGCCAGGCCTGTACCGACATTGATTCGGGCCGGTTTGTGGACTACACCGAGCTGGACGCCGCGTCCAACCGCGGGGTGGACGAGGTGCAGAGCCTGCTGGAGCAGGCGGTGTACAAGCCGGTGCAGGGCCGCTTCAAGGTCTTCATGATCGACGAAGTGCACATGCTGACCAACACCGCGTTCAACGCGATGCTGAAAACGCTGGAAGAGCCGCCCGAGTATTTGAAGTTCGTGCTGGCCACGACCGATCCGCAGAAGGTGCCCGTGACCGTGCTGTCGCGCTGCCTGCAGTTCAACCTGCGCCCCATGGCGCCCGAGACGGTGCTGGAGCACCTGGTGCATGTGCTGCAGGCAGAAAACATCCCCGCCGACACGGCCGCCCTGCGCCTGCTGTCGCGCGCCGCGCGCGGCTCCATGCGCGACGCACTGAGCCTGACCGACCAGGCCATTGCCTTTGGCAGCGGCAAGCTGGAAGAAGCCACGGTGCGCCTGATGCTGGGCAGCGCCGACCGCGGCCATGTGTTCCGCCTGATCGACGCGCTGGCGCGCGGTGACGGCAAAACGGTGGTGGACACATCTGAAGAGCTGCGCGTCAATGGCCTGAGCGCGGCGTCTACCCTGGAAGAAATGAGCGCCGTGCTGCAACGCATGGCGGTGCTGCAGGCCGTTCCGTCCGCTGCAGACGACAGCGACCCCGAATCTGCCGAGATCGCCCGCCTGGCTGGCGCCATGCCGGCGGACGAAACCCAGCTGCTGTACAGCCTGTGCCTGCATGGCCGGGGCGAGCTGGGCCTGGCGCCCGACGAATACGCGGCGCTGACCATGGTGCTGCTGCGGCTGCTGGCATTCAAGCCCGGTGCCCTGTCGGGCACGGCTGAAAAAAAAAACTCTGAGTGAACCTGCGGCGCGAGCCGCAGCGCCCGTTGCCCCGGCGCGGGCCGCTGTTCCGGCTCCGGCCGCCCCCTTGGCCTCCCCGGTAGCCGCACCCACCCGCCCCCCCGCAGCCCCGCTGCAGGTCCCCGCGCCCGCCCGCCTGGCCGTGCCCGCCGTGGGCGCGCCGCCGGGCCAGGTGCTGCCCGTGGTGGAGACGGCTGTGTCGCGCCCGCCCATGCAGCGCACCAGCGCCGGCCCCGGCCAGCCCGGCAGCCCCGTGGTGGGCGTGCCGGTGCGCGTGCAGCCTGAATCGCGTGAAGAGTCCACCCCCCGCGCCGCCGCGCCGCTGGTGCCCACGGAAGAGGGCGATTTCTGGCACACCACCGTGCGCGCCCTGGTGCAGGCAGAGAGCATCACCGCGCTGGTGCGCGAGCTGGCGTTGCAGTCGCAGCTGGTGGCGCGCGACACCGGCCACTGGATCCTGCGCGTGGAGCGCGAATCACTGAACCAGCCCGTGAGCCGCGAGCGTTTGCAAAACGCGTTGGCGGCCGTGGGGCACGCGGTGCAGCTGGCCGTTGAAATCGGCCAGGTCACCGACAGCCCGGCGCGGCGCAACGCGGCGGCTGCGGCCGAGCGCCAGCGCGCCGCTGAAGAAATCATCCTGAACGACCCCTTCGTTCAGGAGATGATGCGGGACTTTGGCGCGAGAATCGTGCCGGGCAGCATCAAATCCACTGTTTAACCGCCTACCAATCAGGAACCACTTTTATGTTCAACAAAGGACAGCTCGCCGGCCTCATGAAGCAGGCCCAGGCGATGCAGGACAACCTCAAAAAGGCACAAGACGAGCTCGCCTTCGTCGAGGTCACGGGCGAATCAGGCTCCGGCCTGGTCAAGGTCGTCATGACCTGCAAGCACGAGGTCAAGCGCATCACCATCGACCCCTCGCTGCTGACGGATGACAAAGACATGCTGGAAGACCTGGTGGCCGCAGCCTTCAACGCCGCCGTGCGCAAGGCTGAAGAGACCAGCCAGGAAAAGATGGGCAAGCTCACGGCAGGCATGCCGGGCCTGCCAGGCGGCATGAAGTTCCCGTTTTGAGCCGAATCAAACACCTGATTCGTGGCTGATTCCAACTCCCTTGAAGCCTTGGTGCAGGCGCTGCGCCGTCTGCCCGGCGTGGGGGTCAAGTCGGCGTCGCGCATGGCCTTCCACCTGCTGCAGCACGACCGCGAGGGCGCGCAGATGCTGTCGCAGGCGCTGCGCCATGCCGCCACCACGGTGCGCCACTGCAACCAGTGCCACACGTTTACCGAGGGCGAGATTTGCCCCACCTGCCTGGACCCTCAGCGCGACGGCTCCAAGCTGTGCGTGGTGGAAACCCCGGCAGACCAGTCGGCCGTGGAGCGCACCAGCGCCTACCGTGGCCTGTACTTTGTGCTGATGGGCAAGCTCAGCCCGCTGGACGGCATTGGCCCGCGCGACATCGGCCTGCAAAAGCTGTTTGACCGCGCCACCGGCGGCACGGTGCAAGAGGTGATCCTGGCGACCAATTTCACGGCCGAGGGCGAAGCCACCGCCCATGTGATTGGCGAGGCGCTCAAAGCGCGGGGCCTGCAGGTCACGCGGCTGGCGCGCGGCGTGCCCGCGGGCAGCGAGCTGGAGTATGTGGACCTGGGCACCATCGCCCATGCGCTGGTGGACCGGCGCTGAACTGACAACGAGGACATAACAACATGGGTTACGCCAAATTCACCTTCGCTTACTGGTGCCTGCTGGTCGCGGCGCTGCTGCCTATTGGCTGCGCCTGGCTGGCCAAATCGGGCACCTTTGGCAAGCCGCGCAAAGAGGGCGGCTACGACAACCACGACCCGCGCGGCTGGATGGCCCGGCAAAAAGACTGGCGCGCCCGCGCCAACGCAGCCCAGGCCAACAGCTTTGAGGCGCTGCCGTTCTTCATGGGTGCCGTCATCGTAGCCCACCAGCTGGGCGCGGCGCAGGCGCGGCTGGACATCCTGGCGTTTGTGTGGATCGTACTGCGGGTCATTTACGTGGTGATGTACGTGGCTGATCTGCCCATGGTGCGTTCGGCCGTGTGGACGCTGGCGCTGATCGTGAACATCGGCATCCTGTTTGTCGGCTACCGCTAGCAGGGGTGTAAGGGCCTGTGTAACCCTTCTTTTACATTACGTACAAACCCGCACGGGATGTTCCCGATGCGGGTTTTTTCATGCGCGCTTAACCTCAAGCAAAGCAAAAAAAGAGAGGTTTCCAACATGAAAACAAACCCATTCAGCAGCCCTGCGAACCGCGCTGTCAGCCGCCGCACCTTTACCTCGCTGGCCGCGCTGGCCGCTGCTGCCGTGGCCGTGCCGTCGCTGCGCGCGCAAGGCAAGCTTGAGAAAGCCAAGGTCTCCATCGCGGTCGGTGGCAAGGCCGCCTTTTACTACCTGCCACTCACGCTGGCCGAACAGCTGGGCTATTTCAAATCCGAAGGCCTGGACGTAGAGATTTCCGACTTTGCCGGCGGCTCGCGGGCGCTGCAGGCGGTGGTGGGTGGCTCGGCCGATGTGGTCAGCGGGGCTTATGAGCACACCATCAACCTGCAGAGCAAGGCCCAGATGTTCCAGGCCTTTGTGCTGCAGGGCCGCGCCCCGCAGATTGCCATGGGTGTGTCGACCAAGGCCCTGCCCAGCTACAAGACCGTGGCCGACCTGCGCGGCAAGAAAATCGGTGTGTCGGCCCCCGGCTCGTCCACCAACATGGTGGCCAACCTGGTGCTGTCGCGCGCCGGCCTTAAAGCCAGCGACGTGAGCTTTGTGGGGGTGGGTACCGCAGCCGGCGCACTGGCCGCACTGCGCTCGGGCCAGATCGACGCCATGAGCAACACGGACCCGGTCATGACCATGCTGGAGCAAAAAGGCGAGGTCAAGATCATCAGCGACACACGCACGCTCAAGGGCACGACCGATGTGTTTGGCGGCCCCATGCCGGCCGGCTGCCTGTATGCGCCGCTCGAATTTGTGCAAAAGCACCCCAATACCTGCCAGGCCATGGCCAACGCCATCGTGCATGCGCTCAAATGGCTGCAGACAGCCGGGCCCAGCGACATCATCAAGACCGTGCCCGAGGCCTACCTGCTGGGCGACCGCGCGCTGTACCTGGCGTCGTTCAACAAGGTGCGCGAAGCCATCGCGCTGGACGGCCTGCTGCCCGAAGAGGGCGCCAAGACAGCGCTGCGCGCGCTGACCAGTTTTGACCCGGCCGTCAAGGCCGACAAGATCGATCTGGGCAAGACCTACACCAACGAATTTGCGCGCCGCGCGAAAGAGAAATTCAAAGCATAAACAGGACGCCCCCCGAAGCGGCCCTGCGGGCCGCCTCCCCCCACTGGGGGGCGCGCGGCCGCTTTGGAGCGGCCATGCGCGGCGCGCCTGGCATACCATCCCGCTATGTCTGAGTACGCCCTCGAGCTGACGAATATCTCGGTAACGTTTCGCTCGCGCGAAGACGCCGCGCAGCGCTACACCGCCGTGGCCGACACCACGTTGCGCATCCGCGCAGGTGAATTTGTGTCGGTGGTCGGCCCCACGGGCTGCGGCAAGTCCACGCTGCTTAACATTGCCGCCGGCCTGCTGGACGCATCGTCGGGCCAGGTGCGGGTGTTTGGCCAGCCCTTGCAGGGCATCAACCGCCGCGCGGGCTACATGTTCCAGACCGAGGCGCTCATGCCCTGGCGCAGCGCCATTGACAACGTCATGGTCGGCCTGCAGTACCGCGGCGTGCCCGATGCCGACGCGCGCGCACAGGCCCAGGCCTGGCTGGAGCGTGTGGGCCTGGGCGGCTTTGGCGACCGCTACCCGCACCAGCTGTCGGGCGGCATGCGCAAACGCACGGCCCTGGCCCAGGTGCTGGCGCTGGACCCGGACATCATCCTCATGGACGAGCCGTTTTCGGCGCTGGACATCCAGACGCGCCAGCTGATGGAAAACGAGGTGCTGGACCTGTGGGCCGCCAAAAAGAAGGCCGTGCTGTTCATCACCCACGACCTGGACGAAGCCATTGCCATGAGCGACCGCGTGGTGGTGCTGTCGGCCGGGCCGGCCACCCGGCCGATTGGCGAATTTGCCATCGACCTGCCGCGCCCGCGCGATGTGTCCGAGGTGCGCTCAGATCCGCGGTTTGTAGAGCTGCACACGCAGATCTGGGCTGTCATGCGTGAAGAGGTCTTGAAAGGCTACGCACAGCAACTTAAAAAAGCTGCATGACCATGTTCGCCGCCCTCAAGCCCACTGACAAGAACCTGCGCTGGTGGCAGCTGGGCGTGCTGTTTGTGTTTCTGGGCCTGTGGCAGCTGGCGTCGCGCGATCAGCAATATGCGTTCTTTCTGGGGGAACCCATCAAGGTGCTGGGCCGCATCTGGTCGTGGTTCATGCCGTTTGGCTTTGGCGAGAGCGCGCTGTTCCCCGACGGCCTGCCGGGCCGCGCCGACATCTACCTGCACCTGGGCGTGACGCTGTTGGAGACCTTGCTGGCCTTTGCCATCGGCACGGCGCTGGGCCTGGTGTTT
>CALRYY010000171.1:0-6139 GCA_943372515.1 Ramlibacter sp. 2FC | reverse complement strand
GTATTCGTAGCCAAACACGCAGCCCCAGTCGTGCAAAACTAGCGTGACCGGCTGGACGGGGCTGAGCGTGTCGATGATGCGGGCCAGCAAGTCCACCAGGCCCTGCAGCGGCATGGGGCGCGGCGGCTGGGACAGGTCAAAACCCGGCCAGCTGAACCGCGCGATGCGGGCCTGCCCGCCTGACGCGGCCAGGATCGGTTCGACCTGAGCGTCCCACAGCCGCCAGGTATCCGGCCAGCCGTGGACCATCACGATGGTGTGCCCGCCCTCGCCGTCGATGTGGACGTCAATGCCGTCCACCTGCAGCACGGCAACGCTCATAGGCGCGTGGACGCAGCCTTGCGGTCGGCCACGACCTTTTGTGCCGTGGGGCGTTCGCTCACGAGCTTGATGTAGGGCTTGTAGTCAATGCCTGCAGCCAGCAGCATGTCTTCGCCCAGCACGGCCTTGGTGGCCATGCCCAGCAGCGGCAGGTTGGCAAACGCGGCGCAATCGGCCTGGGTGAACGTGTCGCCCGCCACGAACGGTGCGAACTTGGCCAGCTGCTTGAACGCGGCAATGTTCTTTTCCAGCTGCTTTTGCACACGCGCCTTGCTGTTGTCGCTGACCGTGCCGCCAAAAAAGGCCTGCGGGTACAAGTCGCGCGCCACCAGTTCCAGGTGCAGGTCGATGAAGGTGGTCAGCTCACGCACCTTGGCTGCGGCAAACGGGTCGGCCGGCAGCAGCGCGGGGCGGGGGTGGGCGGATTCGATGTATTCCAGGATCGCCTGGCTCTCGCACAGGCCGCCTTGCGGCGTGCGGATGAACGGGATCTTGGCCAGCGGCGACGCGGCCAGCACGGCCGGGTCGGTGCTCTTGGTGGGCACCAGCTCTTCGGTAAAGGGCACGCCCTTTTCCAGCAGGGCCAACTTGACCTTGTTGTAGTAGTTGGAAATGGGGGAACCGCACAACGTGATCATGGCAAAGGTCTCCTTTTGATCCGCCGAAGTGTAGAGGGCGCCGCCCACGTGTCCTGCCACGCAGGGGACACGCCTGCGCCGGTGGGTCCAAACCCCTTTTGCAACGCCACAAGCCATCTTGCGCGACACTTGGAGCCATGTTTCCCCTATCTGTCCTGGATCTGTCCCCCGTCACCGAAGGCAGCGACGCTGCGCAATCGTTTCGCAACACACTGAATCTGGCGCAAAACGCCGACCGCCTGGGCTATTCGCGCTACTGGCTGGCCGAGCACCACGGCATGCCCGGCATTGCCAGCGCGGCCACCTCCATCCTCATCGGCCATGTGGCCGGCGGCACCAGCCGCATCCGCGTGGGCGCGGGCGGCATCATGCTGCCCAACCATTCGCCGCTGGTCATCGCCGAGCAATTCGGCACGCTGCAGGCGCTGTACCCCGGGCGCATCGACTTGGGCCTGGGCCGCGCGCCGGGGTCCGACCAGGCCACGGCCCACGCGCTGCGGCGCAACCTGTCGTCAGACGCCGATGAATTCCCGCGCGACGTGGTGGAGCTGATGGACTACATGTCGGACGCACCCCAGCAGCGCGTGCGCGCCGTGCCGGGCCAGGGCGCCAAGGTGCCGGTGTGGATTTTGGGGTCGAGCCTTTTCGGCGCGCAGCTGGCGGCCATGCTGGGCTTGCCGTTTGCATTTGCATCGCACTTTGCACCGGCGCAGATGATGCAGGCCATCGACATCTACCGCAGTACCTTCAAGGCATCGGCCCAATTGGCCCAGCCCTATGTGATGCTGGGCTGCGGCGTGTTTGCCGCGCCCACCGACGCCGAGGCCAATGACCTGGCCACATCCATGCAGCAGGCCTTTGTGAACCTGCGCACCGGCCGGCCCGGCAAGCTGCCGCCGCCGCGCCCGGGCTACTACGACAACGCAGGCCCGCAGGAGCGGGCCGTGCTGGACACGGTGATGTCGTGCTACGCCATCGGCTCGCCGCAGACCGTGCTGGACAAGGTGCAGGCCTTCATTGACCTGACAGGCGCGGACGAACTGATGGTGCCCACCCAGATGTTTGATCATGCGCTGCGCGTGCGCTCGTACGAGCTGCTGGCGCAAGTGCAACCCCAGCTGCGAAAGGGAGGCTGACATGGCCAAAGCAAATGACTGGGCCGCCAAGGTGATCACGCTCGTCAAGAGCGGCAACACCGACGCCGCCATCGCGCAAATCAAGGTCGCCCCCACCGTCAAGGACCTGAAAGCCCTGAAGACCCTGATGATCATGGGCAAGCTGGGCGGGCGCTGGCGCAACCTGGACGAGGCGATTGACGACAACCTGGCCTTGCTGTCGGCACCGCGCCTGCACCGCGCGCCCTGACCCAGACCCTGCGCCGCCCGCCCGGGTGCTGTTAACCTGCGCCCATGTCTTTTGAATCTCTGGGCCTGTCGCCCGAACTGCTGCGCGCAGCTGCTGCCGCAGGCTTTGCCAGCCCCACCCCCATCCAGCTGGGCGCCATACCGCCTGCGCTGCGCGGCGCCGACCTGCTGGGCCGCGCCCAGACGGGCTCGGGCAAGACAGCCGCCTTTGCCTTGCCCCTGCTGCAGCACCTGCAGGGAATGCCGCCGGGCCCGCGCCGCACACGCGCGCTGGTGCTGGTGCCCACGCGCGAGCTGGCCGCCCAGGTGGGCGAAGTGATCCGCTCGCTGGCGCAACACCTGCCGCAGCGGCCCCGGGTTGCCGTTGTGTTTGGTGGTGTCTCCATCAACCCGCAAATGATGGGCCTGCGCGGCGGCGCCGACGTGGTGGTGGCCACGCCCGGGCGCCTGCTGGATCTGGTGGACCACAACGCGCTGAAGCTCAACACCGTGAGCCTGCTGGTGCTGGACGAAGCCGACCGTCTGCTGGACCTGGGCTTTGCCGATGAGCTCAACCGCGTGCTGGCGCTGCTGCCCGCGCAACGGCAAAACCTGTTTTTTTCAGCCACCTTTCCCGACGCGGTGCAGGGGCTGGCCGGCGCGCTGCTGCACGACCCGGTGCGCGTGGAGGTGGCCGACACGCCCGACCATACACCCGCCATCGTGCAACGGGTGATCGAGGTAGACGCCGCCAAACGCACCCAGCTGCTGCGCCACCTGGTCAAAACCCAGGGCTGGCAGCGCGCGCTGGTGTTTGTGGCCACCAAATACGCCGCCGGTGTGGTGGCTGAAAAGCTCTACAAGGCCGGCGTGTTTGCCACGCCCTTTCATGGCGAGCTGAGCCAGGGGGCGCGCCAGCAGGTGCTGCAGGAGTTTCGCGACGAACGCTGGGAGGTGGTGGTCACCACCGACCTGGCCGCGCGCGGCATCGACATTGCGCAGCTGCCGGTGGTGGTCAATTACGACCTGCCGCGCTCGCCCACCGACTACATCCACCGCATTGGCCGCACGGGCCGCGCAGGCGAGCCCGGCCTGGCGATCAGCTTTGTGAGCGCCGACACGGCCGCCCACTTTGCCCTGATCGAAAAACGCCAAGGCTTGAGCCTGCCCCGCGAGCGGGTCGAAGGCTTTGAACCGGTGGACGTGGCAGCGCCGCCCGCGCCCGATCTGGGCGGCGGCAACGGTGGCATCAAGGGCAAGCGCCCCAGCAAAAAAGACAAGCTACGCGCAGCAGCGGCACGCAGCGAAGGCTGAGGCGGGTCAGGCTTCTTCGCCGGCCTCGTCAGGCGCCTGGCCCGCGGCTTCGCCTGCGGGCCGGGGCTTGCGTTTGGCGGCACGCGCCAGGATCTCCACATACACCGACGTCGCGCCCTCGCGGGCTGCGGCGTCCAGCTGCGGGATCACGGTGGCCAGGTGGGCAACGGCGGCCGAATCAGGCGCCAGGCCGAACTTGCAGTCAAAGTCCCAGAAGTCGGTGCCCTCAGGAAGCGCGCGGCGGCGCTCGCGCTTGAGGTATTTGCGGATGTCGTGCTTGACCGCGTCAAGCACGCGGTCGGGGTGCTTGCCCTCGGCACGAAGGGGATAAGTTTTGCGCATGGGCGATGGTAACGCCCCCGGGGACGCTACTGGTTTTGCTGTTGGGGGATGCCGATGATGCGCGTGCCCTGCTGCTGCGGATCCACCGGCGGAATCGTGATGATGCGCGCTGCCGGTTGCGGCGGCGCGGGCATAGGCTGCGCCGGCGCGGGCCCACCCCCCACCATGGCCTCTGCCGGCACACCGCCGGCAAAACCCGGGGCCGACCCGCCGTTGGCGCTGCTGAATCCGCCAGGGTCAACGACCGCCGGTGGCGGCTCAGCCGGCGCAAAAGACTCCTGCGGCGCGCTGAAACGCACCTGCCCGTCCAGCACCTTGCCCCGCAGCGCTGCCGCAAAGAAGTCACCCACCATGGGCAGTGCGCTGCGTGCGCCCTGCCCATAGCCGTCGCTCATGGTCAGGCGGCTGTCGTTAAAGCCCACCCAGGCGCCCGCCACCAGGTGCGGGTGCATCAGGATGAACCAGCCGTCGGTGTTGTCTTGCGTGGTGCCGGTCTTGCCCGCCACATCAGCCTGAATGCCAAAGCGCCCGCGGATGGAGGTACCCGTGCCGCGGTCGATCGCGCCGCGCAGCGCGTCCAGCAGCCGGTCGGCAGCGGGCTGGGGCAGCGCGCGCTCGGGCGGGGGCGCCGCAAAAGCCTCCAGCACCTTGCCGTCGCGGTCTTCCACCTGCAGGATGACGGTGGGCTCGATGTAGTTGCCGCCATTGGCCAGCGTGCCGTAGGCCGCGACCATTTCGCGCAGCGTCACGGGGCTGGTACCCAGCGCCAGCGACAGCACTTCTTCGAGCTTGCTCTGGCGCACACCCATGGCGCGCGCCAGTGCCGCCACACGCTGCGCGCCCACGCGCTGGACCACCTGGGCCGTGATGGTGTTTTTGGACAGGGCCAGGCCGTCGCGCAGCGTCATGGGCTGGTAGCTGGGCTCACCGCCATCGGTGGGCCGCCACACCTGGCCGCCGCCCAGGGCAATCTCCACGGGCTCGTCCATCAGGACCTCGCCGGGGCTCATGCCCTGCTCGAACGCGGCGCCGTACACAAACGGCTTGAAGGTCGAGCCCGGCTGGCGGCGCGCCTGCGCCACATGGTCAAACTGGTCTTTCAGAAAATCCCGGCTGCCCACCCAGGCCCGCACCTGGCCGTTGCGCGGGTCCAGGGCCATGAAGCCGGCTGACAGGTGTGTTTTTTCGTCGCGCAATGCTTTCATCAACGGGACGTCTGCGCCCAATGTTTTCAGCGCCTGGGCGTCGGTCTGGCCGGCTGCCAGCGCGGCCTTGTACTGGGGCGTTTCGCGCAGCAGCGTCTGCACCAGCGGGCGGTTGGGGGCAAAGCCGCCCCGCGCGCTCCACTGGCCGCTGGCCAGGTTTTGCAGCGAATCGCCCTGGCGCGCCACAGCCTGGTTGGCCATGGCCTGCAGGCGCGAATCGATCGTGGTGCGCACCACCAGCCCGTCTGAAAAAATGTCGTAGCCGTTGCGGTCCGCCCAGTCGATCAGAAAGCGGCGCAGTTGCCGCGCCAGGTGGGGCGCGGGGCCCAGCGGCTCGGGCTGGCGTTCAAAGTCCAGCTTCATGGGGCGCTTTTTCAGCACGTCCAGCTGCTTGTCCGTGAGCTTGCCGTGCTTGGCCATCTGGCCCAGCACAATGTTGCGCCGCTGCAGCGAACGCTCGGGGTTGGTCACCGGGTTGTAGTAGCTGGTGCCCTTGAGCATGCCGATCAGTGTGGCGGCTTCCAGCACATCCAGCTTGCCCGCACCCTTGTCAAAGTAGGTGCGCGCGGCCATCTCGATGCCGTGCGCGTTGTACAGGAACGGCACGGTGTTCAGGTACGACTCCAGGATCTCGTCCTTGGAGTAAACCGCCTCGATCTTCAGCGCCGTGATGGCTTCGCGCAGCTTGCGTGTGATGCTGACCGATCGGCCGATCTGCTCGGGGTACAGGTTGCGCGCCAGTTGCTGCGTGATGGTCGATCCACCCTGGCGGTCGCCTGTGAGCGTGTGCAGCACCGCGCCCACGGTGCGCTTGACGTCAATACCCCGGTGTTCATAAAACCTGTGGTCTTCGGTGGCAATCAGCGCCTGCACCACAGGGGGTGAAATGGCGCTCAGCTTGACCCAGTCGCGGTTGATGCGCTGGTACGTGGCCAGCACCTTGCCGTCCAGCGACACCACCGTGGCGGGCTTTTCA
>CALRYY010000170.1:0-6394 GCA_943372515.1 Ramlibacter sp. 2FC | reverse complement strand
GCCCACCAGCCCGATCAGGGTGTAGCCCAGTGTCACGTGCACCATGCGAAAGCGTTCGCCGTCGGCGGTGATATAGGCGCCCACAAAGCACAGCGCCATGAGCCAGTGGACTGCACGGGTGGGCGCGTCCAGGATGCGACGTGATGCGCCAGAGGCTGCGGCGGACAACGGCGCGGCAGGCAACGGTGCGCCGGTGCGCGCGTCAGCGGGGGATGCGGATGTTGCGTTCACGAAAATCTCCTTGGTCCGCCTGCGTGTGGCAGGCGGCGCAGTTGGCCGCGCTTTTCACGGCGGGCAGTTTCCAGGTGGCGGCGGGCACGTCGTTGTGCTCGCGGATGAACCAGGCCGAGCGCGTGATGCGGTCGTCTGGCGGCGGCGCGCTCACGCGCTTGTAGGTGCCGGCATGGGCCTTCAGCCAGCCCGACAGCTGCTGAATGGTGGCCGCGTCCAGCGACGCATCGGTGCCATAGTGGTTCTGCAGGTTGCCCATCACGCGCTGCCACGACGCCGCAGGCAACATGCCCGGCGGGTAGGCCACATGGCAGGCGCTGCATTCCTGGCGGTATTGGGGCAACAGCGGCACGCCGGGTGCGCTGTCAGCCCAGGCCAGCGGGCTGGCGGCCAGCGCCAGCAGGGTCATGAGTTTCTTTTTCATCGGGGTGCCTCAGGGTTTGACGGTCATGAGCCAGGCCAGCACGTCGGCCTTCTCAGCTGGCGTGCATTCGCGCGCCATCACGTCATTGCAGTTGCGGCGGAACCATTTCTCGACCTTGGCCGGGTCGGTGAACCGTTCGGGGTTGAAGGCTGGCGCCAGCGCACCGATGGCCTTGCCGGTGGACGCATGCTTGCCAGCCTGCGACGGCACGGCGGCGTGGCACGAGGCGCAGCTCCATTCGCGCCCATGGTGGGTGGTGAACAGCTGCTGCCCGCGCCCGGGTGCCGCAGGTGTGCCGGCCTGGGCGGTGTAGCCGGCCAGCAGCTCGGCCGGGGTGGCGGCGGTAGCGGGCATGGCACCCGCCAGCGCCAGCAGGGCCGCAGCTGTGATCGAAGAGAACGAATAATGCGTCATGGCAACTCCTTGGCTGCCATGATCGGGAACGGGGCTTAGTGTTTCCTTAACGCAGGGGCCTGGGGCAATGCCAGCGCCTCAGGGGGCGTACACCACCTCGCCGCCTGTCAGGTAGTACGCGCCGCTATCCATCTGCACACTTCGCTCGCCCCACAGGTCAAACCGCGCATAACGCGCCGCATCTTCAGCTGTGCCGTCAAAGCGTGTGGCCTCCACCGGGGCGCGTGCGGTCAGCTTGCCGGCGGTGGTGTCGGCCACATAGCGGGCCAGGCCCTGCCAGCCCGGCGTGAGCGCCTGACCCGCGCGGCCGGTCACCCGCACGGGCAACGCCACCTGCACCTGCGTGCCCCGCGTGAACAGGTTGATGCCGTGGCGGCTGAAATCCAGCGCACTGGCACTGCCCACATCACCCAGCACCTGGCTGTCCAGCAGGCGCGGCTGCGCGGGGTTGGCCACGTCAAAGAGCGCCAGCTTCAGGCCCCGCACGCCGCCCTGGTCCGTGGCGTCACGGCCCACGCCCAGCAGCTTGCCACCCGGCAGCGGGTACAGGTAGTCTGAATAGCCGGGCATGGTCAGCTCACCCACGGCCTTGGGGTCCAACGGATCGGACAGGTCCAGCACGTACAACGGGTCGGTACGCCTGAACGTCACCACATAGGCTTGTGGGCCGGCAAAGTGCACTGCGTACACCTGCTCGCCCGCGTGGCCCAGCGCTGCGGGGCGCTGGCTGTTGGGCAGCGTGGCAATGGGTGCCAGCTGGCGCTGAGCGGTGTTTTCGCGCAGCACTGTCAGCGTGGCGGGGGAAGCGGGTGTGGCGGGCACGGTGGTGGTACGCGTTGCCACAAGCCAGCCGGTCTCGCCGGTGAAGCTCAGCACGCGCAGGTCGCCGTTGTGCTCGCTCATGCGGTAGGGCTTTTTCTCGCCGTCCCAGCCCAGATGGCCGGCCACATCGCCCGAGCCGCGGTAGCTGACTTGTGTGCCCTGCAAGGCAAACTTGTGGATGTCGGTACGCGCTGCGGGTGCGACGATGGCCAGCTGTGCATCGCCGCCACTCCAGTGATGATAGCGCGAGCTGGCCAGGTACACATGCCGGGGCGACATGTACAACGCCTCGACCCCACCCGCAAAGCAGCGGCTGCTGTGGGGCATGCCGGGTGCGGACAAATCAAAGGCCGTGATGGTGGTCAGCTGAACAAAGGGCGACGCATTGGCCGGCTGCACGTAGCAATCTGTCTCGCTCACCAGCGGCTGCGCCGCAGCGCCATCCACACGGATGCGCGGCAGCAGGTCGGCAGTGCCCAACCCGGCGAGTACAGCGCTGACCTGCGCGGGCGTGCTGTTGGCCGGCGCCTGGTAGAAGCCCACGTCCGGCGTCCAGGTGCTCACCACATACAGCACGCTGCCGATCATGCGGCTGCCCACCAGCGTGCCATCGATCTCGATGCGCGATGCCTGTTGGGGGCGTCCGTTGTCGGCGGTGCTGAACACATCCAGCGACAGCTGGCGCTGCGACGGCGGCATAAACGGCATGGACAGCAGCGTGGCGCCGCCCGTGTGCGCACCCAGCCAGCCATCACCGCCCTGGCGCTGGCCCAGCACCACCAGGCGGTTCAACCCCACCGGCAGGTACAGGCCCTGTGCGGGAAAGTCAGGGTTCAGGGTGCTGCTGCTGCGCTCAGCCAGGCTGCCGTCGGCCTGGCGCCGCTGAGCGCTCAGGCGCGCGGGCGTGCGCTGCCCGTCCACGGTGTATGCCGCGTGAAGCGCATAGACCATGCTGCCGTCGGTCTTGAGGCGGTCGTCCTCGTCCACGCCCTGCTCCTGCAGCTGCGTGCCGGCCCAGGCTTGCCCGCCGCCCGCAGGAGACGCAGCAGAGGCAACTGTCGCGCCGATGAATACCGGTGCGGCCGACAGCCGCGCCTTGAAGAACGCCACCAGATCACCCGGTGCCGCTTCGGTCAGTGCGCTGGTGGTGGCCTGAGGCCCGGACGGGATGCTTGCGTCTGCCATGACAGCAGAGGCTGCCGTGCCCGCGCCACCCCCACCGCAGGCAGACAGTACCCCTGCGGCGACGACCGCTGCCATCCAGCAGCACAGGCGTGTTGAAGCTTGATGAATCATGAAAATCCCCGGTTGGAACTGTATTTTTGCGGGATAATATTCCACACTTTAGGCTTTTGCAAGCCTGTCCGGTACCATCGCAACCCATCCATGGCCGATACGCCGTCACGCTCGACCACCGTCCTGGCAGCCGTTTTGCGGCTGCTGCGGCCGGTCGCGCGGCTGCTGTTGCGCCACGGCGTGGCCTACCCCGCTTTTGCAGCCGCACTCAAGCAGGTGTTTGTGGATGCCGCGCGTGACGAGCTGCGCCGTACCGGGCAAAAGCAGACCGACAGCGCCGTGAGCCTGCTGTCGGGTGTGCACCGGCGCGACGTGCGCACACTGGGGCGTGACGCCCTGGCTGAAGCACCACCCGGCGATGAACCCCTGAGCCTGGCCAGCCAGGTGGTGGCGCGCTGGCTGGGCGACGCGACCTATCTGGACGAAGAAGGCAACCCGCGTACGCTGCCCCGCTTTGGCGACGCGCCCAGCTTTGATTCGCTGGTGGCGCAGGTCAGCCACGACATCCGGGCCCGTACCGTTCTGGCCGAGCTGGAGCGCCTGGGCATGGCCGAACACGCCGAGCGCCATGTGCGGCTGCTGGCGCCAGGCTTTGTGCCGCGCCAGGGGTTCGCCGAAATGGTGGCCCTGCTGCGCGACAACACCCACGACCACCTGGCCGCCGCCACGCTGAACCTGGACGGCGAGCACAACTACCTGGAGCAGGCCGTGTTTGTGGACGAGCTGACAGCCGAGTCAGCCCGGCACCTGCACGCGGTGGCGGCCAAGGCCTGGCGCCAGGCCTTTCGCACCGTCATGCGCGAAGCCCAGGCCCGCTTTGACCACGACCAGGTCCATGCCAACGCGCTGCAACGCGTGTACCGCGCACGTTTCGGAAGCTACTTTTATGCCGCAAACCAGGATGACGAACCTCTTTGACCTGCGCGCCGGCCTGTGCCGGGCGTTCTCCCACCTGACCTTGGCCATCACCCTGGCGGCAGGCCTGGCCGCCTGCGGCCCAGGTACGGGCGGCACCGGCACCGGCCCAATCACGCCCTCGGTGGGGTTCAGCGGCAGCGCAACCGGCAGCCTGCTCAGCGGCTCAACGGCAGGTGGCAGCAGCGTCACTACCCCACCGGCCAG
This sequence comes from Ramlibacter sp. 2FC, assembly GCA_943372515.1. Classification (GTDB taxonomy): domain Bacteria; phylum Pseudomonadota; class Gammaproteobacteria; order Burkholderiales; family Burkholderiaceae_C; genus RAM1. The sequence goes on along the minus strand of CALRYY010000170.1, from coordinate 2,085 downwards.
CGGCTGCACGGCGGACTGCGCGCTGGCAAACCTGCGCCTGGACGCAGACCGCGTGGAATTGACGACGCCCTGCCTGCGCTTTGTGTTCACAGGAAGCTGGGCGGTCGATGCGGGCGGCCTGGCCGAGCTGGCCGGCACGCTGGAGACGGCCCAAGGTACCGCCACAGCAACGTCCAAAGCTGCTTTGCGCCTGCAATTCAGCAGCGCCGGCATCGACAGCGCACAGGTCAACATGACCCTGACCAATGATGCAGGCAACGCATTGCTGGGCCCGGCCACACTGCTGCGCAACGACGCCGCGCCGGGTCACACGGCACCGCCCTGCGGGCCGCCCTGAACGGCAGCAAGCTGGCACGCATGACCCCGACACCTGATGACCTGCTCGCCTGGAAAGGCGCCCACGCCGCCGCTGCTGGCAAACCGGTTGTGCTGCTGCGGGTGGGCCATGACACCACGCAGGTCTGGGCTGGCCAAGACCTGCAGCCTGCGGTGGTGCTGACGCTGGCCATCGGCGCACGGCGCACCGGCACGGGCGAGTTCAAACACGACCCACCCACCCCGGGTGAGATGGAACTTGCCATCATGACCGTGGAAGACGCCGTCATGCCCCTTGCGCGCCAGCTACCGACTGGCGCCATCCTGTACACCACCGGCGCAGGTATCCGCCAGATTGCCCACATCGCCGGCCTGACGGATGCGCCGCAGATGCTGTTGCAACTGGATGATGTGGAGCGCGTCTACAACCTGCTGGCTGCCGTAGCGCTGGGCCGACCGGCGTCCATCAGTGGCGTGCGCACCGACCCGCCTTTTGCCGCCACGTTGACGATCCTGCGCGAATTCATGCACCACCTGGGGTTTGGTGCGGTGGCGATCCTGCCGGCGGCAGCTCAACCCGGCTGACGCGCCGCAGCACCCATCAACCTGGGCACATTGCCCATCGCTGCCATCGCGCATTGCCGCAAGCGCGCCAGGATTGCCATTTTTTCCGTATCACCCGGGTCCACCTCACCCAGCATCTTGCCAAAGCCGTCCAGCCGGCTGGCACGGATCCACTGGCGCAGCCCCTTGTCCTGGCTCCACTTGAACTGGTTTCCCATGCTCACCGCCACCGATGCCGGGTAACCCTCAATGCCATCGGGGAACGGCACGGTCTTGCACAGGTCGTTCTTGACGGCGTCGTCCGGGTAATGGGCCTCTACGTAGGCGGTCAACGCCGCGCTGAAGGTGGGCAGCGGCGCGCGCACCAGCTGCAGCACGACCCGCCCTGGCTGAAAGATGGGCTGCACCGGCCGCGGCTCGACCGCTGATGCGGTGCAGTCAATGAACAATGTACCGGGCACCACCGGCACCGTGCCCTGGGCCAGCACCATCTGCGTGGGCTCGATGGCCTGCAGGTGCCCCAGCCGGATCACGTTCGTGATCTGGCGCAACATCGCCACCTCGCCCTGCGAGATGGTGGCGTAATGGAACATGGTGGGCGTCTGGGTGGGGTCGATGCGAAACATCTGCTGCGCGGCCTCCAGCCGCAAAAACAGGTCCTGCACCGAGGTGGCCTTGGCGAAGGCATCCATCTGCTCGGCCTGCCCGCCGATGCTGTCGTTGAAAAATTCGATGCCCGGCTGGGTCGTGGCGCGGTTGATCAGCCACGAGTCGCGCGGCATGACCCACTGGATGGCATCGGCGCTGGCGCCACAGCGCAGCAGCCACACCCCCACATCCATGGCCGTCTTGCCCGCGCCCACAATCACAAACTGCGTGGGCCGCTCGCCTTGGCCCTGGCCCTGCCACAGCTTCACCAGCGCGTTGGGCGGCACCAGGCGAACGCCTTCGCCTACCTTGAATTTGGGCGTGTGCGTGCTGGGTATCGTGGGGCTGGCGTAGGCGGCGTTGACCACTTTGCGCCGCACCGTCACTGCTGTCTGCGCACCCGACAGGATGGAGGTGATGCGCCCGTCAGCCTGCCAGTCGCTCATGGGGTGGTAGCTAACGCGGCCGCTGGGCAGCAGCTTGCTGGTCATCACGGTATTGAAGTAGCCCGCCACCTCGGCGCCGGAGGCCAGCTCGTAATAGCCGTTGTTGGTGCCC
>CALRYY010000169.1:0-6453 GCA_943372515.1 Ramlibacter sp. 2FC | reverse complement strand
GACCGGTGCACAGATGGCGGTGTTGTCCTACGCCGCCCATGTCACCTGCGGGCAGATGCTGGGCGTTACACACAGACACCCCAGGAGCCTCCATGAACCATCTTGCCCACGCCACCCTTCGCACTGTCGCCCTCACGGTGGCAGCCTTCATGGCCACTGCACCTGCACTGGCTGAAAAAGACAACGACAACCGCGGCCGCGGCAACGACAAGCACGAGCAGAAATACAAGAACGACAAAAGCGACAAGCACGACAACAAAAACGACAACAGGCAGGCCAAGCGCGAAAAAGACGAAAAACGCTTTGAGCGCGACAACGTCAAGGTCGGCGCGTACTTCAACGACGACCACCGCCGCGCCGCCCGCACTTATTACGTCCAGCAGTACCCGCAGGGCCAGAAGTGCCCTCCGGGCCTGGCCAAAAAGAACAACGGCTGCATGCCCCCCGGCCAGGCCAAAAAGTATTGGGTTGGCCAGCCGCTGGCACGCACGGTGTACTGGTACCCGGTGCCCCAGCCGGTGGTGCAGGTGCTGCCGGTGGTGCCTTACGGCTACCGCTATGTGCGCGTGGGCAACGACATCCTTTTGCTGTCGCCGGAGTCGTCCATCGTGGTGGACGTGATCGCAGGCTTGCTGGGCTGAACCGGCGGCTTGGCCGCCCCGTCAGCGATCTGCGCCAGCAGCCGCGCCCGCACCCGGCGCAGCGCCTGGTCGTCGGCGGCGGCCAGGTCAGCGGGGAGTCGCATCGCGCCCAGTCTCATCCCACCAGTACGCAGCCCGGGGCCGCCCGGATGCACGGCGATAATCACGCACTTTCCAAGGAGCGCGTGTGGATGCAGTACTGCTGGTCAAGGCCGCCATCATGGGCGTGGTCGAGGGCCTGACCGAATTTTTGCCGGTGTCCAGCACCGGCCACCTGATCCTGGCCGGCGCGCTGCTGGGCTTTGACGATGCCAAGGCCAAGGTGTTTGACATTGCCATCCAGACCGGCGCCATCCTGGCGGTGATCATTGTTTACTGGCAGAAGATCCGCAGCACGCTGGTGGCCCTGCCGACGCAGCGCCAGGCGCAGCGGTTTGCCTTGAACGTGCTGATCGCTTTCGTGCCCGCTGTCATCCTGGGCCTGCTGTTTGGCAAGGCCATCAAGGCCCACCTGTTCACGCCTGTGGTGGTGGCCAGCACCTTCATCATTGGCGGCCTCATCATCCTGTGGGCCGAAAAGCGCCAGCAGGTGGCGGTGCGCATCAACGATGTGGACGAGATGAGCCCGCTGGACGCGATCAAGGTCGGCCTGGTGCAGTGCCTGGCCATGATTCCCGGCACCAGCCGCAGCGGCGCGACCATCATCGGCGGCATGCTGCTGGGCCTGAGCCGCCGGGCCGCGACCGACTTCAGCTTTTACCTGGCCATCCCCACGCTGATCGGCGCGGGCGCCTACAGCCTGTACAAGGAGCGCGCCATCCTGTCGGTGGCCGACCTGCCGATGTTTGGCGTGGGGCTGCTGTTCTCTTTCATCAGTGCCTGGCTGTGCGTGCGCTGGCTGCTGCGCTACATCTCGACGCACAGCTTCGTGCCGTTTGCGTGGTATCGCATTGCGTTTGGCGTGGTGGTGCTGGCCACGGCCTGGAGCGGGCTTGTGACCTGGGCGGCCTAGGCTTCCTCAGGTGGGCGGTACCAGGGCCCGCTTCAAGTCCGCCAGCCACGCCTGTTTGGCTTGCGCTTGTTCCGCCGGTGCCGCGCGCAGGAGCGCTGAAGGATGCAGCGTGACCAGTACCGCCAGCCCATCGGCACGTTGCAGCCACTGGCCGCGCTCGCGGGTGACCGCTACGTCATAACCCATCAATGCCCGCGCCGCCGTCGCACCCAGCGCCACCAGCGCACGGGGCTGGACCAGGCGGATTTCGTCTTCCAGCCAGTGCTGGCAGGCCGCAGCTTCATGTTGTGATGCGGTCTTGTGGATGCGCCGCTTGCCGCGAAGTCCGTCCTGTAGTTCGTACTTGAAATGCTTGACCGCGTTGGCCACATACACGGTGTCGCGCGCGATGCCCAGTTTGTGCAGCGCGCGGTCCAGCAGCTGGCCGGCCGGGCCGACGAAGGGCCGGCCCTGCAGGTCTTCCTGATCGCCGGGTTGTTCGCCCACGAACATCAGCGCGGGTTGCATGGGGCCTTCGCCGCACACAGCCTGCGTGGCGTGCTGGCCGATGGGGCAGCTGCGGCAGCGCGCGGTAGCGGCGCGAAGTGCGTCCACAGAGTCAATGGGTGCGTGCATGTCCTGCGCAACAGCCGGTGCGGCGCGGGGCAGCAGGCGCACGGTGCGCGCCGGTGTGGTGGCGGGTTGCTCCACCATGCGGCCTGTGCGCTGCGCAGACTGAGCCGCCAGCGGCGCGATGAGCTGCGCCTCGGGCAGGTTGCGCCAGTATTTGCGCGGCATTTCCTTTTGCATCATGGCCATCTTCAGGCGCGCGGGGTTGAAGATGCTGGTGTAGTAGGTCAGCCACAGCGCCTCGCCCGCGTCGGCGGGCGGTGCGTCGCTGCGCTGCGCGCCGGGGCTGAAGTGCAGGGCGCCTTCTGGAGTGGCGCCCGGTGGCGTCCAGCGCACGCAACGCCGGGGCGTCAGGATGGCCCAGCGCATGGCGGTGAAGCGCCGCGCAAAAAACGGCGCTACCGCCTCCACGATGTGGTGCGACGGCTCGAACCACGCGACGTGCAGCGGCTGTGAATGGCCGTCGTCCAGCGTGCGAAAGCGCACAAAGGCTTTCATCTTGTGCATGTCACGGCGCACGGCCTTGTACATCTGGCGGGCCTGCATCATGTCGGCGTCCAGCGGGTCGTGACGCACAGCGGGCTCGTGCACCAGCCGCCACAGCAGCCGGTACATCAGCGCAAACCGCTGCGGATCGTCGTGCAGCACGACCGACTGGCACAGGGTCACGAAGGCTTGGGGTACGGCAGTGCGCGGGTCTGTGGGGGGTGGCGCGGTCGCGGTGGGGGCCGCATCGGCAAACAGCTGGCCGGTGCCGGCCCCGTCGGCCGTCAACCACAGCACGGTGTCGGGTGTGGCGCCTGCGGCCAGCAGGCCGCGCGCTGCGGTGCGAAAGCCCGCGAAGTCGGCTTCTCCCGCCAGCACAACCGTGCGCGGTGGCGGCAGGCTCAAAACAGCGACCCCTGTGCCTGGCTCCTGGTGGCAACCGGCGGCTCCCATGCGCCGGGCCGGTGGCCGTCGACCTGCACAAACCGCAGCACCCGCGCCACCGGCACGCGCAGGCGCCGCAGGTCGTCGGCGCGCAGCCGACGCACACGCCGGGCCTGCAGCAGCCGTGTGACGGCGGTAACGCCCAGCCCCGGCACGCGCAGCAGCAGTTCGCGCGGGGCCCGGTTCAGGTCCACGGGAAAGTGCTCGCGGTGCGCAAGCGCCCAGGCCAGCTTGGGGTCCACGTCCAGCGCCAGCATGCCGGTGCCGGCGTCGGCCACGATCTCGTCGTGCGCAAAACCATAAAAGCGCATCAGCCAGTCGGCCTGGTACAGGCGGTGTTCGCGCACCAGCGGCGGCGCAATCAGTGGCAACGCCGACGATGCATCGGGGATGGGGCTGAACGCCGAGTAGTACACCCGCTTGAGGCCATAGGCCCCATACAGCCGCGCGCTGGTGTCCAGGATGGCGCGGTCGTCGGCCGCGTCAGCGCCCACGATCATCTGGGTGCTCTGACCGGCGGGCGCAAAGCGCGGGGCATCGGCCCGGCGTGCCGGCGCGCGCGGCAGCGACACCGTGCGTGCGCCCGGGCCCAGGCCAGACGTGGCGGCAGCCTCGCGTGCCTGTCCGCGCGCATCGGCGATGTGCAGCGACAGCCGCGCCATTGATCGCTTGATGGCGGCGCCGTCTTTTTGGGGGGCCAGGGCGGCCAGCCCCGCGTCAGTGGGCAGCTCGATGTTGATGCTCAGCCGGTCGGCGTAGCGGCCCGCGCGTGCCAGCAGTTCGGCTGATGCGTCGGGGATGGTCTTGAGGTGGATGTAGCCGCGAAAGTCATGCTCTTCGCGCAGCACGCGCGCCACTTCCACCACCTGCTCCATGGTGTAGTCGGGGCTGCGGATGATGCCGCTGGACAGGAACAGGCCCTCAATGCAGTTGCGCCGGTAAAAGTCGAGCGTGAGCTGCACCACTTCATCGACCGTGAACCGGGCGCGCGGCACGTTGCTGCTGGCGCGGTTGACGCAGTACACGCATTCGTACTGGCAGAAGTTGGTCAGCAGGATCTTCAGCAGCGAAATGCAGCGACCGTCGGGCGCGTAGCTGTGGCAGATGCCCGAGCCTTCGGTGGAGCCGATGCCGCGCCCGCCCAGCGAGTGGCGCTTGTCGGTGCCGCTGGACGCGCACGAGGCGTCGTATTTGGCGGCGTCGGCCAGGATGGAGAGTTTTTGCTGGATTTGCACTGTATGAATATACAGTTATCGGCCAATTTGCGTGTGTTGAGGCCTTTGGTATCAGGCTTGTTTCAACGGGAAACACGCCGACAACAAAACTTTGCGCAAGCCGACATCAGGGTTTGTGGTGAAGCGGAACAATCGTCCACATGCATCGTGCCCATCTGTCCTGTTTGCTCAATCGGTGGTTTCGCCCCGGCCTGGCCGCGCTGGCCTTGAGCCTGCTGGCCGCCTGCGCCGGGCCCATCCAGACCAAGGTCACCAATTTCAATGCCTGGCCGGCGGATGCGGCAGGCGCCACCTACAGCTATGCGTCAGCCAACCCGCAACGTGAAGAGCTGGAGCAGGCCACCTACGAAGGCTATGTGGGCGCCGAACTGGAGCGCCATGGCCTGCGCCAGGCCGTGCCGGGCCAGATGGGCCGCTTTCTGGTGGAGGTGACCGCCACCGACACCACGCGCCAGAAAACCGTGCTGGAGCCGGTGTATGACAACCAGCTCATCTGGACGCCGCCCACGCGCGACCGTTACGGCAACGTGTACCACGGCTATTGGCGCCCCGACGGCTTTGGCCCCCGCTACATCGGCGACCGCGAGGTGCAGCGCACCGTGCAGGTCAACCGCCTGGCCGTGCGCATTCTGGACACCCAGGGCGGCGGCAAACCGCGGCCTGTGCTGAACACCAGCGCCATCTATGAGGGCGAGCTGGAGGACCTGCCGGACATGGTGCCGTACCTGGCGCGCGCGGCGTTCCAGGATTTTCCGGGCCGCAACGGCCGGGTGCAGGTGGTGAAGTTCGACGCGAAGAGCGGTGAAGTGATCACGCGCTGAACGGGGGTCAGTCGTTTGCAGACATCCCGCGCAGCGACGCTTCAATGGCAGCCGCCGTGGCCATCGGCTTTTCCATGGGGAACAGGTGGCTGCCGTCCAGCATCATGATGCGGCCCTTGACCACCTGTTCGGTCATGGTCATGCCCACCTGCTTCATCTCTTCAGACCGAGTGCCGCCGATGAAGGCCACCGGGCATTTGAGCGGGTGGCGCTTGAGCAGCCTGTCCAGGTTGTCTGGCAGGGTGTTGTAGATCGCGGTTTCCACGTCGCGGTCAAACGCCAGCACGCGCTGGCCGTCCACCTCGCGCGTGCCGTGGGCCACATAGTCGGCCAGCACCTGGTCGTCCCATTTGGCAAAGGCTTTCTTGTGGCGAAAGTGTGCGTACACGGCATCGGCATCCGGCCAGGCGTTCTTGCGCCGCCGGCTCACCGCGCCGGGTGACACCGAGCCCACCAGTTGCGTGCGCTTGATGACGCCCAGCGTCGTGGCGCGCCAGCCGCCCAGGATGGGCGAGTCGATCAGCAGCACACCCTTGGCTAGCTCAGGGTGGCGCGCAGCACACATCAGGCTCAGGAAGCCGCCCAGTGAATGGCCCACCAGCCAGGCGGGCTCGCCCGCCTTGTCGGTCTCGCGCTGGGCCAGGTCGTGCAACTGCTGCACCATCAGCGGCCAGTTGTTGGTGACGGGGTATTTCGCGTCATGCCCGTATTTGTCCACTGCCTTGACGGTGTAGCCGCGTGAACGCAGGCTCTTGAACAAAACGCCGTAGGTGCTGGCGGGGAAGCTATTGGCGTGGGAGAAAACAATGAGGGACATGGAGTGTATTGTCGTGTGTCTGTCTTTTTTCTCTGTCGCGGCTTCGTGGCAGGCGGTGCCCGGCGGGGGCTCACACTGTGGCGGTCTGCGCTTTGCGCAGACTGCACTGCGGTGCTCGCCACAGGGTCGCGCCGCAGAACTCGCTACGCGCTGCGCGCTACGCTCTAACAGCCGCGGCGAGCTAGAAACGAAGCGCGCTAAAGCGCGCCGACCCTGCGGCTGCGCTCCTCGCCGCCACAGAGATCGCCCCCGCCGGGCACCGCCTGCCGCGAAGCCGGGTGGTGGCTCTCAACCGTTGACGGGCTAACAGCTCCACTGCAAAGTCACGCCTGGGCGCACGCCGGCCTGGGGGCGCCTCTGGGACGCCGAGCAGCGCAAGGGTGAGTGT
>CALRYY010000168.1:0-6771 GCA_943372515.1 Ramlibacter sp. 2FC | reverse complement strand
GTGAGCAACAGCAACCTGGGTGATGTGGTGGACCCGGCCCATTGGCTTTACACCGGGTACAACCTGGAAGGCGACCACGCCAGCACCACCGACATCCTGCGGTTCAAGCAAGGCATCACGGCAGCCGACCTGACCATCAGCCGCAATGGTGCGCACCTGATCCTGGGTATCGTGGGCACGACCGACTCGGTCACGGTGGAGGGCTTCTTTGGCCTGAACAACATCAACCACGCCTACGGCGGTGACCGCATCGAGTTTGCCGACGGCTCCACGCTCAGCGATGAAACAATCCGCGCTGTGCTGGCCACCGGGACCGAGGGCAACGACACCCTCAGCGGGCTGGACAGCTCTGACGTCATCAATACCTTCGCAGGCAACGACGTCATCTACGCTGCGGGCGGTAACGACACCGTGCTGGGTGGGGACGGTGCCGACCAGTTGTACGGCCAGGCGGGCAACGACACGCTGGACAGCGGTGCAGGCAATGACCTGTTGCAAGGCGGCGCGGGCAGCGACACCTACCTGTTCGGCCGTGGCGACGGCCAGGACCGGGTGCGCAACAGCAACCAGGGTGACGTGGTGGATGCCGGCCACTGGCTGTACACCGGCTACAACCTGGAAGGCGACCACGCCAGCACCACCGACATCCTGAAGTTCAAGGAAGGCATCACTGCGGACGACCTGACCGTCAGCCGCAACGGCGCGCACCTGATCCTGGGCATTGCGGGCACGACCGACCAGGTGACGGTGGAGGGCTTCTTTGGTCTGAACGTCGTCAATCACAGCTACGGTGTGGACCGCATCGAGTTCGCCGACGGCTCCACGCTCAGCGACGAAAGCATTCTGGTGCGCCTGGACGCGCACGAAACGGCGCCCAATATCTCGTTGCGGGTGTCTGCATTGACGCTGTCGCCGCCCAGCGGCCTGGCCACGGGCCAGAACCTGACGGTGAACTGGACGGTTTCCAACATCGGCACCCTGAACGCGCAGGGCGTGTGGAACGACCGGATCGTCGTGACCAACCTGGACACCGGGCGCACGGTCACCACCGTGACGCAGCCCTACGACGGGTCGCAGGCCAGCGGCACCATCGTGCCCGGCGCGGCCGTCAACCGCAGCGCCACTTTCAAGGTGCCTGACGGCTTCGAGGCCGCGGGCAACCTGCGCGTCACGGTCATTACCGATGCGGACCGCTTCTTTGCCAAGACCTCCAACAGCAACACGCGCGCGGTCGAGCTGCAGGTCGCACAGTCGCCCTACGCCGACCTGCAGGCTGAAAACGTCGTCATCACCCCCAACGGCGATTTCACGCCGGGTCAGGTGGTGCAGGTCACGTGGGATTCCGTCAACCGCGGCACCGCCCCCGTCACCAACGCCTGGAATGACCGCCTGGAAGTGCTGAACGCGGTCACCGGTGCCTTGCTGTTTGGCGGCAATGCCACGGGTGAAATGCCCGCAGAGGGTCTGGCCCCCGGCCAGGCCGTGGCCCGGTCGGCCCAGTTCACCGTGCCCACGGGCGCGGCCGCCGCCGGCCGTTTCATCTTCCGGATCGTGGTGGACAGCACCAGCCAGGTGGCTGAATACAACGCAACGGCCACGGCCGAGACCAACAACCGGCTCGATACCGTGCGCGAATCCGGCCCCGACCTGCAGGTTCAAAACGTCCAGATCCAGGACGCAGGCACGGTACAGGCCGGCGGCCTGATGACCGTGACCTGGCGCGATGCCAACACCGGCTCCGCGCTGGTGCCCGTCGGCTACACCAACCGCATCACGGTGCGCAACGCCACCACCCAGCAGGTACTGGTGGACACCCAGATGGCAGTCGCCGCCCCGGCGGACCTGGCAAGCTGGCTGGCTCCCGGCCAGACGCAGGCGCGCAGCTTCACCTTCCGCCTGCCCGAGGGTCTGGCGGCCTCCGGGCAGCTTGAAGTCACGATCACCGCCGACCAGAACACGCAAGGCCAGGGCGTCCTGTACGAAACCATTGCCGGCCAGACGGGCGAAACCAACAACATCACGCGCCTGACCTTCAGCTCCGCTGTCAAGCCGTACGCAGACCTGCGCCCAGTGGTGGCAACCCTGCCGGCAACTGCCATTTCCAGCTCGGCCATCACGCTCAGCTGGACGGTCGCCAACCAGGGCGGGGCGCCCAGCAGCGCGGTCCAGTGGAACGACCAGATCGTCTTCAGCCGCGACACGATCATGGGCAACGGCGACGACGTCATTCTGGGCACCGTTCGCCACACCGGCGTGCTGGCCCAGGGTGAAAGCTACACGCAGACCACCACCGTGAACCTGCCCGAGCTGGCAGGGGGCACGTACTACATAGGCATCCGCGCCGACAGCGCGGGCGAAGTCATTGCGCCCGACACCCGCCCCAACATGCTCAGCGCCGTGCAGGCCATTGCGGTCACATCGGCCATACGCGACCTGGTGGTGCAAAGCGTCAGCGTGCCCGAGACCGCGCTCAGCGGCCAGGACCTGGTGGTGAGCTGGCAGGTCAGCTACAGCGGCAACGCGCCGACCAACACCTCTTTGTGGACCGACCGGGTCGTGCTGTCGCGCGGGCTCACGCCCGCGGCTGACGACATCGTGCTGGCGGCATCGGTGCCCCACGTGGGTGTGCTGGCTGCAGACAGCAGCTACACCGGTGAAGCCCGGGCCACCTTGCCCCTGGACCTGCAGGGCGACTTTTATGTGCGGGTGTATTCCAACGTCGGGCGCAGCGTGCTCGAGGTGGGCGACGGCAGCAACAACACCGCTGTCAGCACCACCCCCGTGCGCATCACGCTGTCGCCGGTGGCCGACCTGCGCGTGCGCGACGTTGCAGGCCCGCTGGTGGCCCTGCCGGGGCAATCCGTCACGGTCAGCTACACCGTGTCCAACGACGGCCAGACCCCGGCCAACGCGCCGTGGCGCGACCGCATCTACCTGGACGCAGGGGCGCAGGGCCTGATCGAAGTGGCGCAGAGCTGGGACAGCACCAACCTGGCCGTGGGCGCCGAGCGCGTGCGCAGCGCCACCTTTACGTTGCCCGACAACATCACCCAGGGCAGCCTGCGCTGGGTTGTGCGGCTGGACACCGACAACGCCGTGTATGAACGCCAGGGCGAAGTCAACAACCAGGCCAGCGCCGACACCACCGTCTTCGTCAGCCGGCCTGACCTGGCGGTCACGCAGGTGCGCGGGCCGGGCCTGGCCCTGTCGGGCAACACCATCCAGGTGGAGTGGGACGTGCTCAACACCGGCAACAACACGCCAGGCCAGTGGACAGACCGCGTCTATCTGCTGCAAAACGGCCAGGTCAAGCTGACCCAGGATGTGGCCCGCACCGCCGTGCTGGAGCGCGGCGGCAGCTACACCGCTTCGGCCGTGCTGACCCTGCCGCTGGGCTTCTCGGGGCCCTATGAAGTGCGGGTGGTGGCCAACGACAGCCCGGCCAGCGGCCCGCGCATGGCCGAGCGCAACCTGGCGGACAACACCGCCAGCAGCGCCAGTACGCTGCAGGTTGAACTTTCGCCGTATGCCGACCTGGCGGTCACCGCGGTGAGCGCACCGCAACAGGTCATTGCCGACCCGGCCCCCATGGAGGTCACCTACACCGTGACCAACCAGGGCACCGGCGCCGGGCGCACCGGCAGCTGGACCGACAAGGTCATCCTGTCGCGCGACGGCGTGCTGGGTAATGGAGACGACATCCTGGTGACAGAGGTGCTGCACCAGGGCGGCCTGGAAGTCGGCCAGAGCTACACCAAAACGGTCAGCGGCCTGCTGCCCGCGTACACGTCGGGGCGCTTCCAGCTGTTTGTGGTGGCCGACGCCAGGGCAGAGGTATTTGAAAGCACGCTGGAGACCAACAACACCGCTGCCGCCGCCAACGTGGTGGACGTCATGCCGGTCCCCTATGCCGACCTGACGGTCAAAACCGTCACGGTGGCCGGTGTCAATGGCGACCCCGCCAGCGGCAAGCCGCTGCGCGTGACCTATTCGGTGGCCAACGAAGGCATAGGCATCACCAACACGACCGAATGGGCCGACCGCATCTGGCTCAGCCGCAACCCGGATGGCACCGGCGTGGCCGCCGAATTTGGCAGCGCCAACCACCTGGGTGCGCTGGCGGTCAACGACAGCTACCAGCGCTCGGTGGTGGTCACGGTGCCCGAAGGGCTGAGCGGGGACTTCTACGTCAACGTCAGCACCGGCGGACCGTTCGAATTCATCCACACCACCAACAACAAGCTCAGCTCGGCCGTGGTGCCCGTCACGCTGTCCAGCTCGCCCGACCTGGTGGTTGAGCAGGTGGGCCTGCCCACTGACGCCAAGGAAGGCGCGCTGATCGAGCTGTCATGGACGGTGCTCAACCAGGGCCCCGCCACGGCCAGCGGCAAGTGGACCGACCAGGTCATCCTGACCCCCACCAATGGCGGTGCCAGCGTGGTGCTGGGCAGCTTTGGCTACGACCGGGGCCTGGAATCGGGCATCCGCTACACCCGCACCGAGCAGGTCCGCCTGCCCGGGCGGATTGAAGGCCAGTACCGCATCCGCGTGGTCACCAACGCCGACCGCGCGCTGTACGAGCATGGCGACTTCAAGCTCAATAACGAAATGCTCTCGCAGGGCGTGACCGATGTGTCGCTGCTGGACAGGCCCGACCTGCGCGTGGGCACCGTGACCGCGCCAGAGCGCGTCACCGCCGGGGGCAGTGCCGCCGTGCGCTACACCGTGGGCAACTTCGGCCCGGCCGCCACATCAGGGCGCTGGGTCGACAGCGTGTACCTGTCGCTGGACGGCACCCTGAGCGGTGACGACGTGCTGGTGGGCCGCTTTGAAAACGGCGGGGCGCTGGCGCCCACCGAAAGCTATGCCAACGAAAGCGCGTCGGTGGACATCCCGATCCGCTACCGTGGCGACGCCTACCTGATCGTGGTGGCCGACGGCAACGGCAACATCGACGAATACCCCAACGAGGCCAACAACGCCAAGGCCGTGAAGTTCTATGTGGACTCCGTGCCATTTGCGGACCTGGTCACCAGCAACGTGGTGGCACCCGACCAGGCGGTGCATGGATCGAGCATCAGCGTCAACTACAAGGTCACCAATTCGGGCAGCGCCGCCACGCGCGGCGTAGCGGCCACGCAAGACAGCTGGACCGACGCCATCTGGCTGACCCGCGACCGCACCCGCCCGCACAGCGGCAAGGGCGACATCTTCCTGGGCAGCGTCAGCCACAGCGGGGCACTGCAAGTGGGGCAGGACTACCTGGGCGCGGCCCAGGTCACCATCCCCACGGGCATGTTGTCGGGGCAATACTTCGTCACCGTCTGGAGCGACGTCTATGACGTGATCCTGGAAGACAGCCTGGCGACCAACATCAACCCCGATGCGCCCAACGACTTTGACGGCAGCAACTTCAAGGCGCGCCCCATCAGCATCCTGGGTGTGTCGCCGCCAGACTTCCTGGTAACGCAGGCCGCGGGGGCCAACCCGGCCGAAGCAGGGGGCAGCTACAGCTTCAGCTACACCGTGCAAAACCGCGGCGAACTGTATGCAGGCAGCTGGATAGACCGCGTGTACCTGGCCGATGCGCCGGTGGCTTCACAGGCCACGCAGCGCTGGCTGCTGGGCACCTACACCCAGTCGCGCTCGCTGGGCAGCGGCGAGCAGTACACCGTCAACCAGACCGTGCAGCTGGCGCCGTCCAGCCGGGGGCGCTACCTGATTGTCGAGTCAGACTTCCAGAACTGGGTGCGTGAAATCAGCGACGCCAACAACCAGCGCTCAGCCGACTCGCTGGTGTCCATGGCGCCATCCGACTTGCGCGTGGCCAGCGTGACCGCCCAGGCCCAGAACTTCTCGGGCGAGGAAACCACCGTTTCCTGGACGGTCACCAACCACGGCGCGGCGGTATGGGCCGGCACCGACGGCTGGGTCGATTCGGTCTATTTCAGCCCTGACCCGGTGTTTGACATCCGCCGCGCCACGGCGCTGGGCTCTGTGGTGCACACCAACGTCGGCGGCCTGGCAGCAGGCGGCAGCTACACGGCAACGCTCAAGGCCAGGCTGCCTGCGGGCACCGCCGGGCCGTACTACGTGTACGTCATCACCGACTCGTCGCATTCTGTGGACAACCTGGGCGGTGTGTCCCACGTGGCGCAAAACGAAGTGTTGCGCGGTGATGTGGGCAACGACTCGGCGCGGGCCCTCTACCGCACCAGCGTTCATGAGGCTGAGCGCAACGACAACAACATGGCCCGCGGCACGCTGGCCGTGAGCTACAGCGAGCCCGACCTGCAGGTGGACAGCATCGCGCTTTCTGACCCCACCGTGGGCTCGGGCCAGCCGCTGACCGTGACCTGGACGGTCACCAACCGCGGCACGCGTGCCACCCGCCTGACCAACTGGTCAGACGGCGTGTACCTGTCGCGCGACGCATCGCTGGACGTGAGCGACTACCCCCTGGTGGACCGCAGCACCCAGGCCGAAATCCAGACCAAGGTCAAAACAGTATCCCTGGGCCGCAACGCCGACGGCAGCCCCAAATACCTGCAGCCCGGTGAGTCGTACACCGCCACCACCACGTTTGACCTGCCTGAATCGATCAGCGGCAATTTCAAGGTCATCGTCAAGGCCGACACATCGGCCGTAGCCAATAGCGACGAGGCCAGCTCCATCCGCGACGGCCTGGTGGGCCTGAACGACCTGGGCGACGGCACCGGCTCGGTCAGCGAATTCCGCGACGAAGGCAACAACGTCACCAGCGCCGACCTG
>CALRYY010000167.1:0-6774 GCA_943372515.1 Ramlibacter sp. 2FC | reverse complement strand
ACACCACGGTTGAAGCCGATGAAACCTTTGCCGTCACCCTGTCGGCACCCAGCACTGGCGTGACCCTGGGTACAGCCAGCGCCACGGCCACCATCCGCAACGACGACATTGCCCCGGTCGTTCCACCCGACGACTATGCCGGTTCCACCGCCACCACTGGACTGGTGCAAGTCAATAGTGTTGCCACCAAAGGTGTCATCGAAAAGGCCAACGACTGCGACATGTTCAAGGTGGCCCTCACAGCAGGCACCAGCTACACCTTTGACCTGGTAAGCACTGGCGGCGCTTTGAACCCCTATCTGGAACTCTACAACCCCGGCATGGCTGGCGTGGCAATGAACGACAACGCCAGCAGCACCACCACCAATGCGCAAATTGTGTACACCGCCGCCACCAGCGGCACCCACTACCTGGCGGTCTGGGATTGGGCCACGGGCACGGGCTCGTATACCGTGGCGGCCAAGGTGGTCACATCACTCAACCTGACCGGCGACGCCTACAGCAACATGCTTGTGGGTGGCGGCTACAACGATGCCCTCAAAGGGCTGGGAGGCGACGACTGGCTTATGGGCAACGCCGGCAACGACACCCTGGATGGCGGCGCTGGCGTTGACTATATGGAAGGCGGTGCGGGCAATGACACCTACGTGGTGGATAACGCCTCCGACTGGGTGATGGAGACCAGTGCCACTGGTGGCGCCGATCTGGTCCAAGCCAGCGTTTCGCACGCATTGGCCACTCATGTTGAAAATCTCACTTTGACTGGAACGGCTGCTGTCAATGGTTCTGGAAACACCCTGGCCAACATCCTGATCGGAAACGCTGCCAAGAATGTGCTCGACGCAGGTGCTGGCAACGACACCTTGACGGGTGGCAACGGCAACGATGTCCTTCATGGCGGTGCGGGCTCGGACATGTTCATATTCAACGTCACGCCCAACGCTACGACCAATCTGGACACCATCGGTGACTTCCAGACTGGAGTTGACAAGATCCAACTCAGCAAAGCCGTTTTTGCAGCATTGGGTGCGTCGGGCATCGGCCTGGCGCAGGTGCAATTTTGGTCAGGTGCTGGTGTTGTCAAAGGTCACGACGCCGACGATCGAATTGTCTACAACACCACAACCGGCGCACTGTATTACGACGCGGACGGCAGTGGAAGCACAGCTGCTATCCAAATCGCACTCATGGGGTCGACAACCCATACCAGCTTGCTGTTTTCGGATTTCCAGGTGATTGCCTGAATCATTTCAGCCGCGCCAGCGTGGATGGGCCAGCGTGCCCAGCCCCTGGGGGGCCATACACGGGGCCCAACCCCACAGACCGGGGAAAACCTGGCAGCAAACGCCACATCATCACGGACCGCCAGGGCATCCCGCGAATCTTTTGCGTCACCGGTGCCAACCGCCATGATTCGGTGGTCTTCGAGGAGTTGGTCGATGCCCTGACTGCGTCTTCGTTTCGAGCGCCGCATCGACATTGACCCGCCAGACAACTACAGCACCTGCCTGGCGCGCCAGAGGTCAAAGACACACCCATGCTACCCAACCCGTTCACTGCGCGGGAGCTGGCTGCATTCATGCTGGAAGGCACTGGTGCATGGGTGGCTGACAGCTTGCGCGGCTTGTGCACATCGGTACCCCGCGCCAGGGCCGTGTGGTACGCCAGCAGCTGCAGGTGCACCACGTGCACGCCTTCGCTGCTTTCGATTTTTGCCTGCGCAAGTAACCAGAAAGATTCACTCCGGCAAACCGCTTTCGGGGCGTCGGCGTGATTAATTTTGCACTCGCGTGCTTTTTTCTTTGTGCTGGCTTGATGCCCGATACATTCTGATGCAAATTCGCCTGCTCCCGGTTGCCCCCTGAATCAGCAAAAATCAACGAATTCAATAGAGAAAAACCCCATGAAACGTCGTCATTTCCTTCCCGCACTGGCCGCCACGTCGCTTTTGCCTTCCTACATTTCGCACGCAAGTGCACAAACTGCGGAACCAGGCGCCATCCATATCGGCTGCACGGCGGCCATGACGGGCCCGCTGGGGGGATTTGGCCGCAACATGAAGCTGGGCGTGGATGCTGCCTTGAAGCAGATCAACGCCAAGGGTGGGGTCAACGGCCGCCCGCTGCGCATCACCGTGCTGGACGATGCCTATTCGCCCGCGCGCAGCGTGGACAACACCAAAGCCCTGCTGGAAGACAGCAGCATCGTCGCGCTGATGGGCTGCCTGGGCACCGCCAACAACGCGGCCATCAATCCGCTGATTGAAGCTTCGGGCACGCCGCACCTGGGGCCGTTGACGGGTGCGTCCAGCCTGCGCAAAGCCGAGCTGCGCAACGTCTTTCACGTCAGGGCCAGCTACACCGACGAAATGAACCGCCTGGTCCAGAGCCTGGTGTCCATGGGCATCCGGGACCTGGCCCTCATTTACCTGGACAACCCCTATGGCAAGGAAGTGGCCCAGGACGCACAGCGCGCACTGACGGCTGCGGGCATCAAGGCCGTGGCATCCGTGGCCCTGGGCGCTGACGGCAAGAACATGGACAGCGTGATCAGCACCGTCGTGGCCGCCAAACCGTCGGCTGTGCTGTTGGGTACCGCAGGCGCGGCCACCACAGGCGTGGTCGCGGGCCTGAAGCAGGCGTCCCCCCTGCTGCCGATTGCCGGGGTCAGCCCGTCGTTTACCCAGGAGGGGATTGCGCAGCTGGGCGCCAGGGCCCAGGGCATCGCCATCACCATGGTGTTTCCGGACGCCAACCAGACCAAGCACCTGTTGGTGCGGGACTACCAGGCCGCCATGCGTGCTACCGGCCAGGAAGCCTTCAGCGGGGGCAGCCTGGAGGCCTTTGTCAACACCCGGATCATGGCCGAGGCCATCAACCGGGCCGGCCGCGCCGTGTCGCGCGACAAGCTGCGCCAGGCGCTGGGCTCCATCCGCAACCTGGACCTGGGCGGGTTCACGGTGGACTATGCCTCCTCGCCTTTGCACGTGGGCTCCACCTACGTCAACCTGGGGCTGCTGACGGCTGACGGACGGCTCAGGGGATGACCTGCCACGCCAGAAGCGCAACCATGCGCCGAACCTCACATGCCAGGCCTGTGGAACAGGCCGAAGTGCTGGCCATCAGCGCGCTGGACGAACTGGTGGCCAACGTCATCTCGTCCAACCGGCTTTGTGTCCCCCAGCCGTTTCTTGACTGGGTGTCCACCGAAGTCACACATCTGGTCGAACAGCGGGCACGCCGGTGGGCGCAATTGCAGCCTCACCCGGACGCCGCAGCAGACACGGCCGCCATTCGCCGCATGGTGCACAGCTGGGTGATGCCACGCATTGCCCACCGGCTTGGCGAGCTTGCTGCAGGCCAGCACCAGACGCTGGCGCCCCGCCCTGCTGCACGCCCTGGCGGCGCGCGCAGCAATCCGGTCAACACCATCGACGTCACGCTCCCGTAGTGGCCGGCTGGGGCCGGTAGGAGTCAATCAGGCGGCGGTACGCGGCGCAGCCTTTGTCCACCATCTGCCTGTCGCCCAGAAAGGCTGTGTCGTACAGGGCGCCCATCACCAGGCTGTGCAACTCGTACATGAACACGTCAGGGTCCAGACCGGGCTTGAGGTGGCCCTCGCCGATGGCCTGGATGATGGTCCGGCGCATCGTGGCGCGCCAGTTGCCCACGCCTTCGACCAGCTGTGCGCGCAGCTGGGCTTCAACGGGCTCCAGGCTGAAAGCAGCCGCTTCAAAAATGGAGGCACCGATGTCGCCCGCGCCCCCCACCCGCTCCAGCCAGCGCAGCATGATGGCGTCCAGCCGTGGCAGGCCGCGCGGCTTTTGCATGGCCGGCAAAAACACGTCGGCCAGAAAACGGCGACCGTACTCCTCAACGACCGACTTGCGAAGTATCTCTATGGAGCCGGAACGGGAAAATACGCAGCTTTTGGACACATGCAACCGGTCAGCCACGGCCCGCATGTTCACTGCGCTGAAGCCGCTTTCGGCCACGATGCTCAATGCGGTGTCAACAATGGCCGCGCGGGTCGCTTCACTTTTTCGCGTCTTTGCTTCCATGGCGGCCATTATCAAACACAAGAGCGCTCGCAGGGCAGAGGGAATGCCCTGCGATACCCGGCCTCACTCGACGGTCACGCTCTTGGCCAGGTTGCGCGGCTTGTCCACATCAGTACCCCGCGCCAGGGCCGTGTGGTACGCCAGCAGCTGCAGGGGCACCACATGCAGCAGGGGCGACAGCTCGCCGTAATGCTCTGGCATGCGGATCACGTGCACGCCTTCGCTGCTTTCGATCTTCGTATCCGCATCGGCCAGCACATACAGCACGCCGCCGCGCGCGCGCACCTCCTGCATGTTGCTCTTGAGCTTTTCCAGCAAGGCGTCGTTGGGCGCCACAGTGACCACCGGCATCTCGCTCGTCACCAGCGCCAGCGGGCCGTGCTTCAACTCGCCGGCGGCGTAGGCCTCAGCGTGGATGTAGGTGATCTCCTTGAGCTTGAGCGCGCCCTCCAGTGCAATGGGGTAGTGCAGGCCGCGACCCAGGAACAGCGCGTTTTCCTTGGCCGCAAAATCCTCGGCCCAGCTGATCACCTGCGGCTCCAGTGCCAGCACGGCCTGCAGCGCGGTGGGCAGGTGGCGCATGGCCTTCAGGTGCCTTGCTTCGTCCTCGTCAGTCAACCGGCCCTTGACCTGGGCCAGCGCCAGCGTCAGCAGAAACAGGCCCGCCAGCTGGGTGGTGAACGCCTTGGTGGACGCAACGCCAATCTCTACCCCCGCTCGGGTGATGTAGGCCAGCTTGCATTCGCGCACCATGGCCGAGGTAGACACATTGCAGATGGTCAGCGTGTGCTGCATGCCCAGACCCTGCGCGTGGCGCAGCGCGGCCAGGGTGTCGGCTGTTTCGCCTGATTGCGTGATGGTGACCACCAGCGAGCGCGGGTTGGGCACCGATTCGCGGTAGCGGTATTCGCTGGCGATCTCTACCTGCGTGGGGATCTTGGCGATGCTCTCCAGCCAGTATTTGGCGGTGCAGCCGCTGTAATAGCTGGTGCCACAGGCCAGGATCAGGACGGAATCAATTTCCTTGAAGATCTTGAAGGCATCGTCGCCAAACAGCTCGGGCGTGATGCCCACCACGCCCTCCAGCGTGTCGGCCGTGGCGCGGGGTTGTTCAAAAATTTCTTTCTGCATGTAGTGGCGGTACGGGCCCAGCTCGGCCGCGCCGCTGTGGGCCTGCACGGTCTTGACGGCGCGCGTGACGGGCTTGTGGGCTTTGTCTACCACCCAGTACTTGCCCAGCTGCAGGTCCACCACGTCGCCCTCTTCCAGGTAGACGATCTGGTCTGTGACGCCGGCCAGGGCCATGGCGTCGCTGGCCAGGAAATTCTCGGACCCATCTTTGCCCACACCCAGAATCAGCGGCGAACCGGCGCGCGCGCCGATCACGCGGTGCGGCTCGTCCTTGCAAAACACGGCAATGGCATAGGCGCCGTGCAGGTGGCCCACGGCGGCCTTCACTGCGTCAAACAAATCGCCGTCGTACAGGCTGTCGACCAGGTGCGCGATGACTTCCGTATCCGTCTGGCTGGTGAACACATAGCCCTTGGCCCGCAGGGCGGCGCGCAGCTCGTCGTGGTTTTCAATGATGCCGTTGTGCACCAGCGAAATGCGCCCCGGCCGGCTGGCACTGTCGGCCCCCGGCCCGTGGCTGAAATGCGGATGCGCGTTGTGCACCGCCGGCACGCCGTGGGTGGCCCAGCGGGTGTGGGCAATGCCGGTGCCACCCTCGATCTTGTCTGCGCTGACCTGCTCCATCAGCTCGGCCACCCGGGCCGTGCTGCGCGCACGCTGCAGGCCGTCGCGGTACACCGCCACGCCGCAGGAGTCGTAGCCACGGTATTCCAGCCGCTGCAGGCCCTGGACGAGGATGGGGACGATATTGCGCGTGGAAACCGCGCCGACGATGCCGCACATAAGGTGCTCCGGTGTTATGAAGTGCAACCAATGTAGGCGGGTCGCCATAGAATTTCAGATCGACTTTTGTTAATTTACGGAATATTATTTCTCCAACTCATTTGAGTGAATTTTTATTCCATAAATACAGTGATTTCAGAACAATTAGAGCTGGATGCGACCGACCTGCGCCTGTTGGACCTGCTGCAGCGCGACGCTGGCATCAGCAACCAGGCCCTGGCCGAGCGGGTGCATGTGTCGCCCCCCACCTGCCTGCGCCGCGTCAAGCGGCTGCGCGATGCGGGCCTGATCGAGCGCGAAATCGCCATCCTGAGCGACGACAAGCTGGCCCCCCTGCTGGGCCACGGCATCAGTGCGATTGTGGAAATCACGCTGGACCGCCAGGGCGCCGAATACCTGGAAGCCTTTGAAGCGCGCGTGGCGCCCGACGCCGCCGTGCAGCAATGCTGGCGCGTGTCGCCGGGGCCGGACTTTGTGCTGGTGGTGTTTGCGCACGACATGCCGGGGTACCTGGCGCTGGCGCAACGCCTGTTTACCAGCGACGCGAATGTGCGGAATGTGAAGGCGTTTTTTAGCGTGAAGCGCAGCAAGTTTGAGCCGTATCGGGCGGTGGTGCGGGGCTGAGCCTTCTACACCGCGCGCAAGGCTGTGGGTGGGGCCGTCGGCGCTTCACTTTGGCGCCCCTACGCTTCGCTGCGGGGTCCCCTGCGCTCCTCGGAATCGAGGGGACGCTACGGGTCGATTTGTGCGATGGGCGCTGAACGCGCCATCGCAAAAATCGCTCCTACGCTTGTCCGCTG
>CALRYY010000166.1:0-6802 GCA_943372515.1 Ramlibacter sp. 2FC | reverse complement strand
AGCGCCGACGCCAGCAGCACCACGTCAAACGGCCCTTCAGGCAGGGTGTCCCAGCTCTGGTGCAGGAACTCCAGGCCGGGCAGGCGCCTGCGCGCGCGCTCGATGTAGTCGGCCGACGCATCAAGCCCCACAACCCGCGACGCGCCGGCAAAGCTGGCATAAGCGCAAAAGAAGCCTTCGTTGCAGCCCAGGTCCAGAAAGCGCTGGTCCAACAGCTCGGGCAGGCGCAATGCCTTGAGCTTTTTCAGCGATTCGGAGTCGCCCGGTGCATCAGGAAACGACTGGTACTGGCGGGGCTTGGCAGACATGGTGGGGAACAAAAAGAAGTGAGGGGGTCAGGCTGCAAGGCCGCTGCGCAGTATCTCTTGAAAAACAGCCTCGCCCGCCAGGGCGGGCCGCGCACCGGTCAGCTGCAGCAGCCGGGTGGTGTCGGCTTGCCACTGCGTGGCCGCCTGTTTGTCGTGCCGGGTGGTGGTGTGGATGTGGTCGGCCACGTTGAGCCCGTGCCGGGCAAACAGGCTGGTTACCACGTCGCGCGCCCACACGGTGTGGCCGGTGGCCAGCACCACGTCGTGCCCGCGCAGCGCGTCGCAATGGTCGGCCACCAGCGTCATGTAGTCCTGCGCGTGGCCCCAGTCGCACCAGAAATCCAGCGTGTTCAGCGTGACGGCATGGCGTTTGTCCTGCAGGCTTTGGGCCAGGGCCCGCACCACCTGCATGGCAAAAAACTGCGGTGGCCGGCGGATGGATTCGTGGTTGAACAGCCAGACCACGCCAGCGTCCACGCCGTGCGCGGCGCGGTAGTACTGCACCAGGTCAGCGCCCGCGTTTTTGGTGATGGAATAAATGCAGCTGGACACCCGTGCCGTGTTTTCATTGATGCGCCGCCCGGCCAGGTCGCCAAACATTTTGGCCGAGCCAAAGTAGATCACCTGCACTTTGCCGTCACCACCGCGCCCGTGCTTTCCCGCCCGCGCGCGCGCATGCTCCAGCGCCGCGTGCAGCGCCAGGGTGTTGACCTGGTGCGCGCTGAGCCACACGCTTTCATAGTCAAAGCCTGCGGCACCATGCACCGCCGCTGCATAAAAAATGGCGTCGGGAAGTTGGTCGGCCAGCAGGCGCTGGAACGCCGCCGTGTCGGTCAGGTCCAGCGGGCTGTAATGGGCCAGGTGCGCGGCCAGCCCGGCGCGCGGCTCACTCTGGCGGGCCGCGCCCACCACGCGCCAGTGGTTGCGCGCCAGCCGCTCGGCAAGGTAGCTGCCGTCCTGGCCGTTCACGCCCACCACCAGGGCGGTGCGCCCCATGCCGGGGCTGTTCGCGCTAGTGGACATCGACCACTTCAAACACCGGCAGCGGGAACACCAGCTTGCGCCCCTTCAACGCCGGGTTATTGATGAAGAAATTGCGAAAGTGCCAGGGCAGCACCAGCAGGTAATCGGGGTGGCTGGCCAGCACGTCTTGCTGCGCGCGTATGGGGATCAGGCTGCCGGGCGTGTAGCTGCCAAATTTATCGGCGTTGACCTCGGCAATGCTGGCCAGCAGGTCGGGGCCGATGCCCCAGTACTGCAACAGCACATTGCCCTTGGTCGACGCGCCCATGCCGCACACCGTGCGGCCCTGCGCCTTTTGCTGGGCCAGAAAGCCCATCAGCGCGGCCTGCGCCTGTTGCACCCGCAGCTTGAAGTCTGCAAAGGCCTGGTCAGTGTCCAGGCCCAGCGCCGCTTCGTCAGCGGCGATCTGCTCCAGCAAGGCGGTATTGGGCACATGGGCCGACGTGGCCTTGGCCGCGGTCACGGAAAAGCTGCCGCCGTTGATGTCGTTGAATTCAACGTCCAGCACTTTCAGGCCAGCCAGCCGGGCGATCCAGTGGATTTGCCGCAGGGCATAAAACTCCAGGTGCTCGTGGCAGATGGTGTCGAAAGAATTGGTGCGCAGCATGGCCGGCAGGTAGCTTTGCTCAAACACCCAGATGCCTTCGTCGTGCAGCGTGGCCGCCACCTCGCGCGCAAAAGCCACCGGGTCTTCCAGGTCGTAAAACATCGAGAACGATGTGATGACGCGGGCCTTTTTGCCTGGCAGGTTGGCCTGCATGACAGCGGCCGAAAAAAAGTCGGGGATCAAGCGGATGTGCGCAGGGTAGTACGACGCGAACTTGACGCCCGTGGGGTCCACGCCCACCAGCTCGTAGCGCTCACCCGGATAGCTGCGCAGCGTGGTCGCGTCGTTGCTGCCGATGTCTATGACCGTGTCGCCCGGCTGCAGCAGGCCCAGGCCCAGGATCTTTTCGACCTTGCCTTGCAGGTGGCGCACCATGCTGGCGTTCAGGCCCGAGCGGTAGCCGTAGTTCATGCCGTACATCTCGCTCAGGTCGTAGCTCTGGCGCAGCTGCACCAGGCCGCAGCCGTCTGCTGCTGCGCAGCGCACCAGGTCCACCGGGCCGGTGGTGACGGGCTGGTCAGGTGTTTTGGGGAACACACCGGTCAGGGCCTGGTCGCCCAGCGACATGACGGTCTGCAGGTGCGCGCCGCCGCAGATGCGGCATTGGGTGATGGCGTGGGTCATGGTGCGTGCGGCTTCTTATTCGTTGTGGTCCAGTGCCTTGTAGCCATGGCGCTTGACGAGCTCGTTGCGCTGGGCCGATGTGAGGTCTTCTCGCACCATCTCGGCCACCAGCTCCTTGAACGTAATTTTGGGCGTCCAGCCCAGCTGGGTGCGGGCCTTGGTCGCGTCGCCCAGCAGGCTGTCGACCTCGGTCGGGCGAAAGTACCGGGGGTCCACCACCACCACAGGTTTGCCGTCGGGCGTGCTGCCCTGCTGGTGCAGGCCCTCGCCTGTCCAGCGGATGTCCATGTCCAGCTCGGCGGCGGCGGCGTCCACAAAGTCGCGCACGCTGTATTGCACGCCGGTGGCAATCACATAGTCTTCGGGCTTGTCTTGCTGCAGCATCAGCCACTGCATTTCCACGTAGTCCTTGGCGTGGCCCCAATCGCGTTTGGCGTCCAGGTTGCCCAGGTACAGGCAGTCTTGCAGGCCCAGCTTGATGCGCGCCAGCGCCCGCGTGATCTTGCGCGTGACGAATGTTTCGCCGCGCAGCGGGCTTTCGTGGTTGAACAAAATGCCGTTGCAGGCATAAATGCCGTAGGCCTCGCGGTAGTTCACCGTGATCCAGTAGGCATACAGCTTGGCCACGGCGTAGGGGCTGCGCGGGTAGAACGGCGTGGTTTCCTTTTGCGGTGTTTCCTGCACCAGGCCATACAGCTCTGAGGTGCTGGCCTGGTAAAAGCGCACCTTTTTCTCCAGCCCCAGGATGCGGATCGCCTCCAGCACCCGCAGCGGACCCAGCGCGTCTGAATTGGCGGTGTATTCGGGCTCGTCAAAGCTCACGTGCACGTGCGACTGCGCAGCCAGGTTGTAGATTTCATCAGGCTGGGTCTGCTGGATGATGCGCGTGAGGCTGGACGAATCGGTCATGTCGCCGTAGTGCAAAAACATGCGCACGCCGGCTTCATGGGTGTCCTGGTACAGGTGGTCTATACGGTCGGTGTTAAACAGCGATACGCGCCGGCGGATGCCGTGCACGATGTAGCCCTTGTCCAGCAAAAACTCGGCCAGGTAGGCGCCGTCTTGCCCTGTGATGCCGGTGATGAGCGCAACTTTTCTTGTCATGGGCCTTACTTTCTGCCGTAGCTGTCTTCAATGCGGACGATGTCGTCTTCGCCCAGGTAACTGCCCGATTGCACCTCGATGATTTCCAGCGCAATGGTGCCCGGGTTGGCCAGGCGGTGCACCTCGCCCAGGGGGATGTAGGTGGACTGGTTTTCAGTGAGGATCAGGGTCTTGTCGCCGTGCGTGATCTCGGCCGTGCCCTTGACCACGATCCAGTGCTCGGCCCGGTGGTGGTGCATCTGCAGGCTCAGGCTGGCCTTGGGCTTGACCAGGATGCGCTTGACCTTGAATCGCTCGCCTTCGTCAATGCTGTCGTACCAGCCCCAGGGGCGGTGCACCTTGCGGTGCAGGGCCAGCTCTTCGCGGCCAGACGCGGCGAGCGTTGTCACGATGTTCTTCACGTCCTGGCTGCGTGCGCGGTCGGCCACCAGCACGGCGTCGGCGGTTTCTATCACCACCAGGTCCTGCACGCCCACCAGGCTGACCAGGCGGCTGGCGGCATGCACCAGGGTGTTGCGGCTGTCATTGATCAACACGTCGCCCAGGTGGGCGTTGCCGTTGCCGTCCTTGGGCAGCGTCTGCCACACGGCGTCCCACGCGCCCAGGTCGTTCCAGCCGGCCTGCAGGGGGACCATCTTCAACGGCGGCAGTTCGCCGCCGGTTTGTGCAGTGGCCAAGGGCTCCAGCACGGCGTAGTCCACCGACTGGCCTGCCACGGCTTCAAACGCGGCCTGGCCCGGGCGAACAAAGGTCATGCCGGCGATGCTGGTTTGGGTGTCTTGCTCCCGTGCGGCCCAGGCCGCCTGCATGCCCTGCGCCATGGCGGGGCAAAACCGCTGCAGGGCGGCCGTCCACACCGATGCCTTGAGCACAAAGATACCGGCGTTCCAGTAATAACCGCCTTCGTCCAGGTAGTGCTGGGCGGTGGCAGCGTCGGGCTTTTCTACAAATCGGTCTACCGTCAGGGGGCTGTGGGCACCGCTGGCCTTGATGTAGCCGTAGCCCGTCTCGGGCCGGTCGGGTGCGACGCCCAGTATGACGATGGCGCCTGTGGCTGCGTGTTGCACGGCGGCGTGCATGGCGGCGGTAAAGGCGGCGGGGTCGGCAATGGTCTGGTCGGCGGGTGTGACGACCAGCACCGGGTCGTGGCCGTCTTGCAGGGCGGCCAGCGCGGCCAGGGTCAGCGCCGGCGCGGTGTTGCGTCCCTGGGGCTCCAGCAGGGCCGCGCCCATGGCAATGCCGGCTTCGCGCAGCTGCTCAGTCACCAGAAAGCGGTGGGTTTCGTTACTGACGATCAGCGGCGGCGATACCGCCACCCCGTCGGCGGCCAGCCCCATCAGGCGCCTGGCCGCCAGCTGGAACAGGCTTTCATTGCCCGTGAGGCACAGAAACTGTTTGGGAAACCCCGTGCGTGACAGCGGCCACAAGCGTGTGCCGGAGCCGCCGCAAAGTATCACTGGGGTAACCGTGTGGGCCATGTTGTTGTTTTCAAAGGTGTGCGGGTATCTTAATTCCCCTGCACTTGTCTCAACCTTGTTTCAGGCGCATCCTTTGCCTGTGGCATTTCCCACCGCCTGGCCAGGAGCCCACCATGCGTACGCTGCACCGGTTATGGATTGTTGTTTGCACCTCGCTGCTGGCTCTGGCCCATGCAGCCACACCCCAGCCCCCTGCTGCACAGACCGTCATTGACGCCCTGAACCGGGCCAATGCGTCCGTGGTGGGCGTGCAGGTCATGGCAGCGGCCGGCGCGCGCTCGGCCGAGACACTGGGGCGCGAGCGCAGTGGCTCGGGCGTGGTGATCGGGCCCGATGGCCTGGTGCTGACCATCGGCTACCTGCTGCTGGAGGCTGACACGGTGCAGATCACTACGCAGGACAACAAGACACTGCCCGCGCGCACCGTGGCCTACGACCTGGCCACCGGCTTTGGCCTGCTGCGCCCGCTGCTGCCGATGCGCGGCGTGGCGCCGGTGCCGCTGGGCAGCCACAACGACGCCACCACCGGCGAGGCCATGATGGTGGCCACCGGCGGTGAAGACGGCGACGTCAACATGACGCAGCTGGTCAGCAAGCGGGCTTTCTCCGGGTATTGGGAATACCACATTGAATCTGCCCTGTTTACCAGTCCACCCGTGGGCAACCACAGCGGCGCGCCGTTGTTCAACCAGCGCGGCGAGCTGCTGGGCATTGGCAGCCTGTTTGTGATGGACGCCATGGGCGGCAACCGGCGCCTGCCGGGCAACATGTTCGTGCCGGTCGATCTGCTAAAGCCGATTTTGGCCGAGCTGCAGCAAACCGGCAGCAGCAAGCCCAGCCGCCGGCCCTGGCTGGGCCTGACGTCCAGCGAGCAAGGCGGGCGCGTGCAGGTGGTGCGCGTCAACAAGGACAGCCCCGCCCAGGCAGCGGGCCTGCAGCCCGGCGACGTGGTGCTGGCAGTAGACGGCGCCAAGGTGGCCACGCTGGAGGCGTTTTACAAGCAGGTGTGGCAGCACGCCAACCCCGACGACGAGATCCAGCTGACCGTGCTGCAGGGTGCAGAGATCAAGACTCTCACGCTCAAGGCGGTGGACCGCATGAGCACGATGATGAAGCCGGCGGGGATTTAGCCGCCAGCCAGGCCCGTTTGCACCGTGGGGTAGCGCAGCCGCAAGCGCAGTTCCCCCTTCAGCCGCGTGTTGTCCATCTGGCGCGATTCGCTCATGAAGCTCAGCAGCATCAGGGGCAGTTCGGCCTGGGCGGTGCTGCGCGGCACGCGGGGCGGGCGGGGCAGGCCGTACAGGTCGGCGGCCAGGTCAAAGTAGTCGCCCATCTTCAGGCGGGTGTCGTCGCTGGCGTTGTACACGCGCTGGGGCCGTCCGCGCCACAGGGCGGCCAGGCAGGCACGGGCCAGGTCGTCGGCGTGAATGTGGTTGGTGTACACGTCATCGGCTGCTGCCAGCACCGGCGTGCGCTTGAGCAGCCGCGCGCGGGGCGTGCCGCCGTCGCGGTCGGGTGCGTAGATGCCGGGGATGCGCAGGATGCTGGCACGCGTGCCGCCCTGCCCCATGCCGCCCAGCGTGGCGCGACCAAAGTGGCGCACCAGTGCTTCGGCGTCGACCCGGCGCTGGGCGCGCGGGGTGCTGGCCTTCAGTGCT
>CALRYY010000165.1:0-6881 GCA_943372515.1 Ramlibacter sp. 2FC | reverse complement strand
CCTACGCTATGCACGTTCCGAGGCATTACGCTGCGGCCTGGCCCCCGAAGGGGGCCGGGCTCTGGTGGCGCGAACAGGGCACCGTCCCGTCAGGCGTTTCAGCCGGAGAAACGTTCGCTGGCGCCACAACGCCACGGCTGCGGACTGTGCTGCGAGGCAAAAGGGACATGCACCTGGCGGGGAAGAATAGTGTTAACAGGCCCTAACAAATCAGACCCGCCCGAACAAGCCATGCACCTGCGCACGGATCCACTGCTGCGCCGGGTCCTGCGCCGTGCTGGCGTGCCACACCAGCCGAACCTCATAGGCCGGCGCCGCCGCGCGCGGCAGGTTCCACACCCGCAGGTCATGGCGCTGCACCAGGCCGGTGGCGTACATCTGCGGCACGATGGTCAGCAAGTCGGTGTTAAGCGCCAGATCGGGCAGGGCACCGAAATGGCGGGCACGCACGGCCACGCGGTCGGCCAGCTTCATGCGCACCAGCATCTGCTCCACGCTGCTGTGAAAAGTGGCGGTGGGCGACGCTACCACCAGCGATGACGCTGACAGCTGCTGCAGTGTGAGCGTGGCTCCAGCCCG
This sequence comes from Ramlibacter sp. 2FC, assembly GCA_943372515.1. Classification (GTDB taxonomy): domain Bacteria; phylum Pseudomonadota; class Gammaproteobacteria; order Burkholderiales; family Burkholderiaceae_C; genus RAM1. The sequence goes on along the minus strand of CALRYY010000165.1, from coordinate 6,302 downwards.
GCCCGTGGGTGGCCGCCAGGCTGACGAGGTCATGGCCACGTACTGTTCGCGAAACAGCAGCTCGGAGCGCACGCCGCGGTGGCGCGGCTGCAGGATGCCAATGGCAAAGTCGATGTCGCGCGCCTCCAGCGCGGCGGGCACGTCAGCCGCCGCCACCGACACGTTGGACAGGCGCGTGCGTGGCGCGTGGGTGCGCAGGGCGGTGGCCAGCGGGCCCAGGAACATCATCTCGCCCAGGTCCGACAGCGACAGGCGCCAGTGCATGTCGCTGCGCTCGGGGTCAAAGTCGTCGCGGCCTGTCACCATCGCTTCCAGCGCCTGCAGCCAGGCGGCCACGTCGGGTGCGATGCGCTCGCACAGGCGGGTGGGCTTCAGGCCGGCGGGGGAGCGCACAAACAGGTCGTCAGCAAAGTAGTCGCGCAGCCGCGCCAGCGCATTGCTGGTGGCGGGCTGCGACAGGGCCAGCGCTTTGCCCGCAGCCGTGACCGAGCCCGTGCGGTGGATGGCGGCCAGCACGCGCAGCAGATTCAGGTCGAGCTGGCGAAAATTCATGACGTGAAGTTCACAAGATGGAAAGTCGCATAAGGGTCTGCCCTGATTATCCATCCCGTGAATGGCCAGCATCCAAACAATCCATTCGCCAAATGGGCAGGTCATGCCTAGATTCGCGGGTGACAAATAAAAGGAGACACGCTCTTGGAGCGATCATTCCACGATGAAATACAGGCGCTCAAGCTGGGCGCCGGCCAGACCTTCCATGGCGAGGGCATCCTGGCCGTGACCAAGGCGCTGCTGCAGTCGGGTGTGACCTATGTGGGCGGCTACCAGGGCTCGCCCATCTCGCACCTGCTGGACGTGATGGTGCAGTCGCGCGATTACCTGGACGAGCTGGGCGTGCATGTGGAAGCCTGCACCAACGAAAGCTCCGCCGCTGCCATGCTGGCCGCGTCCATCATGTACCCGGTGCGCGGCGCGGTCACGTGGAAGTCGGTGGTGGGCACCAACGTGGCGTCCGACGCTTTGAGCAACCTGGCGTCCCCCGGTGTCATGGGCGGCGCGCTGATCGTGGTGGGCGAGGATTACGGCGAAGGCGCCAGCGTGATCCAGGAGCGCACCCATGCGTTTGCGCTCAAGTCTGCCCTGTGGCTCATGGACCCGCGGCCCAACCTGCCCAGCATCGTGCGCATGGTGGAAAAGGGCTTTGAGCTGTCTGAAGCCTCCAACACGCCGGTGATGATGGAGCTGCGCATCCGCACCTGCCATGTGCGCGGCAGCTTCACGGCCAGCGACAACATTGCGCCCGCCATCTCCAGCCGCCACCTGCAGCAGCAGGCCGCGCCCTTCAGCTACGACCGGCTGTCGCACCCGCCGGCCACCTTCCGCCATGAAAAGCTCAAGTACGACGTGCGCATGCCCGCCGCGCGCAAGTTCATCGAGGAAGAAGGCCTGAACGAGTTCTTTGACGGCCGCCATGACGACGTGGGCCTGATCGTGCAGGGCGGCCTGTACAACACCACCATTCGCGCCCTGCAGCAGGCTGGCCTGGCCGACAGCGCGGGCCACACGCAGATCCCGCTGATGGTGTTGAACGTGGTGTACCCGCTGGTGCCGGGGCAAATCGAACGCTTTTGTGCCGGCAAGCGCGCCGTGATGGTCATTGAAGAAGGCCAGCCCGAATTCATCGAGCAGGACATTGCCACGCTGCTGCGCCGCGCCGACCTGCAGACGCGTCTGCACGGCAAGGACCTGCTCATCATGGGCGGCGAATACACGGCCGAGGTGATTTTGAAAGGGCTGGTTGCGTTTGTGGGCGAGCATGCGCCGAAGATCGACACCACGGCCGGCCGCCAGTACGGCACCGAGCTGGCCACGGTGCGCGCCCAGGCCGCGGCCGAGCTGGGCGGCATGGTGCCCGCACGCCCGCCCAACTTTTGCACCGGCTGCCCCGAGCGGCCCGTGTTCGCGGCGCTGAAGCTGGTGGAGCGCGAGGTGGGCAAGCTGCACATCTCAACCGACATCGGCTGCCATTCGTTCGCCACGTTCGAGCCGTTCTCGTTCGGCAACTCCATCCTGGGCTACGGCATGAGCATGGCGTCCAGCGCGGCAGTGAAAAACTTTTCGGCCAGGCGGCCCGTGGCCATCATGGGCGACGGTGGCTTCTGGCACAACGGCCTGCTGTCGGGCGTGTCGTCGGCCCTGCTGAACAAGGGCGATGGCGTGCTGGTCATCATGAAGAACGGCTACACCTCGGCCACCGGCACACAGGAGACCATGTCCACGCCGCAGTCCGAGGCCAAGCGCGTGGCCGAAGGGTCCAGTGCCACCGGCGACGAGATGACGATCGAAAACACGCTCAAGGGCATGGGCGTCAAATGGCTCAAGACCGTGCACAACTACCGCGTGAGCCGCGTGCGCGATGTGCTGAAGGAAGCGATCGAGTCGCCGTTCAAGGGCCTGAAGGTCGTGATTGCCGAAGGCGAATGCCAGCTGGAACGCCAGCGCCGGCTCAAACCCATCCGCGCGCGCCGGCTGAAAGAGGGCTTGCGTACCGTGCGCACCCGTTACGGCGTGGACGAAGACACCTGCACCGGCGACCATTCCTGCATCCGCCTGTCGGGCTGCCCCACGCTGACCGTCAAGCCGTCCACCGACCCGCTCAAGCGCGAACCGGTGGCGCACGTGACCAACGGCTGCGTGGGCTGCGGCCTGTGCGGCGAGGTGGCCGACGCGGCCGTGCTGTGCCCGAGCTTTCACAAGATTGAAATCGTCACGCACCCCAGTGCCTGGGACCGTCTGACCGACCGGCTCAACCGGTTCTTTATTGGCTTGCTGCAACCCGCATGAACGCACCACAACAGACTCCTTATTGCATCCTGGTCGCCGCGTTGGGCGGCGAAGGCGGCGGTGTGCTGGCCGACTGGCTGGTGCAGTGCGCGCTGGAAAGCGGCCTGCCCGTGCAGGCCACGTCCGTGCCCGGCGTGGCGCAACGCACCGGCGCGACCAGCTATTACGTGGAGATGCTGCGCACGCCGCTGGGCGCAGGTGAAGGCGCGCCGGTGTTCGCGCTGACGCCGTTGCCCGGCTGCGTGGATGTGGTGGTGGCCAGCGAGCTGCTGGAAGCCGCGCGCATGGTCGAGCGTGGCTTTGTCACTGGCCGCACCACGCTCATTGCGTCCACCCACCGCGTGTACACCACCATTGAAAAGATGCACATGGCCGACGGCCGGCAGGACCCACAGCGCCTGCAGGCCGCCGCCCAGGCGCTGGCTGCGCGTGCCGTGCTGTTCGACATGGAAGCCGTGACGGTGCAAAGCGGCACAGTGGTATCCGCCGTGATGTTTGGCGCGCTGGCCGGCGCTGGTGTGCTGCCCTGGCCGCGCGAAACCTGCGAGGCGGTGATCCGTGAATCGGGCAAGGGCGTGCAGGCCAGCCTGACGGGTTTTGCAGCGGCGTTTGATGCGGCGGCCCGCCCGCAGGCCGCACCGGCCCAGGCGGTGCCCGAAGCCGTGAAGGCGCTCGCGGTGCATGGCGCGGAGCGCTGCCGCGATTTTCAGGACGAGGCCTATGCGCAGCAGTACCTGGCGCAGGTGGCCGCACTGTCTGCCGCCGCGCCTGCTGAAGCCACCGCCGCGCTGGAGGAAGCCGTGCGCCAGCTGGCGCTGTGGATGTGCTTTGAAGACGTGATCCGCGTGGCTGACCTGAAGACGCGGCGCAGCCGCTACGAGCGTGTGCGCGCCGAGGCGCAGGCTGCCAGTGGCGACATCGTGCGCGTGACCGAACACTTCAAGCCCGGCATTGACGAAGTGGCGGCGGTGCTGCCGCGGGCGCTGGGCGAGCGCCTGCTGGCGCTGGCCGTGCGCCGGGGCTGGCTGGGCAAGGCGCATGTGGGCCTGCACATCCGCTCCACCAGCCTTTGGGGTTACCTGATGCTGCGCTTTCTGGCGCGGCTGCGCCCGCTGCGCCCACGCTCGCTGCGCTACGCGCAGGAGCACGAGGCCATGGCGGCCTGGCTGGGCGCCATGCAGCAGGTGTTGCCCCTGTCGCCCGCACTGGCGCTGGCCATGGCGGGGCTGCCGCAGGTGCTCAAAGGTTATGGCGACACGCAGGTGCGCGGCCGCCAGAACTATGCGCGGCTGTGGGCCACGCTGGTGGCGCCGGCGCTGGCCGGCCAGCTGGATGTGGCCACCGCCGCCGCCCAGCTGCAGGCTGCGCTGAAAGCCACGCTGGCTGACCCCGAAGGCAAGCTGAACACCGCCCACCAGAAAAGCACGGCAGAAAAGCCGGTGTTCTGGGCAACGCCGCAGCAGCGGGAAAACACCATCACACCCGCGGGCTGAAGCGACGATGATTCGACAATTATTTGGTTATTTTCCATAACGAAAGGAGACTGTTCATGACTTCCCGATTTACCCTCACCCTGCGCGCCGCTGCCATTGCCGCGCTCGCCGCCTGCGCCCTGGGCGCCCAAGCCCAGGACAAGCCCGTTGAACTGAAGTTTGCGCACTGGCTGCCGGGCACGCACCCGCTGGCCAAGACCGGCTTTGAGCCCTGGGCCAAGTCGGTGGAGGCCGCGTCCAAGGGCTCCATCAAGATCGCTTTCTTTCCCGCGCAGCAACTGGGCAAGGCCGCCGACCACTACGACATGGCGCGCGACGGCATTGCCGACATGACCTGGGTGAACCCCGGCTACCAGGCCGGCCGATTCCCGATGATTGCTGCGGGCGAGCTGCCGTTCCTCATCAACAAGCCCGGCCCCGGCTCGGCTGCGCTGGACGCCTGGTACCGCAAGTACGCCGCCAACGAAATGAAGGACGTCAAGCTGTGCTTCACCCATCTGCACGTGGGCACGCTGCACGCCAAGAAGCCCATCACCGAGCCCGGCCAGATCAAGGGCATGAAGATGCGCTCATCAAACGGCACCAACGCCGCCTTCATGAGCCTGCTGGGCGGCACCAACGTGCAGGTGTCGGCGCCTGAGGCGCGTGACGCGCTGGACAAGGGCGTAGCCGACGCGCTGTCGTTCCCCTGGGGTTCGATCATCACCTTCGGCATCGACAAGGCGACCAAGTTCCACACCGACATGCGCCTGTATGCGTCCGACTTTGTCTGGGTCATGAACAAGGGCTGGTACGACAAGCTGGCTGCCGGCCAGAAGAAGGTGATTGACGACCATTGCAACAACGAATGGGCCGGCAAGGTCGGTGCCGCCTGGGGCGACGAGGAAGACTCCGGCCAGGGCAAGCTGGAAAAGACACCCGGCCACACCATCGTCAAGCTCACGCCCGCGCAGCTGGATTCGTGGAAGAAAGCCGCCGAGCCGCTGTACGCCACCTGGACTGCCAGCGCCGACAAGGTCGGCGTCAATGGCAAGCAGGCGCTGGAAGACCTGCGCAAAGAGCTGGCCGCGCGCAAGGACTGACCTTCAGAAGTTGCCTTGATGAAACGCATCCTTTCGGCCACCGAGACGGTGGCCGCTTTTTTCCTGCTGGCCATTGCCTTGCTGACGGCCGGCAACGTGATCCTTCGCGACCTGTTCAGCCTGTCCATCCCGGATTGGTTTGACGGCTCGCGCATGCTGCAGGGCATTGCGCTGTTCTGGGGCGTGGCGCTGGCCACCTACTACGGCAGCCACATCTGCGTGGACATCGTGTGGGAGCACCTGAGGCCCGCCGGGCGCCGCTGGCTGGACATCCTGGCCACGACCGTCACGTTCGCCTTCCTGGCGCCGCTGGCTTACATGGTCTGGGTCAAGGTGGCGGGCACCGGCACCCAGGGCACCATGGACCTGCGCATGCCGCTGGTTTGGTTTTATTCCGTGGCCGCTGTTGGTGCGGGCGTGGCGGCGCTGCTGGCGGTGGTGCGCATCGTGCAGCTGTGGCAGGGCCGGGCTGTGTCGCTGCATGAGCAAGGGGACGCCCATGGATCGTGACCTGGTGGCCCTGCTGGGCTTTGTGGGCATGTTCGCGCTCATGGCCATCCGTGTGCCCATCGGCATTGCCATGGGCATTGCGGGGGTGGGCGGTTTTGCGCTGCTGTCGGGCATCAAACCCGGGCTCAACCTGCTGGCCAACGTGCCGTTGTCGGTGGTGACGGACTACAACCTCAGCGTCATCCCCATGTTCATCCTCATGGGCGCGTTCGCGTCCAAGTCGGGCATGAGCAAGGAGCTTTTCTCGGCAGGCCGGGCCTGGATGGGCCACCTGCGCGGCGGCCTGGCCATGGCGTCGGTGGCGGCATGTGGCGGCTTTGCAGCCATCAACGGATCATCGGTGGCCACAGCGGCCACCATGACGCAGGTGGCG
>CALRYY010000164.1:0-7214 GCA_943372515.1 Ramlibacter sp. 2FC | reverse complement strand
GAAGGAGCGATTTTTGCGATAGCGCGTTCAGCGCCCATCGCACAAATCGACCCGTAGCGTCCCCTCGATTCTGAGGAGCGCAGGGGACCCCGCAGCGCAGCGAAGGGGCGCCAAAGTGAAGCGCCGACGGCCCCACCCACAGCCTTGCGCGCGATGCAGCACAGCAGCTACATGGATGCCGGATCAAGTCCGGCATGACAGGCTGGTTCTGCAGCTTGGCCGCAGCCCCTCACCAAGCCTTCAGCTTGGACCGCAGCCGCGCCACCGACTGGCTGTGCAGCTGGCATACGCGCGACTCGGTCACGCCCAGCACGGCGGCTATTTCCTTGAGGTTCATGTCGTGTTCGTAGTACATGCTCATCACGTACTGCTCGCGCTCGGGCAGGTTTTCGATCGCGGCCACCAGGGCTTCGCGAAAGCGGCGGTCTGACAGCTGCGACGCCGGGTCGCTGGCTTCGTCGGGCGTCAGGTGGCGGTCCAGGTAATGGGTGTCGCCGTCGGCGGCTTCGTAGTCGTCAGCGTACACCAGCTGGGCGCTGCGCACGTCGGTCAGCATGTCGTGGTAATCCTGCAGGGGCAGCGCCATGTGGCCTGCAATCTCGGCGTCGGTGGGCGCGCGCTGCAGCTTGTTTTCAAGCGCATGCACGGCGCCGGCAATGTCGCGCTGGCTTTTGCGGACCGACCGGGGCACCCAGTCGGTGCCGCGCAGCTCGTCCAGCATGGCGCCGCGCACGCGCTGCATGGCGAATGTTTCAAACTGCGCGCCGTGCCCGGTTTCGTAGCGCTGCATGGCGTCCATCAGGCCCATCACGCCGGCCTGCACCAGGTCGTCCATCTCTACATTGGCGGGCAGCCGCCCGATCATGCGCGCTGCGGCGCGACGCACCATGGGCAGGTAATTTTCGATGTTGACCTGGGGGTCCAGGGTTCCTTTGGCGGTGTACATGGCGTGTGTCCTCAGTGCAGTGAGCAGGGTGTGGCGGCGGTGCTGATCAGCGTGCCGGCCAGGCGGGCCAGGCCCGCGGGGGTGCCGGATCCATCAACGGGCAATGCGCCCGCCAGTGACACTTCGGCGTTCAGGTAAGTGCGGGCAATGCCTGCGATGCGGTGGTGGTCGCGCTGGGTGTGGGTGGGGCCTGCGCCGTCACAACCCACCAGCGCGAAGCGGCTGTAGCCAAAGCCTTCGGCCAGCTGCTTGAGCGTGGTGTAGGTGCGCACCAGGCCTTCTTCGCCCGGCGAAAGCGGCAGCACGGGCACGGCGCACAAGGGGTCTGCCATGCAGGCCAGCTCGTCGGCCGGCATGGCCAGGATGGCCACGTCAAAGCCATGCGTCATCTGGGCCAGTGCGCCATACAGGTGGCGCGCGGGCGCGCCCGACGCCACAAAGGCTTCCAGGCCCTGCTCGGCACGCAGCACGTGCACGCCGTCGGGCGTCACGCCCGCCACAGCGTCAAAGCTGGCGGCGCCGTGCAGGTAGTCCAGCAGGTCGTATTGCAGGTCCAGGCCCAACGCCTGCGACAGGCCGTCGCCGCGCCCGGCATCAATCACCACCGGCCGCGCACCCAGGGCGCGCAATGCGTGGGCCAGCCGTGCGATCCAGTCAGGCGGCATGCCCAGCGCCAGCGGAAAGGCCATCAGGCCCAGCTCGGTGGCCATGGGGGGTGCCACCATGCGGCGCAGGCCTGACGCCTGGTCAAAACCGGGTTCAAACATGCATGCCTCCACGGGGAGGGTTGGCCTGGGGTGCGGTCAGCAGCAGCCCCAGCTCGGTGTCGTCGGGTGCAAACAGGGACGTGGCCGGTTTCATCAGCGCCTTTTGCACCAGCAGCTGCGCGCGCGCGGCGTGCCAGTCTTCAGGCACGCGCTGGCCGTTGGCAAAACCTTCCACCACCAGCTGGTGGCGTATCGCCACGTCAATCACCGCGCCTGACTTCACCGCTTCGTCCAGCTTGGTGAACACGCAGCGCGTGCCGGCTTTGGCGCCATAGGCGTGCACCACTTCTTCCAAGGTTTCGGCCTGGGCGCTGGCGTTCAGGGCCAGCAGGCGCTGCACGCGCTGGGTGGGCAGCGAGGCCAGCAGGTCGGCCACGCGGCGGTCGCGCTGGCCCACCCCGACGGTATCGATCAGCACCAGCTTCTTGCGGTCAAACAGGTTCAGCAGGTCTGTCAGCGACGCGGTGTCGCGCGCGGTGTGCACGGGGATGTTCAGGATGCGGCCAAACGCGCGCAGCTGGTCCGTGGCACCCATGCGGTAGGTGTCCACGGTGATCAGGCCCACGCTGCCCGCGCCGTGTTTCAGGGCAAAGTGTGCGGCCAGCTTGGCGGTGGTGGTGGTCTTGCCCACGCCGGTGGGGCCCACCACGGCAAACACGCCACCGTTTTCCTGGATGGATGTGTCGGGGCTGGCGCAGCGCAGGTTGCGCGACAGCACGTTCAACAGCCAGTGCTCGGCGGCCGAGTCGTCACGGCCCTCGGGCAGGCGGCCGATCAGCTGGCGCGCCAGCTGGGGTGAAAAGCCGTTGCCGATCATCAGGCGCAGCGCCTGGGTCTGCCCGGGGCTGCGCCGCACGGAGTCAAACCAGGCCATGCCGGCCAGCTGCGACGTGATCATGCCGCGCATGGATTTGATCTCTTCCATCACGTCGTCGCTGCGGCTGGATTGCTCTACCGCGGCAAAGGCGCGTGCGCCTGGCGCAAACGGTGACGCCACCGGCGCAGCCACAGGTTCGGCGGGCGGCACCGTGGCCGGCGCCCTTTGGGCCTGGGCGCGCAGTTCGGCGTCCAGGGCCTGTGCGGCAAAACGGCCGGGCTCCTGCGGTGGCTCGGCCACGCGGTTGCGCTCGCGGACAAATTGCTGGAACGACAGCGTGCTCATGGGCTCCACGTGGGCGGCCTTGCCACGCGCGGGCGCCCCTTTGGCCGCAGGCCGGGTGGGTGCGGACAGCGTGGGTGCAGCCAGCGCGGGCACGTCGGTGCCGGCCATGGCCACGATCTCCACCCCGCCGTCGATGGAACGGTTGGACAGCACGACAGCCTGGTCGCCCCAGACGCCGCGCGCCTGGGCAATGGCTTCGCGGGCGTTCTTGCCCAAAAATCGCCTGACGTTCATGACGTGACTCCAATGACGCGGTTGATGTGGATGGAATGGGTTCGCGGAATTTCAGAGTGCGCCAGCACGCGCAGGCGCGGCGCCTTGCGCTTGAGAAGGCGCGACAGCGGCACGCGGATGCGGTCGGGCACCAGCAGGCAGGCGGGCAGGCCGGCTTCTTCCTGGGCGCGGGCGGCCTCTGCCGCCTGGGTGGACAGCAGGTCGCCCATGCCCGGGTCCAGCGGCGCGGGCGAATCAGGCGACAGTGCCTGCACCAGCACCTGCTCCAGCCCCGGCTCCACCGCCATCACGCCCAGCTCGCGCACCGGGCCGTACAGGTCCTGCACGATGGCGGCCGACAGCCCGATGCGCAGCTCGCGCGTGAGTTCATTGGCGTCTTGCGTGGCGCCGGCGTGTTCTGCCAGCAGCTCCAGGATGCCGCGCAGGTCGCGGATGTGGATGGATTCGTCCAGCAGGTTGCGCAGCACCTTTTGCAGCAGTTGCAGCGGGATCAGCTTCGGAACGGTGTCGTCCACCAGCGCCGGCGAAAACTTGCGCGTGTGGTCCAGCAGGTCCTGCACCTCCACGCGGCCCAGCAGCGCGGCGGCGTTGCTTTGCATCACGTGGTTCAGGTGTGTGGCGATCACGGTGGCGGCGTCCACCACCGTGTAGCCGGCGGCCTGGGCCTGTTCACGCGTGCGGGCGTCCACCCAGGTGGCGTTCAGGCCAAAGGCCGGGTCCACCGTGGCGGTGCCGGCCAGCGGTACCTTGATGTGACCGGGGTTGATGGCCAGGTACATGCCGGCAAACGCCTGGCCTTCACCGGCCACCACGCCCTTGAGCAGGATGCGGTAGCCCGAGGGGTGCAGCTCCAGGTTGTCGCGGATGTGCACGGCCGGCGGCAAAAAGCCCACGTCGCCGGCAAACTTCTTGCGCACGCCCTTGATGCGGCTGAGCAGGTCGGCGCCGCTGTTCTTGTCCACCAGCGTGATCAGGCGGTAGCCCACCTCCAGCCCCAGCAAGTCCACCGGCGCCACGTCGTCCCAGCTGGCTTCGGCGCCGGGAACAGGCAGGCGGGGTGCGGCCGCATCAGGTGGCGGGGCGGGTCGCTGCGCAATGCGCGACAGCGCCCAGGCGCCCCAGCCGCAGGCGCCTGCCAGCGCCAGGAACGGCAGGTGCGGCATGCCGGGGATCAGGCCCAGCACGCCGAGCACGGCGCCTGTGAGGCCCAGGGCGCGCGGGATGGACAGCAGCTGCCCGGCAATCTGCTTGCCGATGTCGTCTTCGCCCACGCGCGACACCACCAGGCCTGCGGCCACCGAGATCACCAGCGCGGGCACCTGGGCCACCAGGCCGTCGCCGATGGCCAGCAGCACGTAGTTGTTCAGCGCGGTGTCAAACGGCAGGTTGTGCTGCAGCATGCCGATGATCAGGCCGCCCACCATGTTGATGAACAGGATCATGATGCCGGCGATGGCGTCACCGCGCACGAACTTGCTGGCGCCGTCCATGGAGCCGTAGAACTCGGCCTCCTGTGTCACCTCATTGCGGCGCTTGCGGGCTTCTTTCTCGTCAATGCTGCCCGAGGCCATGTCAGCGTCAATGGCCATCTGCTTGCCGGGCATGGCGTCCAGTGCAAACCGCGCGGCCACTTCGGCAATGCGCCCGGCGCCCTTGGTCACCACCACAAAGTTGATGATGGTCAGGATGGCAAACACCACCAGGCCCACGGCCAGGCTGCCGCCAATCAGGAAGTGCGCGAATGATTCAATGACCTGGCCGGCAGCGCCGGTGCCGGTGTGGCCGTACAGCAGCACCGCGCGGGTGGACGCCACGTTCAGCGCCAGGCGCATCAGCGTGGTGACCAGCAGCACGCTGGGAAAGCTGGCGAAGTCCAGCGTGCGCTTGGTGTAGGCGGCCACCATCAGCACCACCAGCGACACGGCGATGTTCAGTGTGAACAGCAGATCCAGCACGATGGCCGGCAACGGCACCAGCATCATCGCCAGGATCATCACGATCAGAAGCGGCGCGGCCAGTGCGCGCCAGTTGGGCATGGGGCCCAGCAGGCGCGTCATGGCGTTGGGTGCGACCGGGGTCATCGCGTGGCCTCCAGCGGGTCCATGCCGGGCGGCAGCTCGATGGCGGGCGCGGGCGGCGGCAGCAGCGCACCGCGCAGGCGGAACACCCAGGCCAGCACCTGCGCCACGGCGGTGTACAGCGCCACGGGCACTTCGGCGTCAATGTCGCCATGCTTGTACAGCGCACGGGCCAGGGGCGGGGCCTCCAGAACGGGCACGCGGGCGGCGGCGGCCACTTCACGGATCTTGAAGGCCAGGTGGTCCGCGCCCATGGCCACGATGCGCGGCGCGTTCATGCTGTTTTCGTCGTAATACAGCGCCACCGCGTAGTGCGTGGGGTTGGTGATGATCACGCTGGCCGTGGGCACGGCGGCCAGCATGCGCCCGCGCGACATTTCCCGCGCGCGGCGGCGGCGCTCGCCCTTGACATGCGGATCGCCGTCAGATTCCTTGTGTTCCTTCTTGACTTCTTCCAGCGTCATGCGCAGGTCGGCGCGGTGCTTGAAGATCTGCATGGGAACGTCAATGCCGGCGGCCACCAGGCACGCACCGGCCAAAAGCGACAGGCCCCCGGCCAGCCAGCCAAAACCGGTGGACAGCGCCGTGCCCAGCGGCATGCGCGACAGCGCGTCGATCTCATCGGCGTGCTGCTTCACATACCAGGCGGCACAGCCCAGCAGCACAGCGGCCAGCAGCCCCACGCGCAGCTGGCCCAGCATGGAGCGCCAGTCCACCAGGCGGCCGATGCCGGCCAGCGGGTCTACGCGTTCAAATTTGGGTTCAAGCGCCTTCAAGGTCAGGTTCCAGCCGCTGACCGCCAGCGTGGTGCCCGCCAGCAGCATGGCCATGGCCGCCAGCAGGGGGGATACGGTGGTGAGGCCCGCGGTGCCCAGACGGGCCAGGTGCGGCACCATGCGCGCGGGCTCAAAGGCGTCGTCGCGGCTGAAATGCAGCCCCGAGCCCACCAGCTCCAGCGTCTGGCCGGCCACCCAGGGCCCCAGGAACGACAGCAGCGCGAGCAGCGCGCAGATGGCCGCCAGGTGCACCAGGTCCCGCGAACGCGCAATCTGGCCTTCCTCGCGCGCCTGCTTCAGGCGCTGCTCGGTGGCCGGCAGCTGGCGGTCTTCACGGCTGGTTTCAGAAGCGGACATGGGGCGGTGTGGTACTCATTGACCGCTCGATTGTTCGCGTCTGCCGGAAAACTTAAGTGGGGAAGAAGGGGGGAAAAGCCTGTCAAATCCCGGTTACCGGGCTTGTCTGCGTCCCTGCGCGAGAGGGACGGGCGAGGGCGGCACCTGCCCCAATCGATAACGCGCATCGGTTAAAAAATTGATTCTCAAAGTTTACATAAGTTGATTTATGTATAAAATGAGAATCAAATGCCGTCCAGCGCTCCATCCATCACCGACGCCCAGACCCGCCAACTGGTGGACCTGGGGGTCGGCCTGCGCGCCCGGCGCAAACAGCTGAAAGTCAATGCCACCACGGCGGCTGAAGCCGCCGGGCTGTCGCGCCCCACCCTGTACCGCATCGAACGTGGCGAGCCGTCGGTGACGTTTGGAGCCTATGCCGCAGCTGCTGCGGCGCTGGGGCTGGAATTCAAGTTGACCGATCCCCACGCTGTCCCCGCAGCCGATGCAGCCAGCGCATTGCCGCAGCAGATCGTGCTGGCCGATTACCCCGAACTCAAGCGTCTGGCCTGGCAGTTGCCCGGCGTCAAGGCCCTGACGCCGCAAGAGGCGCTCAACCTGTATGAGCGCAACTGGCGCCACGTGGACACCGCCGCCCTGACGCCGCGTGAGCGCGCGCTGGTGCAACAGCTGGTGGCGGCACTGGGCGGAGGGCATCTGCTTGTTTAGGGCCTGTCAACACTATTTATGCCAGATGCGTTGCGGATCAAAAAGGTCATGCGCAAGGCGCGAAACGCAGCCGGACTTGATGTCCGGCAAGGCTTCGCAACGCGGCGCATGGCCTTTTTGGCCGCAACCCGGAGGGAACGTGGTTAAAACAGCGCCACTCTGCGTTGCACTCCTAGGCAAGGCACC
>CALRYY010000163.1:0-7390 GCA_943372515.1 Ramlibacter sp. 2FC | reverse complement strand
TTCCAGCGCCACCGCGGAACCGGCTCAGCCGGGCCGCTGGTGGCGCCCCCCAGTGGGGGGAGGCGGCCAAAGGCCGCTTCGGGGGGCGTCTTACTTGACGGTCATGATCCACGCGGCCAATTTTTTCGCCTCGGCGTCATTGACCTGTGCATTGGCGGGCATGGGCACCGGGCCCCACACGCCGGAGCCACCTTTGACGATCTTGGCGGCCAGCTTGTCCACGGCGGTCTTGTCGCTGGCGTACTTGGCAGCGACGTCCTTGTAAGACGGGCCCACCAGCTTTTTGTCGACCGCGTGGCAGGCCATGCAGTTCTTGGCGGTGGCCAGGGCCTGGTCGGCAAACGCGGGAGCGGAGGCGGTCATGGCGACGGCCATGGCAAACAGAATTCGTTTCATCGGTATCCTCGTGGGTTGGGTTACAGTCGTTTTAACGCGATTGTAGTGACTGGGGTTGACCGGCCGGTAAGGCGCGGGTAAAGCCGGTAATGCCGGTAAAGCCCCCCAAACATTGGAGAGAATCACATGTATTTCCTGCTTGCCGGTGTTGCCATGTTGCTCATGAAGTACCTGGAAATCGGCCCTGTGGCAGCGTTCCCCTGGTGGGTCGTGCTTTCGCCCTTTGCCATGGCTGTGGCCTGGTGGTCGTGGGCCGACTCCTCGGGTTACACCAAGAAGAAGGCCGTGGAGCGCGAGAACGCCAAGAAGCAGGCCCGCATCGACAAGAACCGCGAAAACCTGGGCATCGCAGTGCCCAAGAAAAAGAAGTAAGCCGCCTCAGTAGTTGTCCAGCACTGCACCCTTGCTGGCGCTGGCCGCGTTGAACGCGAATTTGGCCTGCACGCCGCGCGTGTAGCGCGGTGCAGGGGCTGTCCAGCCTTCGCGGCGTTTGGCGATCTCGGCCTCGGGCACGTTCAGCTCCAGCACCAGCTTGTGCGCGTCGATCGTGATGGAGTCGCCCTCGTTCACAAAGGCAATCGTGCCGCCCGCCGCGGCCTCGGGAGCCACGTGGCCCACCACCATGCCCCAGGTGCCGCCCGAGAAGCGGCCGTCGGTGATCAGGCCCACGCTTTCCCCCAGGCCCGCGCCAATCAGCGCGCCCGTGGGCGCCAGCATCTCGGGCATGCCGGGGCCGCCCTTGGGGCCCAGGTAGCGCAGCACCATCACGTCGCCCGCCACGATCTTGCCGGCCAGGATGGCTGCCAGCGCGGATTGCTCGTCGTCAAACACACGTGCCGGGCCGGTGATCACCGGGTTCTTCAGGCCGGTGATCTTGGCGACCGCGCCCTCGGGCGACAGGTTGCCCTTGAGGATGGCCAGGTGGCCTTCCTTGTACATGGGCTTGTCGATGCCGCGGATCACATCCTGGTCGGCGCGCGGCGCATCGGGCACGTCCTTGAGCACTTCGGCGATGGTCTGGCCGCTGATGGTCAGGCAGTCGCCGTGCAGCAGGCCCGCGTTCAGCAGCACCTTCATCACCTGCGGAATGCCACCGGCCTGGTGCAGGTCCACCGCCAGGTACTTGCCTGACGGCTTCAGGTCGCACAGCACGGGCGTCTTTTTGCGGATGCGCTCGAAGTCGTCAATCGTCCATTCGACTTCGGCTGCGTGCGCAATCGCCAGGAAGTGCAGCACTGCATTCGTGGAGCCGCCGGTGGCCATGATGACGGCCACGGCGTTTTCGATCGCCTTCTTGGTGACGATGTCGCGCGGCTTGATGTCCTTCTTGATGGCCTCGATCAGCACCTTGGCCGATTCCTTGGCCGAATTCATTTTCTCGTCGTGCGGGTTGGCCATGGTGCTGGAATAGGGCAGGCTGATGCCCAGCGCCTCAAACGCCGACGACATGGTGTTGGCTGTGTACATGCCGCCGCACGAGCCCGTGCCGGGAATGGCGCGCATTTCAATCTCGCGCAGGTCGGCGTCGCTCAGGTTGCCGGCGGCGTTCTGGCCCACGGCCTCGAACACGCTCACGATGTTCAGGTCCTGGCCCTTCCACTTGCCCGGCAGGATGGTGCCGCCATACACATAGATGGCCGGCACGTTGGCGCGCAGCATGCCCATCAGGCCGCCGGGCATGTTCTTGTCGCAGCCACCGACCACCAGCACGCCGTCCATCCACTGGCCCTGCACGCAGGTCTCGATGCAGTCGCTGATGACTTCGCGGCTGACCAGGCTGTACTTCATGCCTTCGGTGCCCATGGCCATGCCGTCGGAAATGGTGGGTGTGCCAAACACCTGCGCGTTGCCACCGGCCTCTTCAATGCCGGCGATGGCGGCGTCGGCCAGCTTTTGCAGGCCGCTGTTGCAGGGGGTGATGGTGCTGTGGCCATTGGCCACGCCCACCATGGGCTTCTTGAAGTCGCTTTCCTGGTAGCCCATGGCGTAGTACATCGAGCGGTTGGGCGCGCGCGATTTGCCTTCGACGATGGTGGCGGAACGGGCGTTGATCTTGATGACTTTGGTGTCGGCCATGGCGGTGTCTCTTTGGGGGGTGGGGTTGATTTCAGGCGAGAGTATGCGCCGCAGCCAGTCCATGCGTCCAATCTATTTGTAGGCCTGTATTAATATGCTGTGCATATGAACGAACCGGTGATCGAGCTGCGTTTGTGGCGCCAGTTTGTGGCGGTGGCCGAAGAGCTGCACTTTGGCCACGCCGCGCGCCGCCTGCACATGACGCAGCCGCCGCTGACCCAGGCCATCGCCTTGCTGGAGCGGCTGCTGGGCGTGCGCCTGTTTGACCGCACCAAGCGCAGCGTGGCGCTGACGGCCGCAGGCGCCGCGTTGCTGCCGCAGGCGCGCGAGCTGTTGGCCCGGGCCCAGGCCCTGCCGGCCCAGGCACGTGCTGCGGCGGCGGGCGAGGTGGGGCGGCTGCGGCTGGCGTTTGTGTCTACCGTGGGCTTTGCACTGCTGCCACAGTGGGTGCGGGCGTTTCGCGAGCATAGCCCGGGTGTGGCGCTGGAGCTGATTGAGGCGACTGGCGATGTACAGCTGCAGGCGCTGGCGCGTGGCGAGATCGACGCCGGCTTCATGCTGCATTCACCTGGTTTTGCGCCGGCGGACTTGCACCACACGCTGATTGCGCGCGAGCCGCTGGTGCTGGCGCTGCCCGACCACCATCCATTGGCCACGGCGCCCACGCTGTCACTGGCCAAGGTGCTGGCCGAACCCCTGGTGATCTTTCCCCGGCGCATCGTCCCGTCGCTGCATGACGCCATCTTTGGCCTGTACCACGCGGCCGGGCGCTCACCCCAGGTCGCGCAAGAAGCGATCCAGATGCAGACCATCGTCAATCTGGTTTCTGCGGGCTTGGGCGTGGCCTGGGTGCCAGAAAGCGTGCGCCAGTTTCAGCGGCCGGGTGTGGTGTATCGCAGCGTGTCGGGGCAGCGTGGCAAGGCTGTGCCTGAGTGTGAAACCACGCTGGTGTGGTCTGCGGGCGCTTCCAATCCTTCGCTGGAGCGGTTTGTGGGGTTTGTGGGAACTTTGGTGGGCTCGTAATGGCTTCTGTCGTTGCCCCGCACGCCTTTGCAGCGACATTGTTGGCGCGCCATCGGTGGAGTGCCTGCCCCCCCGGCTTCGCGGCAGGCGGTGCCCGGCGGGGGCGATCTCTGTGGCGGCGAGGAGCGCAGATTCGGGGTTGGCGCGCTCTAGCGCGCTTCGTAAACTGACTCGCCGCGGCTGTTAGAGCGAAGCGCGCAGCGCGTAGCGAGTTCTGCGGCGCAACCCCGAATCGAGCACCACAGCGGAGTTGGCGCAAAGCGCCAACCGCCACAGTGTGAGCCCCCGCCGGGCACCGCCTGCCGCGAAGCCAGCGAGCGAAGAAAAAGCAAAGGCACAATACCCCGCATGCTGACGTACCCCCACATCGACCCCGTAGCACTGCAACTGGGCCCTATCGCCATTCACTGGTACGGGCTGACCTATCTGGCCGCGTTCGGGCTGTTCATGTTCCTGGGGCTGCAGCGGCTCAAGCACCAACCGTTTGCATCCATCACCGGCAACGGCGCCTGGGCCAAACGGGATGTGGAAGACATCCTGTTCCTGGGCGTGCTGGGCGTGGTGGTGGGGGGGCGCATTGGCTACTGCCTGTTCTACAAGCCGGGCTACTACCTGTCGCATCCGCTGGAGATTTTCTTTATCTGGCAAGGCGGCATGAGCTTTCATGGCGGCATGCTGGGCGTGATCGTGTCGCAGTGGTGGTTTGCGCGGTCGCGCGGTCGGCCGTTCTGGCAGGTCATGGACTTTGTGGCGCCCTGCGTGCCCACGGGCCTGGCGGCAGGGCGGGTGGGCAACTTCATCAACGGCGAGTTGTGGGGCCGCTTCAGCGACCCGGCTCTGCCCTGGGGCATGGTGTTTCCGCACAGCGGTTCCATGGTGCCGCGTCACCCGTCGCAGGTCTACCAGTTCCTGCTGGAGGGTTTGTTGCTGTTTGTGCTGCTGTGGCTGTACGCACGCAAGCCGCGCAAGACAGGGCAGGTGGCCGCAGCGTTCTTGTTCGGCTACGGCGTGTTCCGCTTTATTGCGGAATTTTTCCGCGAGCCCGACAACTTCCTGGGCCTGCTGGCTCTGGGCATGAGCATGGGGCAGTGGCTGTGCGTGCCCATGATCGTGGTGGGTGCAGGGCTGTGGGGCTGGTTCGGCCGCCAGCCTGCGGCGTCCGCCTCTAAGTAGTTTCCATAGGTAAAAATCCTCCCACGCGGGGGATTACTTCGCCATAATTACACGTAATTATTGGAAATTACGAAGCGATTTCACCCATGCGCCTGATCCACAACTCCCTGCACGATGAAGCGGCCGCCGCCCTGCGCGACCGCATCTTTGCCGGCGAGCTGGGGCCGGGAACCTTTCTGGATGAAGTGCAGCTGGCCGAGGAAATGAAGATTTCCCGCACCCCGCTGCGCGAGGCCTTGAAGGTTCTGACGGCCGAGGGCCTGGTGCGCCACGAGCCGCGTCGCGGCTGCTTTGTGAACGAGGTGACTGAGCAGGACCTGGACGAAATCTTCCCGGTCATTGCACTGCTGGAAGGCCGCTGCGCCTTTGAGGCCGCGCGCAACGCCACAGACGCCGACCTGGCGGCGCTGGAGGCGCTGCACGACAAGCTCAACAAGCACGCCAAAGCCAAGCGGATCAACGACTACTACGACGCCAATTTCGCCATCCACGAGGCCATCATCACCCTGGCCAACAACCGCTGGCTGGCCGGCGTGATCACGGACCTGCGCAAGATCGTCAAGCTGGCACGACTGCAGCAGCTGCACGCGCCGGGCCGGCTGGACCAGAGCCTGTCCGAGCACATGGCGGTGTTTGCCGCGCTCAGGGCCCGTGACGCCGAAGGCGCCGAGGCCGCTATGCGTACCCACCTCACGCGCCAGCGCGTGGCCTTGCGCGAGGTCGCGCGCAACCAGAAGTCAAGGCTTGCATGAACACGCCCGAATGGATCCACCGAAGCGTGTCGCTGTTGCGCTCCGAGCCGGCAGGCCAGGGGCCGCGCTCCACCCGCGAACGCCTGCGCGCCACCCTGCGCAAAAAGGAAGAAGCCCTGTCCCCCCGCGTGCTGCGCCGCACGCTCGAAGAGCTGCGCGCCATTGTGGACGCCGGTGTGAGCGAGGTCGAAGGCGGCCGCCGCGCGCTGGGTGTGGCCAGCTGGTATGCCCACGCCACGCCGGAAGAGCGGCGCGACATGTGGCTGCTGATGAGCGAGCAGTTCACCGCTGACGCGGCCAAGGTCCGCAAGGCCCAGGCCCAGTACGCAGCTGCCGTGGGCACGCCCGACGAAGCCGCGGCCGAGGTGCAGTACCGCCGCGCTACGGTGTCACCGCGGCGCCGCCTGCTGCAGCGCTTCAGCGTCAACCCAGAGGGCATCCGCTTCCTGGTGGACATGCGCGCCGAAATGCAGCCGCACCTGAAGGGCGACAAACGCCTGCTCGCGCTGGATGTAGAGATGGAGTACATGTTCTCCACCTGGTTTGACGTGGGCTTTCTGGACCTGCGGCGCATCAGCTGGGATTCACCCGCGTCGCTGATTGAAAAGCTCATCAAGTACGAGGCCGTGCACGACATCCGCAGCTGGGCCGACATGAAGAACCGGCTGGACAGCGACCGGCGCTGTTACGGCTTTTTTCACCCGCGCCTGCCGGATGAGCCGCTGATCTTTGTGGAAGTGGCGCTGATGGACGACATTGCCGCCAGCATCACGCCGCTGCTGGACGAAGCCGCCGCACCGGCTGACCTGAAGAAGGCCACCACGGCCATCTTCTATTCCATCAGCAACACCCAGACCGGCCTGCGCGGTGTGAGCTTCGGCGACTCATTGATCAAACGGGTGGTGGACACACTGAAGCAGGAGTTTCCACGCCTGAAGACATTCGCCACGCTGTCGCCCATTCCCGGCCTGCGGCCCTGGCTGATCAAAAACGCGCCGGCTGAAATGATCGCTGCCTGGGACAACGTGGAGCAATTGCCTGAAAAGTCCCCCGAACGCCAGGCCCTGATGGGTTTGGCTGCGCGCTACCTGGGCAAGGAATGGCGTGATGGCCAGCCCTTGGACCCCGTGGCGCGTTTTCACCTGGGCAATGGCGCGCGGGTGGAGCGGCTGAACTGGTTTGGCGATCCATCGGCCAAGGGGCTCAAGCAGTCGTACGGGCTGATGGTGAACTACCTGTACGACCTGAAAAAGCTCGATCGCCATCGTGCACTTTTGGCGCAGGGAAAAATCCCGATGGCCGCGGCCATAGAAGACCTGTATTTTTGACAGTTTGCAGTTTTAACAACGACAGGAGACAAGCATGACCCCAAGCCTGAACAGGCGAGATGTATTGCGCGCGGCTGCGGCCGGCGCAGCCGCGTATGCCACCGGGGCTCATGCCCAGGCGGGATGGCCCACCAAGCCCGTGACCATGATCGTGCCATTCCCGGCCGGTGGCGGCACCGACGCCTTTGCCAGGCCCATGTCGGCGCAGTTCGCGCGCCTCACGGGCAAGCAGCTGGTCATCGACAACAAGGGTGGCGCCGGCGGCACACTGGGCGCGGGCATCGCGGCGCGCGCCGCGCCTGACGGCTACACCCTGTTCATGGGCGCGGTGCACCACACCATTGCCCCCAGCATGTACCCCAAGCTGGACTACGACATCGAAAAAGACCTGATCCCGCTGATCCTGGTGGCCAGCGTGCCGCAGGTGGTGGTGGTCAATCCCAAGAACGTCACCGCGCCCGATTTCAAGGCCTTCCTGGAGATGGTGCGCAAGAACCCCGGCAAGCTCAACTACGGCTCGGCAGGCACCGGCACTTCGCACCATCTCGCGGGCGAGCTGTTCAAGCAGCAAAGCAAGACCTTCATCACGCACATCCCCTACACCGGTGCCGGCCCTGCGCTGCGCGACCTGGTCGGCGGGCA
>CALRYY010000162.1:0-7463 GCA_943372515.1 Ramlibacter sp. 2FC | reverse complement strand
CTGCGCACCAGGCGCCAGGTGCTGGATTCAGCCAGGTCCTCCATGCGCACCTGCTTGCAGCTTTGGCCCATGAGGTGGTCCAGCCGCCCGGCCAGCACCTGGTTGAAGGCGCGGTCGCGGATGATGACGTTGGCCTCCAGGTTCAGCGCCAGGCTCAAGGGGTCCAGGTTGCTGGAGCCCACCGTGGACCAGTCGTCGTCCACCAGCGCCACCTTGCCGTGCAGGGGGCGTTCGCAGTATTCGTAAATGCGCACGCCAGCCTGGGTCAGGTGGTGGTACAGCAGGCTGGCCGCTGTCTTGACGATGGGCATGTCGGGCTCGCCTTGCAGGATCAGGCGCACGTCCACCCCGCGGCGCGCGGCGCGGCGCAGCTCGCGGATGAAGCGGTAGCCGGGGAAGAAATACGCGTTGGCAATCACCACGCGCTGGTGCGCGCTGCGCACGGCCTGCAGGTAGTGGTGCTCGATGTCGCTGGTGTGGTTGTGGTTGTCGCGCGTGACAAACAGCGCCTGCGCATCGCCGGCTGCGGGCAGGGCTTCAGGGCGGCGGCGCAGCGGTGCGTGGTCGCGAAACCACTGGCGTATGCCAAAGCGGCCGCGCTGCGCGCCCTGGCCCGCAGCCAGCGCGGCATGGCAAAAGCGGTGGATCTGCGCCACCACCGGGCCGCGCACGGCCACCGAATAGTCCTGCTTGGCCTCGGGCCCGAAGTCGCCCAGGTGGTCGGCCGAATAATTGATGCCGCCCACAAAGGCCAGCTGCGCGTCCACCACCACGATCTTGCGGTGCATGCGCCGCAGCACGTTGGGCCGCCAGCCGAAGATGCGCGGCGCGGGGTCAAACACATGCACATGCACACCGGCGCCGCACAGGCTGCCAATGAAGTCCTGCGACAGGTCGGGCGAGCCGTAGCCGTCGATGGTCACATGCACCTGCACGCCGCGTCGGGCCGCAGCCAGCAGCACCGCATGCAGCGCCAGGCCCACCTTGTCTTCAAACAGGATGAAGGTCTCCAGCAGCACTTCGGTTTTTGCCTCGGCAATGGCGTTGAACACGGCGGGAAAGAAGGCCTCGCCGTTTTCCAGCAGCTCAAAATGGTTGCCGCCGGTCCAGCGGCGGCTGTCGTGGGCAGACGGTGCGCTCATAGATGGATCTCTGCGGCCAGGGGTGCGTGGTCCGACAGGTGCGACCAGGGCTTGCGCGGCAGCACCACCGGCAGGTGGGCCGTGGCGTTGCGCACATAGATGCGGTCCAGCGACAGCATGGGCCAGCGCGCGGGGAAGGTGCGGGCGGCCTCGCCATAGGCCTGCACAAACACCTCGCGCAGGCCGGCGCCTTTTTCCAGGATGTCATGGGCACGGCGGCGCCAGTCGTTGAAGTCACCCGCTACCACCAGGGGTGCGTCGGGCGGGATGTCCTTGCGTGCGACTTCGCAGATCAGCGCCAGCTGCTGCGCGCGGTGCGACTCGGCCAGGCCCAGGTGCACGCAGATCACGTGCACGTCCAGCTTGCGCGCGGGGATGTGCAGCACACAGTGCAGCAGGCCGCGCTTTTCGGGGCCGACGATCGATGCGTCGTGGTTGCGGTGGTACAGGATGGGGTACTTGGACATCACGGCGTTGCCGTGGTCGCCATGCGGATAGGCCACGTTCTTGCCATAGGCGTACTGCGGCCAGATGCTGTCGGCCAGGAATTCGTAATGAGGCTCGGGCGGCAGGTGGTTGAAGCGGCGCTTGTGCCGCGCGTGGCTGCCCATCACTTCCTGCAGGAACACCACGTCGGCGCCCACCTTGCGCACGGCGTCGCGCAGCTCGGGCAGGATGAAGCGGCGGTTCAGCGCGGTAAAGCCCTTGTGGATGTTCACCGTCATCACGGTCAGGGGCGGGTGGATGGCGTCGTCGGTCATGAAAGCTTTGTACCTGCCGTGCCCCCGCGCGCCTTGTAGGACGCATGACTGCCGCGGCGCAGGCCGCCATCCAATTTGCACGCAGCGGTGCAAAACGCGGCCGTTTCACACCACAAGACGAAACAGTGGCGCCAGACTGGCAACACATGAAGCACGACAGACAGTCCCTCACCGCGCGCACTGCCCGCGCCGCAGCCTGTGCGCTGGCCTGTGCGCTGGCTGGTGCCCTGCTGGGCGTCAGCCCGGCTGCACGCGCCCAGACCCCGGCGGCGCCCGGCGGCTGGGTACCCCACGGCGCGTCCGTGCAGCTGGGCGAATCGCGCGACGGCACGCAGATGAGCACGCTGGGCCTGCAGTGGCACAGCGCCTGGCACCACGACTGGTGGGGCGGGCAGCTGCGCTACAGCACCGAGGCGCAGCTGGGCCACTGGCGCGCCGGCGGGCTGCGTGGCGGCACCGAAACCTACACCCATGTGGCGCTGGTGCCGCTGCTGCGCAACCGCTTCGATGGCGGGCGCTCGCGCTCGTTCCTGGAAGGTGGCATTGGCGTGTCATTGACCGACAACGTGTACCGCAGCGCGCACAAACAGTTCAGCACGCGCTTCAATTTTGTGGATGTGATCGGCGTGGGCTACAGCTTTGGCGCGGCGCGTGAGCATGAGCTGGGCCTGCGCGTGGTGCACATCTCCAACGCCGACATCAAGAAGCCCAACCCGGGCATGGACTCGGTGCAGCTGCGCTACGCACGCGTGTTCTAGCGTGTTGCAGGCCGTGTGCCGATGCGGGCCTGCGTCCTACAGATCGCGGCGCGGCTGTCCGTCACATATCCCGCCACCTCGAACGTAAATTGATTGGGCGGCTGCAACAGGCGGCCCACCTACCAACCAAAGGAAACCGATATGAACAAGACCATGACCTCCGTACTGCTGGCCGGCCTGCTGGCCACCGCCGGCTTTGCCCAAGCCCAGAACACCGGCGCTGCTGCCACCAACAGCTCGCCCGCCAAGGCCGGCGAAGCCAGCACCCTGACCCAGGGCGTGCCCAATGCCGCCAAGGCCGTGGGTGAAAACACCCGCGCCGACGTGAAGGCTGACGCGCGCGCCGCCAACAAGGCTGGCACCACGTCCAAGGGCACCGCTGGTACCACCGACAAGACGGGTCAGCAAGCCGGCATGGAAGCCAAGCCTACGGACGGCAAGACCCGCGCCGAGCTGAAGGCCGAACGCGACATGAAGAAGGCGCAGAAAAAGGCCGACAAGAACATGGCCGTGATGAGCAACTCGGGCATGTCTACCGGCGTGCCGGCGGGTAACCCGTCGCCGCAAGCCGGCCAGGGCACGCCCAAGTAATCAGCGTTCCAGCCACCACTGGATCGCAAACTTCGCGGCGAAGCCCACCATCCCGAAGGCCAGGCCCAGGAACAGCACAAACGTGCCGAACCGCCCGGCCTTGGACTCCCAGGCCAGGTGGCCAATGATGAACAGCATGTAGAGCATGAACGCTGCAATGCCGAACGTCAGGCCAAACTGGGCGATCTGGGCTTCCGTGAAGCCAAACATCGTTGCGGGCGCCATCATGGCGCCCGTTTCTTTTGGGGCTGCCGTTCAGGCAGCGCAGACGCATCCACCGTGTCGCGGTAGGCATGCCAGCTGGCGTGGCCCAGCAGCGGCACCACCAGCACCAGACCCAGCAGCGCCGAGCCCAGCCCCAGCAGCGTAAAGCCCATGACCAGCGCGGCCCACAGCGCCAGCGGCAGCGGGTTGGCCAGCACCGCGCGCCAGCTGGTCAGCACGGCGCCCAGCACGCTGATCTGGCGGTCCAGCAGCAGCGGCAGCGTGATGACGCTGGACGCAAACACCGGCGCGGCCAGCACGCCACCCAGCACCAGCCAGGCTTCAAACAGCAGGTTGCCCTGCGCCAGCATGACGTGGCGCACGAAATCCAGCGGCTGCTGCACGGGCTGCGGCGCCAGCAAGGTTATGAGCGAGGCCGACGTCAGCACCCAGCCGGTGCCGGCGGCGGCCAGCAGCAGGCCAAAGCGCACCAGCCTCCAGTCATGCAGGGGCCGCCCGCGCCAGCTCAGCCAGGTGTGCAGCACCAGCTTGAAGCCGGCAGGCTCGTTGCGCTCCAGCGCGCGGCTGACCGCATACAGCCCCACGGCCAGTACCGGCGCCACCAGCAAAAAGCCCGACAGCGCACCGGCCAGCAACCAGAAGCGGTGGTGTGCGGCGCCCAGCAGGGCCGCGCCGAACAGCGCCAGCGCCGCGCCATGGGCCAGGCCCACGGCGGGTGCACGCTCGATGTCGCGCCAGGCCAGCGCCAGCCATTGCAAGGGCTGCAGCAGGTGCAGCGTGCGGATTTCAGGAACAGGGCTCGGGGACGCAGGGGTCGTCATGGATCACCCCAGTCTAGGCACTGTCAGCAGGCGTCACTTGATGCGGATCAAGCGCGATGAACGGGCGCACAATCCGCTTCGCCATGACCGCGCCCACCGTGATTTCCCGCGCCCATGCCCGGCGCCTGCGCGAGCTGTACCGCTCGGCCGGCTGGCCCTGTCTGGACCCGATTGAGGTGGACCTGCTGGCCGCCGGGCTGCTGGAGCGCGTGGGCACGACCGACCCGACAGGCACGCTGCGCGACGCGTTGCGACTGAGCGACGCCGGCATCGCCGCGCTGGCGCTGGCCCAGCAGCGCAACCGCGCGGCGTTTGACCTGCATGAAGCGCTGGTGGCGCTGGTGGTGCGCCAGATGCAGCGCGGCGCCCGCACGGCGTTCACCGGCCTGAGCCTGCGCGCGGCGGTGGATGAGATCAGTGAATCAGGCGAGCCGTTGCGCCGCTGGGTGATGGCCCGCCCCGATGTGTTTTCCATCCGCAACACCACGGTGGCCGGTTACCTGGTGCCCACGGTGCATGAGGTCAAGGTGCGCCGCGCCGACCTGCTGGGCGAGCTGCGCGACACGCCACGCACGCGCGCCAAGCGCGGCGCCTACCTGGCCATGAGCAGCGAGTGCTGGTATGTGCTGGGGCGCGACGCAAAGGGCCGTGAGATTGGCGACGCCAGCGAGATCCCGCCGGCGTTTGGGGTGATGCAGATGGCACAAAGCCCCGGTGTTGCCAACGGGGCTTTGCGTTTGCAGGTGCAGCGTCCCGCGCCCAGGCGACCGATGCCGTTTGACGCGGGGCTGCCGTTTGCCGCCTGGCTGGCCCTGGCGCGCGCCGTGCCCCAGCCACCGCTGGAAGACGACGCGCAAGGCAGGTTGTAGGCCCCCACGCTCCCCCACTGCGTGTGGGTCGCTGCCCCCCGAGGGGGCCGCAGCCGCCTTGGGGCGGCCCGGCGGCGGCTGGTCCTCAGCTCTTGTGCTGCATGCCGTGGCCACCATGGCCACCGCCGTGGCGGCCACCACCGGCAAAGCGCACGGTCTCTGCGTCAAACACCTTTTTCTGGTCGGCGTTCAGCGCGGCGTAGAAGGTGTTGGTGGCGTCAGCGCGCTTGTCCATCAGCGACTGGCGCTGGGCCCGCTGGGCACGCATTTGCTCGATGCGCTGGGGCGTGGTCAGCTTGGCGATCTCTTCGCGGCTGGGGCGCTCGGGGCGGGTGGCGCCCGGCTGCAGCGCGGCGGTCCAGGCCGTCCAGGCACCTTCCTGCGCGGGGGTGATGGCCAGCTTCTGCTTGAGCTCGGCCTGGCGCTTGGCCATGAATTCCTTCATCTGGGCCTGGTCATGCTTGCCCATGCGGTGTTGCATGCCGGGCTTGCCGTCGGGTGCCGGGGTGGGCGTGGTTTGCGCCATGGAGGCGGCGGCAAAGGTGGCGATCAGGCCGGCGAGCAGCAGGCGTTTGGGTGCGAATGTCATGGAGACTTCCTTTCAAAGAAGCCTGAGTCCGGGATCGGCTTCAGGTTGAAGGCAAGTCTGACCGGCGCGTGTATAGCGGCGATATGCGCAGGCTGCTGCTTTGTAAAGTTGCTTGAAGCTTCGTTTCGAATGAAGCCCTGCTTCCGGCTAAACGCCTGACGCGACGCGGCGGCGCTTTCGCCACCAGAGCCCCGGCCCCCTTCGGGGTGAGCCGCTGCAGTGCTCAAAACGGGCGAGCCTCAGTAATTCGGGTTTGACGCTTGTAGAGCGTTGAGGTGGCTTGGCCCGTTTTTCCGCGCTTCGCGCCCGGGACTCTTGATCGGGGGCGAAAGCGCCGCCCCATCGCGTCAGGCTTTGGGCGGGGTGCTGTTTCTGATGTCTACCTGGCTGATTGCCGAGACACAGGCCGAGCAAAGCTTTCAAGGAAGAAAGCCGATGGGGCGCTTTGCCTTGCGCTTGTGGTCGTCGGAGATGAGCTGCTTGATGGCGTCGAACACCGTGGAGAACTGCTCGTCGTAGCGGGTCTCCATGGCTTCAATGCGCCGTGCCAGATCGCGGTTGGAGTCCATCAACCGGCGCAGCTGTACGAAGGTGCGCATGATGGCGATGTTGACTTCCACGGCTCGTTGCGAGCGCAGTACGCTGGAGAGCATGGCTACGCCTTGTTCGGTGAAGGCGTAGGGCGCGGCCGTCACTTTGCGCCGGGATGAGGTCACAGTTTGTGACCTCATCCCTTCCCATTCTTCGAGGGAGAACTGAAACATGAAGTCCGGTGGAAAGCGTTCAAGGTTACGTTTTACCGCCTGATTCAGCGCTTTCGTGGGAACACCGTAGAGATTTGCGAGGTCTGCATCCAGCAATACCTTTTCTCCACGGACCACAAGCATTAACGCGGCAAGTCGCTCGGCTTTCAGGACAACCGGCTGTACATGGCTGGTGCCCGGTTCCTGTGCCAGGGGTTTGGATTTTGCGAGCGCCATGACGGAACAATTTGCGTGGAGCCCTGCATCGTATTGAATGCTTTAGAGTTCATTTTCACATACAACTCGCACCCGCGCCGATTACGCCAACCGCCCATTCTGGAAGTCATCTACCGCCTGAATCAGCTCGTCGCGGGTGTTCATGACGAACGGGCCGTACTGCGCGATGGGTTCGCGCAGGGGCTGGCCGGCGATCAGCAGGGTTCGGGCTGCGCCGCTGGCGCTCAGGGTGACGCCGTCGCCTTCGTTGGCCAGGATGGCCATGCGGTTGCGTTGCACGTCGGTGCCGGCCACGTCCACATGGCCGCGGTACACGTAGGTGAAGGCGTTGTGCCCGGCGGGCAGCGGCTGGCTGAAGCTGCCGCCGCCCTCAGGAAAGATGATGTCCAGGTACAGCGGCTGTGTGGCGTCGCGCTGCACGGCGCCTGCCGTGCCGTGGCTGGTGCCTGCAATCACGCGCACCGTCACGCCGCCTTCAGTGGTGTACTGCGGCACTTCGGGGCTCTGGATGTCGCGGTACCAGGGGGCGCACATCTTGTCCTTGCCGGGCAGGTTCAGCCACAGCTGGAAGCCCTCCATCACGCCGTCGTTCTGCTCGGGCATTTCGCTGTGGATCACGCCACGCCCGGCGGTCATCCACTGCACGCCGCCGTCGGTGATCAGGCCTTCGTGGCCGGCGCTGTCCTTGTGGCGCATGTTGCCGGTGAGCATGTAGCTCACGGTCTCA
>CALRYY010000161.1:0-7506 GCA_943372515.1 Ramlibacter sp. 2FC | reverse complement strand
ACACCGTGTGGCGAAACCGCGCCGAATTCCCGGTGGGCCGCGAGCAGGTGCGCGGTTTTTTGCAACGCAAATGGGCGCGCGAACTGGATTACCGGCTGATCAAGGAGGTCTGGGCCTTTACAGACAACCGCATCGCCGTGCGCTTTGCGTACGAGTGGCACGACGATTCAGGCCACTGGTACAGGAGCTACGGCAACGAGAACTGGGAATTCAACGCCCAGGGCTTCATGCAGCGGCGCTTTGCCAGCATCAACGACCTGCCCATTGCGCAGACTGACCGCAAATTCCACTGGCCGCTGGGCCGCCGTCCGGACGACCACCCCGGCCTCAGCGACCTGGGGCTTTAACCGTCGCTTGGTGCCCCAGCGATTCGGCCAGAAAATCAACGAAGGCCCGCACCCGTGCCACCTGCTGGCGCCCCGGCAGGATCAGCGCCGACAGCGGCTGCGGGTCGTTGTCGTACTGGCCGGCCAGCACCGGCACCAGCTGGCCTGCGGCCAGGGCCTGCTCGCCCAGAAAGTCGCCCAGCCACACGATGCCCATGCCCGCCACCGCCAGGTCCAGCAGCAAGTCGGCGTTGTCCGCTCGCACGGTGCCCGTCACGGGCACCGGCAGGCGCCGCCCGTCCTGCACCATGGGCCACTGTGCCAGCCGCGCAAAGCCCTTGAGCAGCAGGCAGTTGTGCTGCAGCAGGTCCAGCGGCGCGCGGGGTGTGCCGCAACGCGCCAGGTAGGCGGGGCTTGCGGCGATCACGCGCCGCACCGTTCCCAGGGGCTTGAGGATCAGCCCGCTGTCGGCCAGCGGGCCCACGCGGATCGTCACGTCAATCTGTTCGGCCTCGGGGTCGATGCGCCGGTCGGTGACCGTCAGGTCAAGTGTCACCCCCGGGTAGCGTTCGTGGAACTGCGGCAGCAGGCGCGCAAGCCGGTAGCGCGCAAACGCCGTGCCGGTGTTCACCCGGATCAGGCCCTGCACGCGGCCCCGGCTGGCCGCCATTTCGGCCTGGCCTGCGGCCACGGCGGCCAGCGCGGCCCGTGCGTGCGGCAAATAGGCCTCGCCCTCCTGCGTGAGCACCAGGCGCCGGGTGCTGCGCGCCAGCAGTTTCGCGCCCAGCTGTGCCTCCAGCCGGGTCACGATCCGGGCGGCTGCGGACGCGGTGATGCCTCCGGCCAGGCCTGCGGCCGCAAAAGACCCCAGGTCCACCGTGTTCACAAAGACGGCGAGCGTATCCGTGGTTTGCATCGTGCTGATTGTGACCAAATTAGTCGCAATGAGTGACAGAAATCTGTCTTTATCGGCCGGTATTCGCTGAATAGACTTCACCGCACCTTCACTCTTTACAGGACCCCACCATGCCGCTCGCCCGTATTTCCGTACCCACCCACCTCAGCGCTGAACGCGTTCAAGCGCTGGCCGACGCCGTGCATGGCGGCCTCGTGGCCACCTGCAATGTGCCGGTGGACGACCATTTCCAGCTCATCACCCGCTTTGCGCCCGACGCGATGGTCATCAACCCGACCTTTCCCGATGTGCATCGCACAGCGGACGCCAGCATTGTGGAAATCCATTTCCTGCGCGGGCGCACCGACGCCCAGAAGGCCGCGCTGTACCGCCATGTGGCCGATGCCGCCACGCGCGGCGGCTTTGCGGGCGATGACATCTTTATCGCACTGGTCGAAAACGGCCCCATGGACTGGTCCATGGGCCGGGGCGAGCCGTTCGCCGCAAGCCACGTCCAGGCTGCAGCCCACGCCTGAGTCCACAAGCTGTGCACCAAACTGGCACAGCCATTGCTTGCACCAAATGCATGCATGCTCCCGTTCACGTCGACCCCCTGTGGCAGCACCAGCTGGGGCTGCTGCTCGAATCCACGGGCGAGGGCATCTTTGGCATCGACCTGGCCGGCCACTGCACCTTCATCAACCGGGCCGGTGCGCGCATGCTCGGTTTTGAGCCCACCGACGTGCTGGGCCACAACATGCACGAGCTGACCCACCATTCGCACGCCGACGGCTCGCACTACCCCGACACCGACTGCCCCATCTTCAACGCCTTCCGCCAGGGCCTGCCTTGCCGCATCGACTCCGAGGTGTTCTGGCGGCGCGACCACAGTGCGTTTGCGGTGGAATATTCCAGCCACCCCATCCTGGACGGCACCCAGGTGCGCGGCGCGGTGATCACCTTTGTGGACATCACCGAGCGCAAGCGCGCTGCCGACGCACTGCAAAAAGCCAAGGACGAGCTGGAGCTGCGCGTGGCCGAACGCACGCGCGAGCTGTCGGTCGCTTTAGGCCAGCTGCGCGAGCTGGCGGCCTATTCCGAAGGCGTGCGTGAAGACGAACGCACCCGCATTGCCCGCGAGGTGCACGACGAGCTGGGCAGCCTGCTGGTGGCGCTGAAGATGGACGTGAACTGGCTCGACAAAAGATTGAGCGAACAGCAGGCCCGTGAAGCGCAGGCCGCGCAGGACATGCGCGAGCGCATGCGCAGCAAATGCCAGAACATGAGCCGCCTGATCGAGAACGCGGTCGACAACGTGGGCCGCATCATCACCGACCTGCGCCCCAGCATCCTGGACCACCAGGGCCTGTGGGCGGCGCTGGAATGGCAGGCTCAGGAATTTGTGCAGTCGGCCGAACTGGCGCTGGACTGGCATATGGATGTACAGGGCGCGCCCGAGCTGCCCGAGCCTGCAGCCATGGCCGTATTCCGCATCTTCCAGGAGATGCTGTCCAACGTGGGGCGGCATGCGCAGGCGCGCCATGTGGACGTGCGCATTGAAGCCGCCGCCGGGCAGCTGCACATCACCGTGCGCGACGATGGCTGCGGTGCCGAGCCCGGCGCATTTGAAGCTGCCACCGCCTACGGTGTGATGGGCATGCGCGAACGCGCCCGCCACTTTGGTGGCACGATCCAGATTGAAAGCCAGGTTGGCCAAGGCAGTACATTCCACCTGCGCATGCCGCTACAAAATGAATAGCAAACTTATCCGTGTACTGATCGGCGACGACCACCGCATCGTGCGTGAGGGCTTGAAGCAGATGCTGGCCGACGCGCCCGACATTGAAGTCTGTGCCGAGGCCACCAACGGCCCCGACGTGCTGGCTGCCGTGGATGCATTGGGCGGCCCGCAGGGCCTGAGCCTGGTGCTGCTGGACATTGCCATGCCCGGGCGTGACGGGCTGGACGTGCTGCAGGCACTGCGCAAGACCTGGCCCACACTGCCCGTGCTGATGCTCAGCACCTACCCTGAAAAGCAATACGCCGTGCGTTGCATCAAGCTGGGCGCGGCCGGCTACCTGAACAAGAGCGCCGACCCCGACGACATGGTGGCCGCCGTGCGCAAGGTGGCCGCCGGCGGGGTGTATGTGACGCCCGCCACGGCCGAGGCGCTGGCCGGCGCCGTGAGCCGCGCCACGGCCAAAACCGGGGCCGAAGCACTGTCGCACCGCGAATACCAGGTGTTTCGCTTGCTCACGGCCGGGCACAGCGTGAGCGAAATTGGTGCACAGCTGAGCCTGGCGCCCAATACCGTCAGCACCTACCGCGCCCGCATCCTGGAAAAAACCGGCACCAAAAACGATGTGGACCTGGCCCTGTACGCCCAAAGGCAGGTCTCGGGGGCCGAATGAGGCTGTTTTTGTAGGGGCAGCCCTACACGCTGTCGACCGGGCTGGCGCGATCTTCACCGCCGGCTGCCATAACCCCGCAACTGGCCCGCAGCTTGCGATGGACCATGCACCCAACTCTGCGAGGTGTGCCATGTCCGAATTCTTCTCTCCTTATGACGCCGACCGCCCCTTGATGCTCAAGTGCACCTGCGGGCGCGACCATTCCGTGGCCGACCACCATGCCGAGGTCGCCGCAGACGCCGCCGCGGTAGAGCTGCGCAAACGCAGCCTCACCAGCGAGTTCGAGGCCTACAGCAACGAATTCATTGAAGCCACCCTGGTCAAGGCCCTGTTCCCGCAAGACGCGGTACGCCGGCGCTTCCTGCGCGCGGTGGGCAAGGGCACGGCCATGGCCGCCATTGCCAGCGTGCTGCCGGTGGGCACCATGCAGGCCATGGCCCAGGACAAGGGGGCGCTTGAGAAAACCAACCTCAAGATCGGCTTCATCCCCATCACCTGCGCCACGCCGCTGATCATGGCGCACCCGCTGGGCTTCTACCAGAAGCAGGGCCTGAATGTGGAGGTGACCAAGACGGCGGGCTGGGCGCTGATCCGCGACAAGATGATCAACAAGGAATACGACGCCACCCACTTCCTGTCGCCCATGCCACTGGCCATCAGCATGGGCCTGGGGTCGAATGCCACGCCCATGAACGTGGCCACCATCCAGAACATCAACGGCCAGGCCATCACCCTGAGCCTGAAGCACAAGAACAACCGCGACCCCAAGAACTGGAAGGGCTTCAAGTTCGCGATCCCGTTTGAATACAGCATGCACAACTTCCTGTTGCGCTACTACCTGGCCGAAGCCGGCCTGAACCCGGACACCGACGTGCAGCTGCGCGTGGTGCCCCCGGCCGAAATGGTGGCCAACCTGCGCGCGGGCAACATCGACGGCTTCCTGGGCCCGGACCCGTTCAACCAGCGCGCCGTGTTCGAGGAAGTCGGCTTCATCCACGTGCTGACCAAGGACCTGTGGAACGGCCACCCCTGCTGCGCCTTTGGCACCAGCACCGAATTCATCCAGAAGAACCCCAACACCTTTGCCGCGCTGTACCGCGCCGTGCTGACGGCCGCTGCCATGGCGCGCGACCCCAAGAACCGCGAGCTGATCGCCAAGGTGATTGCACCCGCGCAGTACCTGAACCAGCCCGAAGCCGTGCTCAACCAGGTGCTGACCGGCAAGTTTGCCGACGGCCTGGGCAATGTGAAGAACGTGCCCGACCGCGCCGACTTCGACCCCATGCCCTGGCAGAGCATGGCAGTGTGGATGCTCACGCAGATGCAGCGCTGGGGTTATGTGAAGGGCGATGTCAACTACAAGCAGATCGCCGAAAAGGTGTTCCTGATCACCGACGCCAAAAAGTACATGAAAGAGCTGGACCAGAAGGTGCCAGACGGCGCGTACCCGAAGTTCAAGATCATGGGCAAGGAATTTGACGCGGCCAAGGCAGCGGAGTATTCCAAGAGCTTTGCCATCAGCAAGGCGGCCTGACCATGCCCATCCTGCGAACGCTGCAATTCCGCGCGGGCCTGCTGTCGCTGGTGATCCTGCTGGTGTTTCTGGGCATCTGGGCTGCCGCCACCACAGGCCCCAGCATCGGTGGCGCGTCTGCGGGCATGACGGCCGAGCAGATTGAATACGCCAAGATGATGGGCAAGGACCCGGGGGCCGCCAAATCGGGCGGCTTTCCGACCCTCAGCCAGATGGGCACCACGGTCTGGGGCCACCTCACCAACCCGTTTTACGACAACGGGCCCAATGACAAGGGCATCGCCATCCAGCTGGCGCATTCGCTGGGCCGGGTGGCGCTGGGCTTTGGCCTGGCCTGCCTGGTGGCGATACCGCTGGGCTTCGTGATCGGCATGAGCCCTTTGTTGCGCAAGGCGTTCGACCCGTTCATCCAGGTGCTCAAGCCCATCAGCCCGCTGGCGTGGATGCCGCTGGCGCTGTACACCATCAAGGACTCGTCCATCAGCGGCATCTTTGTGATCTTCATCTGCTCGGTGTGGCCGATGCTGATCAACACGGCCTTTGGCGTGGCGTCGGTCAAGCGTGAATGGCTCAACGTGGCCCGCACGCTGGAGGTCAACCCGCTGCGCAAGGCCTTCCTGGTGATCCTGCCGGCGGCGGCGCCAACCATCCTGACCGGCATGCGCATCAGCATGGGCATTGCCTGGCTGGTGATCGTGGCCGCCGAGATGCTGGTGGGCGGCACGGGCATTGGCTATTTTGTGTGGAACGAATGGAACAACCTGTCGCTGACCAACGTGATCTTTGCCATCGGCATGATCGGCATCGTGGGCATGCTGCTGGACTTGATGTTTGGTGTGCTGCAGAAATGGGTCACGTATGTGGAGTGAGCGCAGGGAAGGTGTTATCCCGGGCTCGACCCGGGATCCATCGCAGCATGCCGGTGCGCCGGCATGGATTGCGGGTCAAGCCCGCAATGACAAGGGATTGACGATGACAGGTTTTCTCAAGATCGAGGGCCTGTCCAAGGCCTTCGCGCCCGCCAAGCCGGTGTTTGCCGACGTGTCGTTCACGCTGGACCGCGGCGAATTCGTCTGCATCATCGGCCATTCGGGCTGCGGCAAGACCACCATCCTGAATGTGCTGGCGGGCCTGGACACTGCCACCAGCGGCCACGTCTTCATGGACGGGCGCGAAGTGGTGGGCCCAAGCCTTGAGCGCGGCGTGGTGTTCCAGAGCCATGCGCTCATGCCCTGGCTCACGGTGCGCAAGAACATCGCGTTTGCGGTGGAGTCGCGCTGGCCCAGCTGGACGCGCGCTCAGGTCAATGCCCACGTGGAAAAGTTCGTGGGCATGGTGGGTCTGCTGCCCGCCATCGACAAGAAGCCCTCGCAGCTGTCGGGCGGCATGAAGCAGCGCGTGGGCATTGCGCGCGCGTTTGCCATCAGCCCCAAGATGCTGCTGCTGGACGAGCCGTTTGGCGCACTGGACGCGCTCACGCGCGGCACCATCCAGGACGAACTCATGAGCATCGTGCGCGAGACGCAACAGACGGTGTTCATGATCACGCACGACGTGGACGAGGCGATTTTGCTGGCCGACCGCATCCTGCTCATGAGCAACGGCAGCGAAGGCCCGTCTGGCTATGTGCCGGGCGGCATTGCCGAGACCGTGGCCAACACTCTGCCGCGCACCCGCACCCGCGCCACGCTGCACCACCTGCCGGGCTACTACGACCTGCGCAACCACATTGTCGATTTCCTCGTGACCCGCGCCAAAGCGGGTGGCGATCACTGAACCCCCACCCATCACATCCCATACAAAAGGAGCCAACATGAACCGTCTGGAAGTTACCGAAAAAATCATCAGCACCAAGGTGTCCAAGGGCATCAAATGGGAAGACGTAGCCAAAAAGGTCGGCGAGTCCAAGGAATGGACCACGGCCCTGTGCCTGGGCCAGATGACCGCCACGGCCGCACAGGCCAAGGTCGTGGGCAAGATCTTCGGCCTGAACGCCGAAGAGCAGAAGTGGCTGCAGGTCGTGCCGTACAAGGGCTCGCTGCCCACGCCGGTGCCCACCGACCCGCTGATCTATCGCTGGTATGAAATCGTGAGCGTCTACGGCACGACCATCAAGGAGCTGATCCATGAGGAATTTGGCGACGGGATCATGAGCGCGATCGATTTCTCGATGGACATCCAGCGGCAGGCTGACCCTAAGGGTGACCGTGTGAACGTTGTTTTGTCTGGGAAATTCTTGCCGTACAAAACCTATTGAGTTTTGTAGCTCTCGCTGGCTTCGCGGCAGGCGGTACCCGGCGGGGGCTCACACTGTGGCGGTCTGCGCTTTGCGCAGACTCC
>CALRYY010000160.1:0-7780 GCA_943372515.1 Ramlibacter sp. 2FC | reverse complement strand
ATTGCGCCCACGGCGGGCTTGTGCGGGTGGCCGCCACTGTCGCCTGGCCGCCGGCCATGCGCCGGCGCCACCAGGCCCAGGCAAACACGGCCACGATCAGCAACAGGCCCAGGCCCGCCATGCCGCCAAAGTCCATGCCGGCGGCACCGGCGGCGGCATCGACCGGCGGGTCGCGCTTCAGGGGGATAGAGGCGGGCAGGCTCATGGCGCAGCGCTGTCGCCCAGGTGCAGGGGCAGCGGCAGCTCGGTGATGCGCAGGGCAAACTGGTCGTCCACCGCCACCAGCTGGCCGCGGGCCACCACCTGGCCTTCCAGCAGCAGGTCCACCGGCTGGTGCACGCCGCGGTCCAGCAGCAGCACCTGCTGCTCGCGCGCGGCCATCAGCTCGCCCACGGTCAGGGTGGCCACGCCCACGCACACCTGCAGCGTGGCCTTGACCTGGTGCAGCGGGTTGGC
The DNA here is from genome assembly GCA_943372515.1 of Ramlibacter sp. 2FC. GTDB lineage: Bacteria > Pseudomonadota > Gammaproteobacteria > Burkholderiales > Burkholderiaceae_C > RAM1. The sequence continues at coordinate 7,324 of CALRYY010000160.1, read as the reverse complement.
CGTCTGCATCACGGGCGTGCCCGCCTGCGGCGGCGCTGGGGCCAGGTCCGCCAGCTCGACCACCTGGGCCACCTGCGCGGGCTGTTCCCCCTGCTCAAGCGGTGGGGCGCTGGCGGGCGGCTGCATGAATATTTCTACGACCTGGTTCATGGCTTTCTTTTTCATGGGTTTATTGCTCCGTGCGTGCCAGCTCGGCGGCCATGCGGCCGTGTTGCTGGCCCAGCCAGGCCGCACAGACCGGCACCAGCGGCGCACCGGGTGCCGGGGCCAGCAGCAGCGTGGCGGGCTTGTGAATGTGCTGCGCCAGGGGGATCACGTCCCCTTCGCGCAGGCTGCGGATGTCACCCAGCGTCAATGTCACGGGCGGGAAATGGACCTGCACTTCCAGCAGCTGGTTGCCCAGGGCGGCGGCCACCGTGGCCAACGGGCCGGGGGGCAGGCTGGATTGGGGGGGCTGCGCCGCGCCTGGCAGGGCGCCCAGCATCTGCCGCACGGCGGGTGCGTCCAGCCGCACGGTCCATTCGCCGTCCCACCAGGCCAGCGCAATGTCCAGCGTGCCGCTCCAGGGCCCTGCGGGCTCGTCGCCAGCGGTGCGGTGGGCGTGGCCGATGGCGGCGCCCAGGCGGGCCTGCAGGTCGCACCAGGCCTCATCCACCACAGACGCGGCCATGCCGGTGCGGCCCTGCGCTGTGCTGCGTGGCAGGCCAAACATCTGCGCTGCCAGGGCGCGCTGGGCTTGCGCATCCCCCAGCCTGGCGGGCGCATCGCCCGTGCGCGTGGGTTCAGGCAGGCACCAGTCGGCCCGCCAGGCGGCATGCACGGCCTGCAGGGTGGCGCTGATCTGGGCGCGCTGGGCGGCTGTCCAGCACACCAGCTCGCGCACCGGCTGCCCGGGCGCGGCAAAGGCGGCGTGCGGGGCGGGTGCGGAGGGCGCGGTGGGCTTCGAGAGGGTGGCTTCCACGGTGTGGGGTCTCCGGCGGGCCTATCGGCTCTTCATGGAAAAGAGCTGCTGCAGCATTTCGTTGGCGGTAGAGACGATCTGCGAGCTGGCCTGGTAGCCGCGCTGCATGATGACCAGGTCGCTGAATTCCTGCGACAGGTTCACGTTGGACAGCTCTACAAAGCCCGCGCGGATGGTGCCGAACGCACCCGACGCGGGGCCGGTGTGCCAGGCGTCGGGGTCCAGCGCCTCAAATTCGTTGCCGCCCAGAGCGCCCACCGCGTCTGGTGTGTCAAACCGGCCCAGCAGCAGCCGCGCGCCGTTGACGGTTTCACCATTGGCATACGTCATCACCAGCGTGCCGTCGGCGTCAAAGGTGGTGGCGCTGAGGTCAGCCGGCAGAAAGCCGTCGATAGACGCGACCGCCAGGTTGGCCAGCGTGCCGGGCGCAAACGACGTGACGTTGGCGCTGAAGTCCAGCGTCAGCGGCACCGGGGCCTGGCCCGCGGGCGTGAAGGTCGCGGCCATAGTGGCGCTGGCAGCGGTGGGGCGGCCGCTTTCAAACGCCAGCTGCCCGGTGCCTACCACCGTGGTGCCGTTCATCAGGTCGGCGCGCCAGGTGCCCGGCGTGGTGGTGCTGGTGTTGGTCAGCTTCAGGCTCAGGGTATGTTCCGTGCCGCTGGCGTCAATGATCGTCACACCCGCCACGGTCTGGTCGGTGGCGGTGGTCGACAGGTTGCCCGCAAACTTGACTGTGCTGGTGGCCTTGCCCGCCAGCGTGTTCTTGCCGGCAATGCTGATGGGGCCGATGTTGCCCTGCGCGTCCAGCCCCATCACCTGCGCGCCCGATGTCTTGCTCAGCAGGATGCCGTTGGCGTCAAACTGGAATTGCCCGTCACGGGTGTAGCTGGTTTTGCCGCTGTCGTTCTTGAGCGTGAACAGGCCCTGGCCGTTCACCGCCAGGTCCAGCGTGTTGCTGGTCTGGCGAAACTCGCCCTGGCGAAACGAGATGGTCGTGCCCCCGGTCTTCAGCCCGTAGCCCAGCTGGCCCATCTGTCGGCCCGAATAGTCGCTGCCCGAGTAAGACGCGTCCGTAAATTGCTGCATGCTGGTCTTGAAACCCGGCGTGTTGAGGTTGGCCGTGTTGTTGGCAATGACGCGCAAGCCCTGTGAAAAGCCCGTCAGGCCCGACATGCCGATCTGGATGGAATCAATCATGAATAGTCCCCTGTGTGGTTGCAGCGTTTCAGCGCACGGCCAGGATCTGGCTGACGCTGATGTTGGTCAAGGTGGCACCTGCTGTGGTCAGCAGCGTGACCAGCGGCACATCGCCCGCCAGTGACAGTGCCGACACGCTGCCGGTGACGGTGCCGCTGGCGGTCGATACCTCGACGGTGCGGCCAATCAGCCCGACCGACTGCAAGGCCGACTGGTTGCCGATCAGCGTTTCAATTTTTGCGTTGAGCTGCTGGGTTTGCTCCAGGCTGGTGAACTGGGCCATCTGGGCCATGAACTGCTGGTTGTCCACCGGCTTCATGGGGTCCTGGTAGGTCAGCTGGGTGAGCAGGATCTTGATGAAGTCCTGCTGGGTCAGGCCGCTGGCCTGCAGGTTGCCGGGCAGGTTGCTTACGCCGCTGATGCTCATGGGAGCTCCTGTGGTGAGTGGGATGGGGTGAGGCTGAAGGGCAATACCCGGGGCGGCTGCTGCCCCGCGGTCGATGAATCAAAGATGAGCCGGCCGTTGCATACCACGCGGCCCAGCAGCTGGCCCTGGGCCTGCAGCTGGCGCCGCAGCTCGGGCACAAGGGCCTGGGCCTGGCTGGCAATGTGGTCGGGTTGGCCGCCAATGCCCAGCCAGACGTTGACGCCCGTGGCCGTCCATTGCGCATGCAGGCGCGGCGCGGTGTTGTCTGGGGGCGGCGCGCTGGCGGGCAGCGTGGGCAGGGCGGCACCTGCAGTTTGGGGCGGCATGGCGTCCCCTGGGGGCGGTGTGTACGCGCGGGGCAGGGTCACCACGGGCCGGGCGGCAAGGTGTGCCGGCAAAACCGGGGGCGGGGTGGGGCGTGCATCGCTCCCGCCCTGGGTTGTATCTGTCGCCATGCGTGCGAGTGGGGTGCTAGTCGTCAAGGCCCCCGGGCGCGCCGTGCTGTTCACAGGCACCGCCTGCACCACGCGCGCAGGCGGATTGGGATTGGATGCCGGGGCTTGCCGGTCCGGTTGGCTGCTGGTGTGCTGCGCAGGGTCATGCCGGGCTGCGACCGCGCTGGGCGTCGTCGGGCCAATGCTGGTCTGCGGGTGCGCATCGCCCCCCAGCACGTTGGCGCGGGGCGTAGGCAACGGGGCATTGCCCACTGGCAGGCTGGGCGCCACATGCGGCTTGAACCAGGTGGCGGTCTGGGCGCGTTCCATCTCGCGCAGCCAGGCGGCCTGGCCGTTGGCTGCGGGCTTGCCGGTAATCACGGGTGCAGCCCCGGCCGCGCCACCCTGGCCGGGCTGTGGCGGCATGAAGGTGACCACCGGGTTCATGGGGCGGCTCCGTCCACGCGCTGGGCTGCTTTTGCCTGGCGGTGCAGGCGGCCGATCCAGTCGCGGTCGGCTTCGGCCAGCTCGCGCCGGGTAGCCTCGGCGGCGTATTCGTCAATGGCCTGGGCCCGGTGCTCGGCCAGGCCATCAAGCTTGCGTTGCTGGGCGATGCAGTCGGCCTGCAGGCTTTCGCGCTGGGCCTGCAGCATCTGCAGTTGCTGCACCTGCGCGCCGATGCGGTGCTGCAGCTGCGCCAGAAACGCCAGGCCGCGCCGGTGCGACGCGGGGTCGGGGCGGGTGTTCAGGTTGTGCTGGATCTGTTGGGCCTGCGTGCCCAGCAGCGCGCGCAATGCGTCCAGCGCGGCCTGCGCGTCGGCCACGGCTTTCAGGGCCTGGGCCAGCCGGGTTTGCAAGGCGTCCATGTGCCACTGCTGCTGGCGCACATAGGGCGCCAGCGGGTAATTGAACGCGCGCAGGTCAACGTGGCTGGACACAGTGGCGCTGCGGGTCATGTTTTGGTCCTGGGGGGCACAACGGCCACAGCAGCCCCGGCGCCCGCGGCGGGCATTGCAGGCTTGTCGCGGGCAGGCGGCGGGCGCAGGGCGGCGGTGCGGGTGGGCAGCGTGCCCGGCGGGGGCGGGCGGCGAAAGATCTCTTCCAGCGTGCGCATGGCCTGGGCCCGGGGCACGCCTGCGTCGCGCTGGCGCAGCCAGCCTTGCATCGCGCGGTCCAGCTCCAGTGCCTTGTCCAATTCCGGATTCCCCCCTTTTTCGTAGGCGCCAATATCCACCAGTTGCCTGTTCCTGTCCAGAATGGCCAGGTGTTTGATGGCCTCGGTCACCAGGCTTTGTTCGCGGGGGTTGGTCAGGTCGGGCAGCAGCCGGCTGGCGCTTTTGAGCACGTCGATAGCCGGGTACTGGCCCTGGTGGGCCAGGTGGCGCGACAGCACGATGTGGCCGTCCAGGATGGAGCGCAGGCTGTCCGACACGGGTTCGTTGAGGTCGTCACCCTCCACCAGCACGGTCAGCAAGGCGGTGATGGAGCCGCCCGAGGGTGCGGTGCCGCAGCGTTCGCACAGCTGGGGCAGCTCGGCAAACACCGACGGCGTGTAGCCGCGTGCCGTCGGCGGTTCGCCCACGGCCAGGCCCACTTCGCGCCGGGCCATGGCCAGCCGGGTAATGGAGTCCATGGTCAGCAGCACCTGCTGACCCGCGTCGCGAAAATACTCGGCGATGGTGATGGCCGCGTGCGCAGCGCGGATGCGCGCCAGCGCGGGCTGGTCCGACGTGGCCACGACCACCACCGATCGCTTGAGCCCCTGCACACCCAGCTGCTTGTCAATGAATTCGCGCACCTCGCGCCCGCGCTCGCCAATCAGCGCGATCACGTTGATGTCGGCGGTGACGTGGCGCGCAATCATGCCCAGCAGGGTGCTCTTGCCCACGCCGCTGCCCGCAAATATGCCCACGCGCTGGCCCAGCCCCAGGGTCAGCAGGCCATCAATACAGCGCACCCCCGTTTGCAACACGTGCTCGATGCGCGGGCGCAGCATGGGGTTCAGCGGCGCCGCGTGCAGCGGGCGCTGGATGGGCGCGATGGGGTCGGGCAGGGAATCCCACGCATGGCCAAAGCCGTCAATCACCCGCCCAAGCAGCTGGGGGCCCACGCCGAACGTGGCGCGGTGGCCCAGCGCGATCACTTCAGACCCGGCGGCAATGCCGTGCAGGCGCCCATAGGGCATCAGGGTCACGTGGTCGGGCTTGAGCCCCACCACCTCGGCCAGGACGCCTTGCGCGGCTTCACGGGCGTCGGCCTTGCCGCGACCGCGAGACTGCGCGCGCGGCAGGATGCGGCACAGCTCGCCCACCGTGGCGTCGGGCCCCTGCGCCTCGATGGCCAGGCCCTGCAGCTGGCGCACCCAGCCGATGCGCTGGGCCAGGTCGGTGTGGTGCAGCGCCATACGGTAGTCGCGCAGGGGGTTGCTGCGGGCCAGAGGTTGGCGGGTCATGGTGGGGGCTCCCCGGCTGGCAATGCTGTGGGTGGCGTAACGGGCAACGCCGGGGGCAGGGCGGCCAAGTGCCGGCGTGACGCACGGGTGGTGACCAGGCTGGCTTTCAGGGCCTGCAGCTGGACTTCCAGGCGGGCGTCCAGCGCGCCTTCAGACGTTCGCAGCATGCAGCCGCCCAGCGTCACCTCCGGGTCGGCCACCCACCGCAGGCTGGCCCGCTCGGCGCTGAAGCCCGATGCCCGCAGGAATTCGGCCGTGGTGGCGTCCGCCTGCAGCAGCGCCAGATCGTCGGGGTGCAGATGCAGGCTCAGCGGCGCGCGGCCATGCCAGGCTTTCAGCGTGCTTTGCAGCTGGGCCCGCAGGCCGTCCAGGCTGGCGACGCTTTCGCCCAACACCCTGCAGACCACCTCATAGACCAGCTCCAGCATGTCGTCTTCGGCGTCTTGCAGGCAGGCGTGCATCTGCTCGGGAAGTTTCGCGCGAAGGGTGTCCAGCAGCTCCTGCAGGCGCGTCAGGCTTGCATTGAGCTCTTGCGCCTGGGTCTGGGCGTGCACCTGTGCTTGCATTTGTGCCCGGGCCTGCGCCTGTTGAGTGGCTGCGTCCTGTGCCTCGCGCGCGCGTGTGGCCGCCTGCATGCTGTGCGTGGCTTGCGCCTCGCGCTGTTCGGCCTCGCGGCGGGCCTGCTCCAGCCCTTGCTGATAGCCCCTGTCGAACGCGGCCTGGTCTGCCAGCGGTGCCTGGCCGGCTGTTGGCGCGCCGTCTGCGGCGCTGGCGGGCGCCCGCGCCGCGCGCCCGATCTTGCGGGGCTGGGCGTGCAGCTGCAGCTGGCGCAGGATGGCGGGCGTTTCAGCCATGGACGAGTTTTTTCATGGCAACGGCCCATTGGCGCGGCCAGCGCTGCAAGGCGGACGCAGGTGGCGCGGCGGGGGAGGCCGCGACAGGCTCGGCTTGTTCGCAGCATTGACGCATGCGGGCTGCAAGTGCGTCGGCAAGGGACGTGCCGGCCAGGCCTTGCGGTGCCACGCCGGGCGGGGCGTCCAGCAGCTCCTGCACTTGCCGGCGGAAGGCCGCATGAAACTGCGCCAGCAGGGCCTCGTGCCACGGCCAGGGCTGGATCTGCAGACAGCGCGCCACCAGCAGGGCGGGCTCGCTGGCCAGGGCGGCGGCCAGGGCGCGCACTTGCGTGCCGGTCAGTTCCATCAGGAAATCACGGTCGGACAAGTGGCGCGGGCGTGCCGGTGTGGCGGGCCTGGTTGGCGCGGCTGGCGCTTGCGGCTTGCCGATCGCCCGTTGCAGCAGGGTCGGGTCAGGCGCAATCTGCATCTGCGCCAGTTCTTCCAGCAAAGCGCCCAGCTCGGCGCGCTGGCTGTCGGGCAGGTTGGCCAGCAGCCAGCCGCGGTCGGCATCGCTCATGGCGTGCAGCAGCAGCGCGGCGCGGCGTTCACCCGGCGCGTGCGTCACATCGGCCAGGTCGGCAAACTTCATGTGCCTTGCTCCGTGCCCGGCGCGCGGTCCTGCATCCAGGCCTGTACGCGCGCCAGCGCGGCCTGCTTTTCGTCGGGGTTCAACGCCTGCGCGCGGCCGGCCGGGCGCGCGGCACGGCGTTGCCCGGCCAGCGCAATGAAGGCCACTGCCAGCACCGCCACAGCGGCCAGGCCGATGGCAAACCGCACCAGCAGCGCGTCGCGGTCATGCGCGGGCGGCTGGGCGATGGCATGGCTGCTTTGCAGGGTGTGGCTGGCGGCCAGCCCCAGGGGTTCGGTGTTGCTGGCTGCGCCCGGGCTGGCCGGGCCGACCGCTGGGGCGGGCAGCCATGATTGCAACGACTGCACCACCACGGTGTCGCCGCGCTC
>CALRYY010000159.1:0-8024 GCA_943372515.1 Ramlibacter sp. 2FC | reverse complement strand
CCTACGCTATGCACGTTCCGAGGCATTACGCTGCGGCCTGGCCCCCGAAGGGGGCCGGGCTCTGGTGGCGCGAACAGGGCACCGTCCCGTCAGGCGTTTCAGCCGGAGAAACGTTCGCTGGCGCCACAACGCCACGGCTGCGGACTGTGGAGGCATGCGCCTGGCGGGGAATAATAGTGTTAACAGGCCCTAGCGCCTCAGGCCCAGACCACCGGCCCCTTGGCGCCGTACCACTTTTCGACCCGGTCGCCCACCGCCGCTTCAATGCGGTTGCGCTTGATCTTCATGGTGGGGGTCAGGCAGCCGTTCTCGATGGACCAGGGCTCGCGCGCCACCACGATCATGCGCAGCTGCTCGTAGTCCGACACGTTGGCGTTCACGCGCTTGAGCACGGCCGCCAGCTCCGCTTCAAATTCAGCCTTGAACGCTGCGTCGGCCAGCTTGGGCCGCACCGCTTCGGCTGGCACCACGATGGCATAGGCCGACTGCTGCCCCACGCCAGAAACCAGCGACAGCTCCACCAGCGGGCATTCGTTGATCATGTTTTCAATCGGCGCGGGCGCCACGTACTTGCCCTTGCCGGTCTTGAACAGCTCCTTCTTGCGGCCCGTGAGCTTGAGCTGGCCGCCGGGGCCTGCTTCGCCCAGGTCACCGGTGCGAAAGAAGCCGTCCTCGGTGAAAGACTCGGCGTCCAGGTCAGGCCGCTTGTAGTAGCCCACCAGCGTGCCGGGCGACTTGATCAGCACCTCGCCATCGGCTTCAATGCGCCGTTGCACGCCGGGGAAGGTGATGCCCACGTAGCCCGGGTCCTTGAGTTGGTGCGTGGTGGTGTGTGAGAACGCAAAGTCTTCCGTCATGCCATAACCCTCCACCAGGTGCAGCCCCAGGCGGCGGTACCAGGAAATCAGCGCCGGCGGGATCGGCGCCGAGCCGCTGCCAGCCTGGATCACCTCGTTCAGGCCCAGCTTGGTCAGCACCTTTTTGGCGACGATCTTGCCCAGGATGGGGATGGACAGCAGGCGATCCAGCTTCTTCTGCGGCATGTTGGCAAACACGCCCTGCTGGAACTTGAGCCACAGCCGCGGCACCGAGATGAACACCGTGGGCCGGGCGCGCTGCAGGTCCTGCAAAAACGTGTCCAGTGATTCGGCAAAGAAGATGTGCCCGCGCCCCAGCACGAAGCCCGCGCATTCCACCCAGGCGCGCTCAAAGATGTGGGCCAGCGGCAGGTACGACAACACGCGGTAGGTAAAGCCGGCTCCCAGCTCGGCTTCCTGGTAGGCCACGATGCCTTCGCTGGCGCGCGTCACGCGCTCAAAGCTGTGCATCACACCCTTGGGCGTGCCGGTGGAGCCTGAGGTGTACATCAGCAAAGCCAGGTCAGCGCCCGCGCGTGCAGGTTTGCCGGCGATGGGCGCAGCCTTGGCCACGATGCTGTCCCAGCTTTCATAAGCTGTTTTCGGCGCCAGCGGCAGCGCAATGCAGGGCAGCCCTGCGGGAATGCCGCCGACTTGCTGGTCAAAGGTGTCCAGCTTGCCCACAAACAGCAGGCTGGCCTCGCTGTGCTCCAGCACATAGCGCACGGTCTCGGCCGACTCGGTGGGGAAGATGGCCACCGTGGTGCCGCCGGCCATCCAGATGGCCAGCTCGGCCATGATGAAATGCGCGCAGTTCTTGGACAGGATGGCAATGCGCGCGCCGGGCTCAAAGCCACGCGCCTGCAGATGGGTGGCCATGCGCCGGGCCTGGTCCAGCACCTGGCCCCAGGTGTAGTCCACCACCTTGCCGCCACCCAGCGGCTGGGTCAGGTAGACCTGGGCGGCGCGGGCGGCTTCGTGTTCGTAAACATAGTCAAGAATCAGTTTCGGGCTGGCCATGGTTTTTTGTTCCTCTGAGATGGATCGGACGACCATGAGCCTAGGGCTTGAGGCAGTGCGCGAACAGCGGGGAAATGCCCATTCTTTTTTGAGGTGCGTGCCTAGAAAACGGCCCACTTCACAGGTTTGCCTAGGGTTTGCCCCAACCTGCCGGGCGCAAGCCACCGCCTTGGGGCCCGGTCAGGCGCAAGTTTGTGACAGACAAGCCGCCACCCTGCCCGCAAGATGAAGGGCTTTGCCCCCCGCCACCCACCATCCTTGAGGCCCTGAATGCACGACTTCCCGCCGGACGAACCCATGATGACCGTGGGCGAGCGAGCCGCCATCAACAACGGGCACTGGTTTTCATCGCTGTCCCCCACCCTGCGCCACGACATCCTTCGCCACGCCCGCGTGCGCCGCTACCCCGACGGCCGCCTGATCTGCGCCCGCGGCGACCCGGCCCAGGAATGGAGCGGCGTGGCCCGGGGCGCGGTGCGGGTGAGCGGCGGCAGCGCTGCCGGCAAGCAGGTCATCCTGACCTATGTGGCGCCGGGCGCCTGGATCGGTGACGTGGGCATCCTGGCCGGCGGGCTTCGCACGCACGACGCCTATGCCCACGGTGACACCACGCTGGTGACGGTGCAAAAGGCGGACCTGCACGCCATCCTGGCGCGCCATGTAGAGCTGTACGACGCGTTGCTGCGCCTGCAGGCACGGCGGGTGCAGCATCTGTTCAAGGTGGTGGAAGAGGTACACACCCTGTCGCTGCGCGAAAGGCTGGCCAAGCAGCTGGGCCGCCTGGTGCGGTCCTATGGTGTGCCGTCGGCGGCTGACGCGCAGGAGATGCGTATCGGCCTGCAGTTGGCCCAGGAAGATCTGGCCCAACTGCTGGGCGCGTCACGCCAGCGGGTCAACCAGCAATTGAAAGTGATGGAGCGCGAAGAAGCCATCCGCATCCGGCCGGGGACGCTGGTGGTGCGGGACCCGCAGGCGTTGACCAGTTTGCCGGGGTAGGGATTCGGGTCCCCTTCTCGCCCGCCTCCCCCTTTATTTCGCTGCGCAGAGCGCCCCAGCCGCATGATCAGCCACTACAGCAGCGCGCTGCCGGTTGCACTCCAACGATGTAGCGGGTTGGTGGTGATGGTGCCCGCCGCAGCGAAATAAAGGGGGAGAACTGGCGAAGCCAGTTTGGAGGACATTCGCGGAGGCGGGCACCGTCAGCGCCAACCCGCGGACCAAAAAAACCAACAAAGCATCAAGCCGAAGTAGCAGCCCGAACCAAAGCACTGGCCGGCACCACCAGCTCACCCAGTTGCGCCACACGGTCCTGCTCTATGTATTGCAGCACCAGCTCGTTGATCCCGCCCACCACCGCCATGGCCATCTGCGGCGTCAAGCCCTCGCCAATGGCGCCCAGCATGAAGTCGGCAATTTCCTGGTTCACGCGGCGGCGCGCGGCAAGGCCGGGTGTGCCCAGGCCCAGGATCTCAATGAACAGCGTGCGCATCAGGATGGGGTTGCTGGCCATGCAGCCCAGGTAGGCGGCCAGCGCCCGCTCTACCTGTGTCTGCCATTCGTGGGCCGGGTCGATCGCGTCGCGCAGCACCTTCAGCGCGTTGTGGCTGGAGGCCTCGTACAGCGCAATCAGGCAGTCGGCCTTGGTCTGGAAATGCTCGTAAAACGTGCGGCGCGACACACTGGCCTCGCGCACGATGTCGGCAATCGTGGTGTCGGCATAACCTTTGGCGGCCACGGCATGGGCCATGCCCTCCAGCAGGCGGTGGCGGTGTTCGTGCTCTTGTACGGGGGTTTCAGCCATCATGCCGATTTTGCGCCACGCAGGGATCTTCCCCCTCTTACAAAACCGGTACTTGACAGTACCAGCAATGATCGCCATGATCCGCCCATTCGGTACACATGCGTACCAAAAGGATTCACATGTCAGACCTCGTCGTGCGCCGCCTGCTGATCGACCTTGAAGCCCCGTTTGAGCGCCACTGGTGCGGCGGCGATGCGTTCCGCACAGCGCTGTTCAACGCGTTGTCCATGAGCTTCCCGGTGGGCGAGCAGTTTTTCATTGACTCGGTGCGCAACGGCCTGAAGGCCCTGCCCCCCGAGCTGCAGGACCAGTACCGCACCGAAGTGCAAGGCTTCATTGGCCAGGAGGCCACGCACCGGCGCATCCATGCCCTGTTCAACGGCCACCTGCAAAAGCAGGGTCTGGTCAACGACTGGGCGCCGCGCGCCCAGGAACGCATGAAGCTGCTGGACGGGCTGGACCCCCGCCACCATCTGGGCATCACCGCCGCCAACGAGCACTTCACCGCCATCATGGCCGACTGGATGCTGGCCAACCCCGACCTGCTGGCCAGCAGCGAGGAGCGCCTGCGAACGCTGTGGCTATGGCACAGCGCCGAAGAATCCGAACACAAGAGCACGGCGTTCGACCTGTACCAGGCGCTGGGCGGCAGCCACGAATGGCGCATCACCTGGTTCAAGCGCATCACCACGGTCTTTTTGGTGGACACCCTGCGCCAGACCGTCAACAACCTGCGCCGCGACGGCACGCTGTGGAAATGGAGCACCTGGAAAAGCGCGGCCAGCTACCTGTTTGGCGCGCGCGGCCTGATCCGCCAGACCTACAAGCCCTGGCGTGAGTACAAGCGCGCGGACTTTCACCCGCGCCAGCTGGAAACGGCGCTTTCAGCGCAATGGCTGGCCGACAATGCCAGCCGCTACACCCCCGTGGGTGCCTGACCCGCTGGCAGGCTGGTCTGCACATGTCCAGCCAGGCGCTGCAGCGCGGCCAGGTCGGCAATCTCCAGCCCGCCGCGGCTCAAACGCAGCACACCCAGTGCCTCCAGCTCCTTGAGGTTCTGGTTGATGGTCTGGCGCGACACAGCCAGCATCATCGACAGCTGCTCCTGCGACACGACAAGGCTGCGCCGGTGCGCGCCCTGCTGCGCGTCGCGCCGCACGCCGTAGCCTTCGGCCATCATCACCAGCCGGCGGGCCAGGCGCTGCGCCACGGGCAATGACGCCGCTTCTTCCAGCGCCACAAAGGCCAGGCGCAGCTTGTGGCTCATCAGCAGGCCGAATTCACGCCAGTGCGCCGGCTCGCGCGCCAGCAGCTGCGCCAGCGCGCTTTGGGGCACATGCAGCAGCCGCGCAGCGCCCTCGGCCACGGCGTCATGGGTGCGCGGTTCCCCGTCAAACAGCGACACCTCGCCAAACCAGTGCGGTGCCTCCAGCAGGGTCAGCAGCACCTCGCGGCTGTCGTCACTGCTGCCTCCGGTACCCGAGATGCGCACCGCGCCTTCCAGCACGGCATACAGGCCGCAGGGCGCGTCACCCCGTCGAAACAGCGGCTGTCCCGCCGCCAGGGTGCGCACACGCGCACTGGCCATCAGGGCCTCGCGCAACGCCGGCGAGGTGCGCGCAAACCACACGCCCGCCTCCAGCAATGCCAGCCAGTGGCGGGGGTCGGTGGTGTGTGGGTGTGGCATGTGAACAAGAGCAATCCGGGACTGGCGCGCGCGGTGTGCATGGATTGTGTCGGGTAGCCGACAGTCGCGCGCCGCCGCCACAGCGAGAATTCTCGCTACTGCAAGACAAGGAGACGCCCATGAAAACCCTGACCGACCAGCTGGCCAATTACGCGGCCTACCACCGCGAGCCGCGCAACATCGCCACCCACTTCATCGGCATCCCGATGATTGTGCTGGCCATTGCCACCCTGCTGTCGCGCCCCGCTTTCATGCTGGGCAGCCTGCCGGTGACGCCCGCGCTGGCGCTCTCCGTTGCCACCGTCATCTACTACCTGCTGCTTGAATTGCGCCTGGGCGCGCTGATGGCCGTGCTGATGGCCCTGAACCTGTACGCGGCCTGGTGGCTGGCCGGGCAGTCGACCGCAGCCTGGCTGGGCATGGGCATCGGCCTGTTTGTGGTGGGCTGGGTGTTCCAGTTTGTGGGTCACTACTACGAGGGCAAGAAACCCGCGTTCGTGGACGACCTGGTGGGCCTGTTCATCGGACCGCTGTTTGTGGTGGTGGAAGCGCTGTTTGCAGCAGGGCTGCGCCACGACCTGCTGCGCGCCATTGAAGCCCGCGTGGGCCCGGTGCGCCGGCTCAATCTTCCCAGGGCGGCAGGCTCTCAATAACCACTTCGCTGACCAGCATGCCCGGCGGCCGCGGCGGCGAGCCCAGCGTGAACACAAACGTGGCGCCCTGCCCCGGCTGCGACCGCGCGCGGATCTCGCCACCGTGGCGCGCCACCACCGCAAGCGCTGTAGCCAGGCCCAGGCCGTAGCCCGGAAATTCAGCGCCCGAATGCAGCCGCGCAAACGGCTTGTACAGGCGGCCTTCATCGGCGGCATCAAACCCCACGCCGTTGTCCGACACAAAAAATGCCGGCACACCGGCGTCCGCTGCCTGCCCGGGCTCGCGGCCCATGCGGACCCAGGCACTGGGCTGGTTCGCGGTGAACTTCCAGGCGTTGTCCAGCAGCGCCTGCACCAGCAGCTGTGCCAGCGCCGGGTCGCAGCGGCACGACAGGCCGGGCTCGATCTCTACATGCACGACACGCCCCGGGTGGCTGCGCCGCAGCACCTTGACAAAGGCTGTCGCCATGGCGCCCAGATCCGTCATCACCGGCTCAAAGGGGGCGCGCCCGATCTCGGTCAGCCGCAGCACTTCTTCGAGCATGTGGGCCACGCGTGCCGCCTTGCGGCGCAGGCGCTGCACGTCATCAGGCGCCGCAGCGTCCAGGGCCTGCACGCGCCGCAATGTGGGCTGCACGTCAGAGGTGATCATGCGCATGTAGCCGCTCACGATCTGGCGCGACGCCTGCAAAGCGGCTGACGCCTGTTCGTAGGTCGCGCCCAGGCGCTCCAGCTGGCGGCGCAGGCGCGACTCGGTCGCCAGGCGCGTTGTCACGTCGGTGGCCATCACCAGCCGGGCCGGGCGCCCCTCGAACAGGATCGTATGGTGGGCCACGTCCACCAGCAGCAGCTCGCCCCACTTGGTGATATGGCGCCAGATACTGGGCTCGTCCTCCAGCGACGAGCCCTGGCCCACGCGCTGCACGGACTGCGCAAACTGCTCGCGGTCATCGGCCGGGCGGATGTCGGTGGAGCGCATTGACAGGAATTCGGCCTCTGAATAGCCGTAGCGGCGCACGGCGGCGGCATTGACCGCCAGAAACTCCAGTGTCTGCGTGTCAAAGATCCACATGACATTGGGGTTGGCTTCAAACAGCTCGCGGTAACGCCGCTCGCGCTCGCGCAGCTCGCCGATCACCTCCCATTGCGGCGTGCTGTCGCGCAGGAACACGCCAATGCCGTCGCCGGCGGAGAAAAACCGGATCTCGAACCAGCGCTTGTAGTGCGCGTGGTATTCCTCAAAGGCATAGGGCCGGCCGTGGGCGATCTCACGCTCGCAGGCCCCGCGGGCCTCGTGCTTGCGGTCATCGGGGAACAGCGACCAGAAGTCGCGCCTGTGCATGTCGGCCAGGTTGCGCAGCACCAGCGCGGCCGCGCGGCGGTTGCAGAACTTGACCGACCAGTCGCGGTCCAGCACCAGAAAGCCGTCGTCCATTTCATTGAGTACGGCATGCAGTTCGGCCCGCGCTGCATCCGACGCGGCCAGCGCCTCGTCGCGCTGGCGGGCCCGCCGCGCCAGCCCAGACCACATGGCAGTGAGGCCACGCTGCAACACCCGGATCTCGCGCACGCGGCTGCGGCTGTCCGGGCCGGGCCCGTCGTAGGCGCCCAGCTCGATCAGCCGCATGGCCTGCACCAGTTGCTCCAGCGGGCGCAGCAGCCACAGGCGGCCCAGCCGCCAGATCATCACCGCGTACAAGCCCAGCAGCGCCAGCAGGATCGCCATCAGCACCGCCAGTTGCCGCGTGAGCGTCTGCACCAGCACCTCTTGCAGCCCGGTCACGGCCACCTGCAGCTGGCCGGGGCCCATGGCCACGGGCAACACATGGTGCATGTACTCGCGCCGGTCAGCGCCCAGGGTGCGCAATGCGCCTGCCTGGCCTTGCGCCATGGCCTGGGCCAGACCTTCGTCCAGCACGGGCACACCCGCGCCGCCATCGCCCAGCGTGCTGGCCAGCAGCGCACCGGTGCGGTCCGCCACCACGGCAGACACGCCGTCGCGCATG
>CALRYY010000158.1:0-8044 GCA_943372515.1 Ramlibacter sp. 2FC | reverse complement strand
GGCATCCGGCTCAAGCTCAAAGACCTGCATGAAGCCCGCACCGTGGTGGACGAGCTGGGCCCCATGATCACCGGGCGCGTGCTGCTGCGCGACTGGACGCGCCAGAACCGCACCTGGTTTGCTGCCGTGCAGCTTGAAAAACGCATGATGTTCATCATCCTCACGCTCATCGTCGCGGTGGCGGCGTTCAACCTGGTCAGCACGCTGGTCATGACCGTGACCGACAAGCGCGCCGACATCGCCATCCTGCGCACGCTGGGTGCCAGCCCCGCCAGCATCATGGGTGTGTTCATGGTGCAGGGGGCCATGGTGGGCGTGATCGGCACCTGCGCCGGGCTGCTGCTGGGCCTGGGCGTGGCGTTCAACATCGACGTGCTCGTGCCCGCGCTGGAACGGCTGTTCCAGGCCAGTTTCCTGCCCAAGGACATCTACCTCATCAGCCGCATGCCCAGCGACCCGCAAAGCGGTGACATCCTGCCGGTGGCGGTCATCTCGCTGGTGCTGTCATTCCTGGCCACGATTTACCCCAGCTGGCGTGCCAGCCGCGTGAACCCGGCGGAGGCGCTGCGTTATGAATAACGAAATTAAAACGGTTCTGTCCGCACGTGGCCTGACCAAGCGCTTTCACGAAGGCCTGATCGACGTCACGGTATTGAAGGGCGTGGACCTGGACGTGCATGCCGGCGAAACACTGGCCATCGTCGGCGCATCCGGCTCGGGCAAGAGCACACTGCTGCACCTGCTGGGCGGGCTGGACGCGCCCACCAGCGGCACAGTGCAGCTCATGGGCCAGCCGCTGGCCCGCATGGATGCCGCCGCGCAGGGCCGTCTGCGCAACCAGCACCTGGGCTTTGTGTACCAGTTCCATCACCTGCTGCCCGAATTCAGCGCCATGGACAACGTGGCCATGCCGCTGTGGATACGCCGCATGCCGCGCGAGCAGGCGGCGCATGAGGCCCTGGCCCTGCTGGCCAGCGTGGGGCTGAAAGACCGTGCCCACCATCGCCCGGCAGAGCTGTCAGGCGGCGAACGCCAGCGCGTAGCCATTGCGCGCGCGCTGGTCACGCGCCCGGCCTGCGTGCTGGCCGACGAGCCCACCGGCAATCTGGACCGCAGCACGGCCGACGGGGTGTTTGACCTGATGCTGGCGCTGGCGCGTGACCATGGCACGGCGTTTGTGATGGTCACGCACGACGCCACGCTGGCGCAGCGCTGCGGCCGGCTGATGCGGCTGGCGGGCTGATCAGCCAGGAGCCGGCAGACGCCTGGCCATCGCTTCCAGCGCGTCGGTCAGTTCGTTGGCGAAGGCCTGCGCGTCACACAGCGCCGAAGCTGCCACACGCCCGCGCAGCGACGCGCGCAGCGCTACCAGGCCCTGCAGGTCACTGGCGCGCTGCACGGCCTGCTGCACATAAGTGTCGATGTCGCCCACCACCCAGTCACCCAGGCCCGCTGCGCCCAGCAGGCCCGCGCCCTGCCTGGCAATCAGCCGGTCGCCTGCCAGTGTCAGCGTGGGCACGCCCATCCACAGCGCCTCGCAGGTGGTGGTGCCGCCGGGGTAGGGGAAGGTGTCCAGGATGAGGTCCACCTCGGCGTGCGCGGCCAGGTAGGCCGTGCGTGACGCGCGCCCATGCAGGTCGATTCGGTGCGCTGCAATGCCCAGCGCACCCAGGTGCGCGGCCAGGCGGGCTTTTTCGGTGGCATTGCCCAGCCGTGTGCTCTGGATGCGCAGCCTCGCCGTTGGCATCGCATGAAGGATCCGGGCCCAGGCTGACAGCACGGCGTCGTTGAGCTTGCTGGTGGTCTGAAAGCAGCCGAACGTCACGAAGCCGCGGCGGCTGGCGGGCAGTACGGCCACAGGTGGCGCGCCGTCAGGCGGCGCAAAGCACAGCCGCGTGGTGCCCATGCGCCAGACCGTCTCTGTGAACAGCTCTGTGCTGTCAGCGGGGCTGCAGGCCCAGTCAGTCAGCAGGTAGTCCATGGCCTGCAGGCCAGTGGTGGCAAAGTAGCCCAGCCACGACACCTGCACCGGTGCCGCGCGCCAGGCAAACAGGGCCAGCCGGTTGTGGGCCGTATGCCCCGACAGGTCCAGCAGCACATCGATCTTCTGCTCGCGTATACATTGCGCAGCGTGGGCATCGCTCATGGCGGCAATGGACGTCCAGGCCGCAAAGCAGGGGCGCAGGGCCTGCGTGAGCGCATCGGTGTCAGTCTGGGTTGCAAACGCGTGCAGCTGCACCCGCGCCGGGTCCAGCAGCTTGAGCCACGACTGCACAAAATAGCCCACGGGGTGATTGCGAAGATCGCCGCTGACCAGCCCCACGCGCAGCGGCTTTCCAGGTTCGTGCAGCGGGCGGCTCGCAGGAGCGCCCGAGGCTGCAGCCATGCGCGCGGCGGCATCACCAAAGGCCAGCGCTGCCGCATGACGCGCTGCAGCGCTGGTCTGGCCACTGTAGTTCAGCGCCAGCAGCAGGTTGTTGTGGGCCCCCAGGAATTCGGGGTTGAACTGCAGGGCACGCTGGTAGCAGGCGATGGCCTCGTCCAGCCGGCCCATGTCGCGCAACACGTTGCCGTGGTTGCTGTGGATCTGTGCGTGCTGCGGTGAAAGCTCGATGGCCTTGCGGTAGCCCTCGTCTGCGTCCGCCAGGTGGCCCAGGTCGTGCAGTGTGTTGGCCAGGTCGTTCCACAGCTCGGCAGAGCCACTGTTCAATTGCAGCGCCTGGCGATACGCCCTGGCGGCGCCATTCATGCGCTGCTGCTCACGCAGCAGTTTGCCAAGCAGCGCCAGCCGGCCGGCATTGCCGGGGTCGGCGGCCGCAGCACGCTCGTAGCAGTTGATGGCTTCGTCGCGCTCGCCCGCTGCCAGCAGGATCCGGCCCAGGTTGGCATGGGCGTTGGCATCTGCCGGCGACAGCGACACAGCCGTGCGCGCGCTGGCCTGCGCCTGCACCCACAACCCCAGGCTGGCTTGCGTGTTGGCCAGGTTGCCGTGGGCTTCAGCGTCGTGCGGGGCCAGCTCGGCGGCGCGGGTTTTGGCCTGCAGGGCGTGGTCATGCTGGTTCTGGCCCGACAGGGCTGTACCCAGCACCTTCCAGCCCATGTCCCAGCCTGGGTAGGCGGCTACGATCTGGCGCGCCAGTGTTTCAAGCTCAGTGAACGCGTTGCTTTTGAACAGGGCGGCTGCCCGGCTGCCCAGATGCTGTGCCTCAGCCGCCTGGGGGCGCGCGGCCTCGTGATCCGTCCCGCCCGGCACTACAGGATGCGGTTGAACCACAGCACCGACAGGCCGGCTGACACCAGCGCCAGCGCAGCCGCCACCAGCGCCAGCAGCCCGGCGATTTCGGTTTCCTTCTTCTCCACCGTCAGGCGCGAGCTCAGGGTTTCATACACCTTGTTCAGGTCGGCAGCGGTGCCGGCGTAGTAGTAGTCGGCCTGGGTTTTGTTGGCGATGGATTTCAGTGTTTCTTCGTCCAGTCGCACGCGCATGGACCAGCCTTCAAAGCCGATGGTCTCGCCGTCCACTGTGCCGATGCCCACGGTGTACACCCGCACGCCACGGTCGGCTGCCATCTTGGCGGCTTCCAGCGGGTCAACCCCCGTGGTGCGCTGGCCGTCGGTCAGCATGATGATGGCCGCCGATGTGTAAGAGCCCGGCGCCACCGGGGTGAACTCTTTCTTTTCCTTGGGCGGCTCGTTCAGCGACCGGCCCGCGGGGCCAAAGCGCTGCTGGCCCATCTGCTGCAGCTCGATGCCCGCGTCGGGGAACAGCGTGGCCAGCGAGATGACGATGGCGTTGCCCGTGGCTGTGGCGCGCTGCAGCTGGAAGCGGTCGATGGCGGTGACCAGGTCTTCACGGTTGACGGTGGGCAGCTGCGCCACCTGGGCCGAGCCGGCAAAGGCGACGATGCCGACCTTGACGTTGCGCGGCAGCTCGGCCAGGAATTTTTTGGCGGCTTCTTGCGCGGCGACCAGGCGGTTGGGTTGCACATCGGTGGCGCGCATGCTGCCCGACACATCCATGGCCAGGATGATGGTCTGCTGGCTGGACGGCAACGTGATCACGGCCACCGGCCGCGCGGCGGCCACCAGCATGGCCGCCAGCGCCAACAGGAACAGCACCGGCGGAATGTGCCGGCGCACCGACTGCCCGGCGCCCATGGCTTCCTTCACGATGGACAGCGACGCATAGCGCAACGTGTTTTTCTTCTTGCGGCGCATCAGCCATACGTACAGCACCACCAGCAGCGGCACCGCCAGCAGCAGCCAGAGGAATTGGGGCCAGAGGAAATGCATGGTCAGGCGGCCTTTCTCGCGCTGCTGATATGGGTTGGTAACCCGCCGCTCGACAACTGGCTGCGTCGCTTGCGCAGCTCGGTAAAACGCATCACCGCGTCCACCAGGTCTCCGTCGGTGGACAGCTCCAGCGCATCCACACCGGCCATCACCAGGGCCTGGCGCAGATCGGCCTCGCGCTGTGCGGCAATGCGCGAGAAACGCCGGCGAAAACCCGCGTCGTGCGTGTCCACCAGCACCTGTTCGCCCGATTCGGCGTCGCGCAGGGTGATCAGGCCCAGGTCGGGCATCTCCAGCTCCAATGGGTCCAGCAGACGCACCGCGACCACTTCGTGTCGCTGTGCGAGCTGGCCCAGCGGCTTTTCCCAGCCGGGCTCGCTGATGAAGTCCGACACCACAAAGACCGTGCTGCGGCGCTTGATGGTGCTGGCCGCAGACTGCAGCAGCTCGTGCAGCCGCGTGCTGCTGGCACCGGAATAGTCAGGCCGCTGCTGCATGCGGTGCAACAGGTGCAGCACATGGCGGCGCCCGCTGCGCGCGGGGATGACAGTGTCCACCCCCGTGCCATACAGCATGGCGCCCACCCGGTTGCCGTGGCCGGTGAGAAGCCGCGCCAGCGTGGCCACAAATTCGGCCGACACCTGCTGCTTGCGCTGGTCACCCGAGCCGAAGTCAATCGACGGGCTCAGGTCCAGCAGGAACCAGGCGGCCATCTCGCGGTCTTCGGTGAACACGCGTACATGCGGCTGCTGCAGCCGCGCCGTGACGTTCCAGTCGATGTGGCGCACATCGTCGTGGTGCTGGTATTCGCGCAGGTCTGCCAGGTCCAGGCCGGTGCCGCGCATCAGCGTGCGGTAATCGCCCTGCAGCAGGCCGTCCAGGCGGCGGATGACGGTCCATTCGAGCCGGCGCAGCACCTGATCGGCGTTGCCGCCCGTGGTCGGCGCCACGGGCACAGGCGCGGGGGCAACGGGGGCGGTCTTGCGAAAGAACATGGGACGTCGCTGCGTATCAGGCGTAGATTTTTTGCGGCTCCAGGGCCAGCTTTTCATGCTCCAGCGGCTTGGCCGGTGCGGGGATCTTGGCCATGATCTTGCTGATGAGCGTGTCGGGCGTCAGGCCTTCAGACAGCGCCTCATACGACAGCACCACGCGGTGGCGCAGCACGTCGGGCACCAGGTCGGTCATGTCCTCGGGCAGGGCATAGGTGCGCCCGCGCAGCATGGCCAGCGCCCGGGCGCCTTCGGTCAGGTTGATGGTGGCCCGGGGGCTGGCGCCAAAGGTAATGAACTTGTTCATGTCCTTGATGCCGTGCTTTTCGGGGTTACGCGAGGCAGACACCAGCTTGACCGCATAGTGCACCAGCGACGGGTCTACATACACCTGGCGGCATTGCGCCTGCAGCGCGGCCAGTTGCTCGGTGGTGGCAACCGCATTGACGTTCACCGCCGGGCCGGTCACGCGGCTGACGATGACAAACTCTTCCTCGTCAGTGGGGTAGTCCACCAGCACCTTCATCATGAAGCGGTCCACCTGCGCCTCGGGCAGGGGGTAGGTGCCCTCGGTCTCGATCGGGTTTTGCGTGGCCATGACCAGGAACGGGCTGGGCACCTTGTGCGTCTCGCCCGCAATCGTGACCTGGCGCTCCTGCATCACTTCCAGCAGCGCGCTTTGCACCTTGGCGGGCGCGCGGTTGATTTCATCGGCCAGCAGCAGGTTGGTGAACACGGGGCCGAGCGAGGTGCTGAAGTCACCGGTTTTCTGGTTGTAGATGCGCGTGCCCACCAGGTCGGCCGGCACCAGGTCGGGCGTGAACTGGATGCGCTTGAACTGCCCGCGCACGGTGTTGGCGAGCGTTTTGACCGTGAGCGTCTTGGCCAGGCCGGGCACGCCTTCGACCAGCAGGTGGCCCTGGGCCAGCATGGCGACCATCACGCGTTCCAGAAAGCGGTCTTGCCCGACGACCACGCGCTTGACCTCATAAAGGATCTGCTCCATCAGCTGGGCGGTGGCGGTGTCCTGGGTGGTAGGCGTGTCCATGCGTCGTTGTCTTTCAGGCTCAGGGGTGGAACATCAGAAGGGTGGCAGGCCGGCCGCGCTGGCCGCGTTTTCAATCGGAACGGCAAACCCGATGCCGATGAAGGTGCGTGCGGACGTGGGGTTGAGGATGGCGGTCACGATGCCCACCACCTCGCCGTCCATGGTGACCAGCGGCCCGCCGGAATTGCCGGGGTTGGCCGCCGCGTCAAACTGGATGAGGTTGCTCATTTCCTGCTTGCCTTCGGGCGAGCGGAAGGCGCGTTTCAGGCCGGATATGACGCCTGCCGAGGTGGACGGCCCGATGCCAAACGGAAAGCCCACGGCCACCACCTGGTCGCCCGGTTGCAGGTCGGCGGTGGAGCGCATGGTGGCGGCGATCAGGTCGTCGGGGATCTTGCTGGCCTGCAGCACGGCCAGGTCGTTTTCAGCCTGTACGCCGGTGATGCGGGCCTCGGCCTCCAGCCCGTCAGAAAAGGTGACCTTGATGCGGTCGGCGCCGCTGACCACATGCAGGTTGGTGAGGATGATGCCCTTGTCCACGATCACCACGCCGGTGCCCACCCCGTGCTCGATTTCATCGTCTTCGGGCTTGGCGTCTTTCAATGCTGGCGCACCTGGCACCCTGGCGGCGGGCTTGGCCTTGGATGCGTCTTTCAGGCTGCTCTTCTTGACGTAGCTCACCACGCGAACCACTGACGGGCGGATGTTTTCCGCCGCGCGCGCGGCGGCCGAGGGCAGGTTGGCGGTGGTGAGTGTCTTGAGGACGGCGGCGTTGATGTCTTCCTGCGTGATGCGGCGCTGGCCGGGGCGCAGGGCCAGCGAAATGCTCAGCACCAGCAGCAGGGCCAGCACGGCAATGGCAGCCCACAGGGTGCGTGGGCTGCTGGCGGAAAACCGCCAGCGGGAACGGGGTGCGGTCACAGCCGCTGCGGGCACGGCCTGCGCGGTCAGGATGGGCGCCTCGGGGGGGCGCGCGGAACGGCTGTAAAGGGCAGGCCTGCGCATCGGTTCACCTGTGACACTGCAACGAAGAAGCGGGGAAGCGAAATCACACGGTATCACGCTTTGTGGTGCCATGCACGGGTTGCCGGGTCATACGCCCGTACGGCCTTGGGGCATCATCGGCGCATGACGGTCTGGATCGATACCCACTGCCACCTGGACGCCCCTGAACTCGCTGCCGATGTAAGGCTGGTACGCCAGCGCGCTGCGGCGTCAGGTGTGGCGCACTGCGTGCTGCCGGCGGTGCAGGTGGGCAATTTTGAGAACGTTCGCCTGATGGCGCACCAGTTCGGTGACAGCTATGCCCTGGGCATCCACCCGCTGTGCACGCCACAGGCGCAGGACGGTGACCTGGCGCTGCTGGACCGCGCACTGACGGAACACGCCCACGACCCGCGCCTGGTGGCCGTGGGCGAGATCGGGCTGGACTATTTCGAGCCTGGGCTGGACGACACCCGCCAGCAGCATTTTTACCGCGAGCAGCTGCGCCTGGCACGCAGGCACGGCCTGCCGGTGATCGTGCATGTGCGCCGGTCGGCCGACAAGCTGCTGCGCCACCTGCGTGAGCTGCCGGTGGCAGGGGGCATTGCCCACGCCTTCAACGGCAGCCTGCAACAGGCGCAGACCTTTGTGGCGATGGGTTTCAAGCTGGGCTTTGGCGGCGCGGCCACATTTGACCGGGCGTTGCAAATACGCCGGCTGGCGGCTG
>CALRYY010000157.1:0-8229 GCA_943372515.1 Ramlibacter sp. 2FC | reverse complement strand
AGCGCCTGGGTGCGGGCTTGCAGCAGCGCGCGGTGCCATGTTTGCAGGCTGTCGCTGTGCGCTTCAATGGCCTGGCGCAAGCCGTCCAGCGAAGTGGGGGCCAGATGCGGCAAAACGGCTTCGGCGATCACGGCCTGCACCAGCGCGTCCTTGCTGCCAAAGTGCTTGAACAGCGTCCGCTCGGTGGTGGCCGCATCAGCGGCAATCTGGCGCGTGGTGGTCTGGGCCACGCCCTGGTGCGCAAACAGCCGCGCAGCAGACCAGAGGATGTCGATGTGCTTGGTGGGCGCGGGGCCACGGCGCGGTGTGATTTTGTCCATTGATCAAGTGTATAGCGATTGCTTGACTGATCTTTGAAAATTAGTATAGTAACGGCTATACATTTATGGAGAACCTCATGCCGCTGAGCCTTCCTTTTGACCTGAATCCCTGCCTGGATATGCCGGCCTACCCTGACAGCCGCAGGCGTCCGGCCGAGCCCGCACTGCTGCCCTGGCCCATGAAGCCGTTGGCGTCCGCCCAAAGCGGCGCGCGGCGCCTGCCGGACGGGCGGTTGTGCTTCTGGATCCGCCACGAGGTGCTGCGCGGCGTCACACCTGAGATGCTGGCCTGGTGGTTTGCCCACCTGGAGGGCGATGTGATGATTGAGGGGCGGCGCATCAACCGTTACCGTGCGTGGCACCCGCACGACCATGTGCATGCCAGCTACTGGCGCCGCCTGCCGGACGGCTCGGTCGGCCCCGGTGCCTGGATACGCCTTCGTGAATACCTGGGTGCCAACCGGCGTTATGAGGTCAACATCCGCACGTGCATCGAAAAGCTGGACGAGCAGGGTTTCATCCATAACCCGGTGGTACATGGCATCAGCGGCATTGCGCGCATGGAATACACCTTCACGCCAGTCGACGGCGGCACGCTCTATGAAAATTACCTGATCGTGGGCGGCGCATCAGGCTGGCGCCGCTGGCTCAATCCGCTGATTGAGCGCTTTGTGTTCACGCAGGAGCAGGGCGTGGCCTGGTTGCGTCACAACATTGAAGAGGTCGGGATGTTCGAGCATTTCCTGCCGCAGTTGTACCGCCAGGAAAACTGAAAGGCCCCCGCTATCATTCCTGCGCACATCACAGAACCACAACACACACGCAGGAGGAGACGATGTCCATCACTTGCAGGTTGGCTGCCCTGGGCGCCGCACTGGCCTTGCTCGCAGCCGCAGGCTGCACGACCGCGCCCACGGCGCCCGTGCTCGCACAAGCCCAGGCGGGCGGGCAGCTGCCGCCGCTGGTGCCCCTGCGCCGCTTTGTGGCCAACATCGACTTCGCCGGCGGCTTCATCATCTCGCCCGATGGCCAGCGCCTGCTGTGGCAGCAGACCGTGGGCACTGACGTGGGCCTGGCAGTGCGCACCATCGCGCCCGGCAGCCCTGCCACCACCTTTCCTGTGGGCAACATGGGCCGCCGCGGCGGGCTGCAGCGCTGGCTGGGCGACAGCCGCCATGTGGTCTACAGCAAGGACCCCATGGGTGACGAGAACACCCAGCTGTTTGTGCAGGACACGCAGCAGCCCTTTGCGCCCTGGGCCGTGGCGCCGCACAGCGGCGTGCGCGCCGAGTACTACGGCCGCTCTGGCGACACCGGCGCGAAATTCTTCTTTGCCAGCAACCAGCGAGACCGCGCCACGCTGGACCTGTACGAGGCCGATGCCATCACGCGCACCGTGCGCGAGGTGTCGCGCAGCGACGGCAACGTCACCAGCTGGATCATCGGCACCAACTACCAGCTGGCCGGGCGCGGGCGCCAGCTGGGCCGTGAAGATGGCGCCGGGGTGGCGGTGGAACTGCTGCAGCCCGACGGCAGCTGGCGCCTGCTGAAAACCGTGGGCGGTTTTGACAGCTACTGGGTAAGCCGGCTGGACCCGGTGGCCGGCCGCGCCTGGGTGCACACCAACATGGGCCGCGACAAGGCCGTGCTGGCCGAGGTGGACCTGGCCACGGGCCAGGAAAAGGTGGTGGCCAGCCACGACGAGGTAGACCTGAGCTACGGGCTGTTTCCCGCTGGCCCCGGCGGCCCTATGGGCTACGTGAGCGAGCCAGGCCTGCCGCGGGTGGGCTACCTGGACGCCGCCATGGGCCGTGATGTGCAGGCCGCTGTGCAAAAGGCGCTGGCTGCGGGCCTGCTGGACGCGCCGCCTGTCATGACCCGCCCGCAGAACCTGGCCGAGGGCAACCGCCGCCTGGTGCTGCGCGCCACGGGGCATTTTGATTCGGCCGAGCTGCTACTGGACCGCGACACCGGCCAGGTCACCCGGCTGGACCCGCCCGAGCGTGAAGCTGCGGCGGTGCTGTCGGCGCAGCAGCCGTTTTCATTCAAGGCATCGGACGGACGCACCATCCATGGGTACCTCATCCGCCCGCGCGGCGTGACGGGGCCCGCGCCGATGGTCACTCTGATCCACGGTGGCCCCTGGGCGCGCGACTCGTGGAACCCGGCGGTGTTCAACAGCCTGCAGTTGCTGGCCAACCGTGGCTATGCGGTGCTGACGGTCAACTACCGCGGCTCCACCGGTTACGGGCGCGACCACCTGTGGGCGGCCGACCGCGAATACTTTGGCCGCCTGCAAAAAGACATCGCCGAAGCCGTGCAATGGGCGGTCGACCAGGGCTTTGCCGATCGCAGCCGCCTGGCCGTGATGGGCGCGAGCTTTGGCGGCTTTTCCACGCTGGCGCAGCTTATCCAGAAACCCCACGATTACCGCTGCGGCGTCAACATCGTGGGCGTGGCCAACTGGCCCCGTGTGGTGGACAACTGGCCGCCGTTCTGGCGCAACCGCCACTGGTTTGCCCGCACCTATGGCGATGTGCGCGTGCCAGAGGACCGTGCCCAGATGATGGCCAACTCGCCCGTGACCCACCTGGACAAGCTCACCGCGCCGCTTCTGGTCATCCATGGTGGCAACGACATCCGCGTGCTCAGGCAGGACTCTGACGACGTGGTGGCCGCGCTGCAAAAGCGCGGCCATCCGGTGGAGTACCTGCTGTTTGCAGATGAGGGCCACAGCATCAGCAAATGGCGCAACCGCCTGGCGATGTGGCGCAAGATTGAAGACACGTTTGCCAGCTGCCTGGGCGGGCGCAGCGCGGGCTTTGACCTGTACGAGTTGATGCCGCGCCAGTAAGCCGCGCCAACACGCAGCGTCAGTAGTCCAGCCGAAATTGCGTGCCGCGCAGGCTGAGCACCGCGCTTTTGGCGCCAATGCGTTCCAGCACCAGATCGGGCGCCAGCGTGCTGCCTTCGTTGAGCACCTGGCCGTTGACAATCAGCATGCGCTGGGCCGGGTTGCTGGAATAGACCGAGCCGCTCACGACCAGCTTGGGCACGGTGCGGCGGATGTCTTCAGGCAGCTCGCTGAGCGCGGGCACGGCGCCGGCGCCTGCTGCCGAAGCCGCTTCACGGCGCTGCAGCGGCACGGGTTTGAAGACAGGCGTGGCGGGTGGCGGGGGGGGCTGCGTCACGGGCGGCTGGGCCGGGGGCGTCTGCGGCACGCCTTTCACGCTGGGCAGTGGTGCGGGTGCGGGCACCGGTGCGGGTACGGGTACGGGTGATATGGCTGCAGCTGGCGCCGCTGCAACCACAGGTGCGGGCGCGGCCTGCGTGCTGTCCGAATGCCAGTACAAGCCGCCTGCAGCCAAGGCCGTCAGGCCGCAAGCCAGCCCCACCCACCAGCCCAGGCGTTTCGCCGCATCCGGCGCGGGCGCCACTGGCAGTGGCTGGGCGTTCAGACCCGGCACCTGGCCGCGTTCACGTTGCGCGTCGGCGCGCTTCAAGGCGTCAAGGATGTATGACATGTCAGCGCGCGGCCTTTGGCGATTGGATGGTGGTGGCTGGCCTGAGCGTCAGCACGGGGCTGGCCAGCGGGTCGGTGCCGCTGGCTGCATGGCTGCCTTGACCGCTGCGGTTCAGCGCCACGCCCAGCCCCGCTCCAGCGACCAGCAGCAGCGCGGCCGCTGCACCGGCCAGGGCCAGCTGGCGCGGCTTGTGCCGTGGCGCGCTGGGGCCAAACACTTCGGCGGCGGCCTTGTCCACCACGCGCCGTGTGACCGTGCCCAGGCCTTCGGCATAGGCGCCCAGCAGGGCGCGGCCGCACAGCAGGTTGATGCGCCGGGGCACACCGCGCGCCAGTGTGTGAATGCGCTTGAGCGCCACCGTGTCAAAGGGCAGGGCGCCGGTGTGCCCGGCCACCGACAGGCGGTGGGCAATGTACTGCGCCGTCTCGGCCTGGCTCAGCGCGTCCAGGTGAAAGCGGGCAATCACGCGCTGGGCCAGTTGCTCCAGTTCGGGTCGCGCCAATACGTCACGCAGCTCGGGCTGGCCGATCAGCACGATTTGCAGCAGCTTGCGTTCGCTGGTTTCCAGGTTGGTCAGCAGGCGCAGCTGTTCCAGCACGTCGGCGTCCAGGTTCTGCGCCTCGTCAATGATCAGCACGTTGTTTTGCCCGGTGGCATGCGTGCGCAGCAAAAAGGCATTGAGCGGGTCGATGAAATCCTTGGGGCTGGCGGCGCCCTCGGGCACCGCCACATGGAACTCGTCGCAGATGGTGCGCAACAGCTCGGTGACGGTGAGCTTGGGGTTGAAGATGTAGGCCACGTTGCACTGCGCCGGGATCTGCTCCAGGAAGCAGCGGCACACGGTGGTTTTGCCCGTGCCGATCTCGCCCGACAGCAGCACAAAGCCGCCGCCGCCATTCACCCCGTACAGCAGGTGCGCCAAAGCTTCGCGGTGGCGTTCGCTCATGAACAGGTAACGCGGGTCGGGCGCGATGGAAAACGGGTCCTGCGTCAGGCCGAAGTGCGGGGCGTACATGAACTGAAGGATACAGCGTGGGGCGTAACGGCCTGCGGGCGGATTCCTACAAGCACGAATGCCAAGTGCCGACCGCGCCCGCGTTGTGCTCGGCTGAAGATGGCCTGTCTGCAACAACCCATCCAAGGAGCACACCATGTCTGACGAACTCGACGAATACCGTGACACCCCCCGGGACGCCAACCGCGACCCGATCACCAACGAACCTGGTGCCCACCCCGTGGGCACGGGCCTGGGCGCTGCTGTGGGCGGTGCCGCAGCTGGCGCCGCGCTGGGCGTTGTGGGCGGGCCCATCGGCGCTGCCGTGGGCGGCATCGCCGGCGCCGTGGTAGGTGGTTTGGGCGGCAAGGCCGCGGCCGAAGCCGTGAACCCCACGGCCGAAGAAGCCTATTGGCGCGACGCGTACGAACGCGAGCCCTATTACGAAAAGGGCCGTGTCTATGACGACTACCACCCCGCGTATTCGCTGGGCTGGTCTGCAGCCGGCGTGTACAACAGCCCGTTTGATGTGGCCGAACCCCGCCTGGTTGAGGAATGGGACAAGGGCCGCACTGATTCCAGCCTGCATTGGGGCGCGGCGCGGCCGGCGGTGCAAGCCGCCTATGAGCGTGCCTCACGCATCAGCGAAAGCACGGACCGTGACGGCGACGTGATCGACGTGCTCAACGATCTGCTGGAGTCGTGCCACGACGGCGAATACGGTTTTCGCGCCAGCGCCGAGCATGCCACCTCGGCGGATATCCAGACCCTGCTGCTGCGCCACGCCGGTGAATGTGCAGCTGCGGCCGCCGAGCTGGAGCAGCAGGTGCGCGCGCGCGGTGGCGAGCCCGAAGAGGGCGGAACCATGAGCGGTGCGCTGCACCGCGGCTGGGTGTCGGTGCGCAGCGCACTGACCACCAAGGACGACCTGGTTGTGCTGGAAGAATGCGAGCGTGGTGAAGACGCCGCCCTCGCCCGCTATCGCAAGGCCCTGAAGCACGAAGCGCTGCCCGCCGATGTGCGCGCATTGATCGAGCGCCAGACCCAGGGTGCGCAACGCAACCATGATGAGGTGAAGGCGCTGCGCGACGCAATGAAGCACTGACCGGGCGTCATGAAAAAGGGGTGGAACCTGCGTTCCACCCCTTTTTTTGTTTCATGGGGCCAGTGTGGCCAGGCTCAGGGCTTTTTGGGCAGCTTGGGGTCTTCTTCCACCTCCAGCTGTTGCTGCGACAGTTCCAGCGGGGTGGCGGGTGCCAAATCGGCCCGCGATTCGGGGCTCAGGGCTGCCACAGCCTTGGTGCGGTGCACGTGGGCCTCTACCGCCAGGCGCTCCGGGTCAGCCTTGGCAGGGTCGTTGTCAATCCGGGTGAGGGTGGTTTTCTGCATGGTGGAGTCTCCTGTTGGCGCCTCAGGACGGGTCCTTGGACCGGGTCCGGGCCACGGCACTGAAGATGCCCAGCCCCAGCAGCATCGTGGCCGCAATGCCGATGTAAAGGTGGGGGATGCCCATCTCTACGGCACCCCAGATCAGGCCGCCCAGAAAGATTGCAAAACCCAGCATGTAAAGCGCAAAAGACATGGTTGCTCCTTGGTCTGTCTTGATGAAGACCATTATTGGGAGCGCCCAGGCGGCGCCCATGTCGGGGCGCCGCGTCTGTTGCTGTGGGATGGCGCCTACCCGCAAGGCGCCATTTCCACGCAGCCGTTCAATACCCGACGGTGAAGCGCTGACGTGCATGTGCCGGCTTCTCCAGCTCGTCAATCAAGGCCACGGCGTAGTCCTCTACCGAAATATGGCTGTTGCCTTGCGCGTCGGCCAGCAACTGGTCCTGCCCCAGACGGAACTTGCCTGTGCGCTCGCCGGGGGCGATCACGGCGCTGGGGCTGAGCATGGTCCAGTTGAACGTGGGCTCGGCCTGCAGCAGGTTCAAAGCCTGGCGCGCGCCCTCGGCGGTGGGCTTGTACTCGGTGGGGAACTGCGGTGTGTCCAGCGCCTGCAAGCCGGGCGCCACATACAGGCTGCCTGCGCCGCCCACGACCAGCAGGCGGGGCACGTCGGCCTGCTTCACTGCGGCCACGATGGATTTGAAACCTGCCAGGTAATAGTCGAATGTGTTGGCCTGTGCGTGGCCGCTGAAGGCGCTGAGCACAGCGTCAAAGCCCTTGAGCTGGTTGGCCAGCGCCGCGGTGTCGTTCACGTCCACCTTCACGGTGGTCAGCCCGGGGGCGGCAGCCAGTTTGGCCGGGTTGGTGACCAGGGCGGTCACCTTGTGGCCGCGGGTCAGGGCCTCAGTGCGCAGGGCCGAGCCGATAAAGCCGCTGGCGCCGATCAGTGCGATGTTCATGGTGCGTTTTCCTTCAAGGGGTTGTGAATCAGTGGCTGTACTGTTCCATGCATGCTTGATTCGATAAAGATGGCCAGTCACAATTGATTGTTATGAAATCAAAAACAAACGAAACCGCCGGCGCTGACCTGAATGCGCTGCGCGTGTTTGCCGCCGTTGCCGATGCGGGTGGCATCACGGCCGGGGCCGAGCTGCTGGGCCTTAGCAAGGCGCGTGTGAGCATCGAGGTCAGCCGGCTGGAGGCTTTGCTGGGCGTCAGCCTGTTCAGCCGCACCACGCGCCGCGTGGCACTCACGGATGCAGGCCAGGCCCTGTACGCCCAGGCTGTACCGCCGCTGCGCGGCCTGCAGGACGCGCTGGCCCAGGCGCAGGCCGGCCAGGGCGCGGCGATGCTTGGTGGCACGCTGCGCATCAGCGCCACGGTGGACCATGCGGCACAGTCGCTCGCGCCCATCGTGGCCGCGTTTGCTGCGCAGCACCCGCAGCTGCAGATCGACCTGCGCAGCAGCGACCGTGTGGTGGACATCGTGAAAGACGGCATCGACGTGGCCATCCGCATGGGCTGGCTGCGCGACTCCACGCTGCGCGCCACCAGGCTGGGCGAGTTTGAACAGCACCTGGTGGCTGCACCCGCCTACCTGCAGCAGCACGGCACGCCCAAAAAGCCTGAAGACCTGGCCCAGCACCAGTGGATTGCCTTGAGCGTGCTGCCCACACCACTGACCTGGAAATTCACCGGCCCCCGCAACCAGCAGCGCACCGTGCGCATGACCAGCCGCCTGCGGTGCGATTCGGCTGCCGCCGCGCGTGCGCTGCTGCAATCGGGCGCAGGCGTGTCGGTGCTGGATAGCTACAGCGCCAGCCGAGCCGTACAAGACGGCACCTTGGTGCGCCTGCTGCCCCAGTGGCAGCTACCCCGTGGCGGCGTGCACGCGGTGTACGCGCCCGGGCGGCATGTGCAGGCGAAGGTGAGGGCGTTTATTGATTTTTATGGGCAGAGGTTGGCCAGCTCGGCTTGAGCCCGTCGGCAAGGACGGGGGGTA
>CALRYY010000156.1:0-8278 GCA_943372515.1 Ramlibacter sp. 2FC | reverse complement strand
ATTGGGTAAAGCGCATGGTGTTCTTCATGCGCAGTTCATTCAGGCCCATGACGCGCTGCCAGGGCTCCCAGTCCATGGTGAGCGCCATGCCCTGGGGCAAGTCCACCGCCAGCAGCGTGTGCTGCGCCAGGTCGGCCGGCTTGCGCAGCGGGCGCGCGGCATCGCGCAGCAGTGCGGGCGCGCACAGCGGCACCACGGTTTCTTCAAACAGCGAGGGGCCCACGCCGTCGGCATTGGCGCAAAAGCGCACCGCTACGTCCACCTGGGTGCGCTGCAGGTCCAGCAACTCCAGCGTGGCCGAAATGCGCACATCCACCGCCGGGTGCGCCGCCGCGAACCGCGCCAGCCGGGGGATGAGCCACAGCGACGCAAAGCCCGGCGTGCAGGTCATGGACACCTGGCGCGCCGCCGTGCTGGCGCGCACGCGCGCGCTGGCGTCGCGCAGCCGTTCCAGGCAGTCCACCACGGCACGCTGCATGACCAGCCCGGCCTCGGTCAGCACCAGCGCGCGGTGGCGGCGCTCGAACAGCGCCACGCCCATGGCAGCCTCGATCTGCTGGATCTGGCGGCTGACCGCCGACTGGGTGAGGAACAGCTCGCGCGCGGCCAGCGTAAAGCTCAGGTGGCGCGCCGCCGCCTCGAAACTGGGCAGCAGGTCCAGTGGCGGGAGGCCGCCACGGCCCGTGGCCACAACGGGCAAGGGGGGCACTTTGACATTCTGAATTGGCATGCGAAACATTCCAAATCGCCGTTTGATACCTTGAATCATGCTCAGTATATTCATTCCTACCATGAATGTGAAAGGCCTGACCATGAACACCACCCCACCCGCTTTCGACATGGGCCTGAGCCCGCGGTCGACCTTCAGCCTGGACGACGCGGCCGGCGTGCGCATCACCTGCCGGCGCGGCAGCATCTGGCTCACGCTGGACAACGACCCGCGCGACGTGGTGCTGCAGCCCGGTGACAGCTTCCTGACCACCGAGCACCGGCGAGCCCTCCTCTATGCGCTGGAATCGTCCTGCGTGAACCTGGTCACGGTGCATGCACCGGCAGCCGCGCCAATGCGCAGCGCGCCCATCCGGCTCGCCGCGGCGGGCCTGTCCATGCAGCAGATGCCTGCGTGACAGCCCTGGCTCGTGTTGCGGGGTGCGGCGGCCTATAGTGGCTGCTTTGCCCGCAGGACGTCTGCCATGCTCGACCCGCAAGCCCAGGCGCTGCTGGACCTGATCCGCCAGCGCAATATCCCCTCGACCCACGAGCTCAGCCCACCTGAGGCCCGCAGCGCTTACCGCGACCGGCGCACCTACAGCCAGCCGGCTGCGCCCGACGTGGCGTCCGTGCGCGACATCACCCTGCCCGGCCCGGCAGACCGCATCACCCTGCGCGAATACCGACCTGCGGGCAGCACCGCCTCCCAGGTGCTGGGCGCGCTGGTGTACTTTCACGGGGGCGGTTGGGTCATCGGCGACCTGGACACGCACGACGTGCTGTGCCGCGAGCTGGCCAACGGCGCGGGCTGCGCCGTGTACGCGGTGGACTATCCGCTGGGCCCCGAGCACCGCTTTCCCGCCGCCATCGACGACGCACTGGCGGCCACACGCTGGGTGTTTGCCAACGCGGCCACGCTGGCCGTGGACCCGGCGCGCGTGGCGCTGGGCGGCGACAGCGCGGGCGGCAACATCACGGCCGCTGTCACGCTGGCATTGCGCGACGCGGGCGACGCGCCGCGCGCTGCATTCCAGCTTCTGATCTACCCGTCCACCGACATGCACGGCACGAGCGCTTCGCACCGGGAAAATGGCACGGGCTACCTGCTCACGCGCGAGGTCATTGATTACTTCCAGGGCCACTACCTTGATGCTGCGCAGTACACCGACTGGCGCGCGTCCCCCCTGCTGGCCGCAAGCCACGCCGGGCTGCCACCCGCGCTGGTGCTGACCGCCGGCTACGACCCGCTGCGCGACGAAGGCCTGGCCTATGCCGACAAACTGTCGGCAGCAGGCGTGCCGACACAGTACGTGTGCTTTGCGCGGCAGATCCACGGCTTCATCCTCATGGGCCGGGTCATTGACGAGGCCAACACCGCGGTGCGGCTGTGCGCCGATGCACTGCGCCACGCATTGCGCTAAGGTGTGGCCCTGCTGAAACCAGGAGCCCCCATGCAGTACCGCACGCTCGGCAAGAGCAACCTCAAAGTATCCGCCCTGTGCCTGGGCACCATGATGTTTGGCGACCAGACCGACGCCGCCGAGGCCGCGCGCATCATGGCCGATGCGCGCGGGCACGGCGTCAATTTCATCGACACCGCGGATGTCTACACCAAGGGTGCGTCCGAGACCATGCTGGGCAGCCTGCTCAAAGGCCAGCGTGACGACTGGGTGCTGGCCACCAAGCTGGGCAACGCGATGGGCCCCCGCGCGAACGAAGGCCACTACTCGCGCACCTGGATGCTGCGCGAGGTGGACGCCAGCCTGACGCGCCTGCAGACCAGCCATATCGACGTGCTGTACCTGCACCGCGACTACAACGGCATGGACCTGGAAGAGCCGCTGTACGCGCTGCAGGCGCTGCTGGCTGCCGGCAAGATCCGCTACTGGGGCGTGTCCAACTTTCGCGGCTGGCGCATTGCCGAGCTGATCCGTACCGCGCGCGCCATCGGCATGCCCGGGCCCGTGGTGTGCCAGCCCTACTACAACCTGCTCAACCGCATGCCTGAGGTCGAGATCCTCCCCGCGTGCGAGCACTTTGGCATCGGTGTGGTGCCCTACAGCCCGGTGGCGCGCGGCGTGCTCACGGGCAAATACACCCCCGGCGCCAAGCCCGCTGAAGGCACACGCGCCGGCCGGGGCGACAAGCGCATGACCGAGACCGAATTTCGCGAGGAATCGCTGGTCATTGCGCAAAAGCTGCAGCAGCACGCGCAAGCCCACGGAACCACCGTGGCGCAGCTGGCCGTGGCCTGGGTGCTGGCGCACCGGGCGGTCAGCAGCGTGATTGCCGGGCCGCGCACACTGGCGCAGTGGCAGGACTACCTGCCCGCGCTGGACTACTCCGTGACGGCTGAAGACGAGGCGCTGGTCGATTTATTCGTGGCGCCGGGCCACCCGTCCACGCCCGGATTTACCGACCCGGCGTATCCACTAAACCCACGCCGCTGAGCCTGTTCAGGCCTGCCACACCCCGTAGCCGCGCGCGCGCAGCGCAATGCCCAGTTCCACCTCCATCAGGCGGGCGTCCTGGTAGGGCATGGGGTTGTAGCGCTCGTACAGCTGGGGCAGCAGGTGCAGGCCGTAGCGCTGCACATAGCTGTTGGCCTGGATGCCGGCCTTGTGCTTGTCAAAGCGCACGTCCGGGTCCAGCCCGGTCATGCCCACATACACAAACGGCTGGCCCAGCACGTAATCGGGGTTGGCTTTGCGAAAGCGTGCGAGGCTCCAGACCTCGTCAGACAGTTGCACCACGTACACGTGGTGGCGGCCGCGGCGCCTGGCGGGCTGTCGCGCCGGCGTGGCCACGTCAGCGCATGCCGGGCTGCGTCGCCGCGAAGTCGGGTATGTCGCTGCGCAGCTCGGCCAGCGCCGAATCGCGCACGGCCATGAGCTGGGCCAGGTCCTGCTCCAGCTCGGTCATGGGCTCGTCATAGTCGCTGCCGGGCCCGCCGCCCGTGTCCAGCAGCGACACGGCCAGTGGCGCACCGGTCCAGGTCTCGGGCGGAGGCATCTCGGTATGAGGGCAGTTGTCGGCCTTGAACTGCCAGGT
The DNA here is from genome assembly GCA_943372515.1 of Ramlibacter sp. 2FC. Lineage (GTDB taxonomy): Bacteria > Pseudomonadota > Gammaproteobacteria > Burkholderiales > Burkholderiaceae_C > RAM1. The sequence continues at coordinate 4,516 of CALRYY010000156.1, read as the reverse complement.
GATGCTGTGCAGCCATTCAGAGGCCTGCGGCTCAAAGCGCTGCACCTCGGCCATCAGGCGCCGCTCGAACGCCACCGCATGGCGAACCAGCTGATCGTCCCAATGGCGCACGACCAGGCGCACGTGCATGTGCGTTTGCGCCTTGCGGGTGCTGACCACCAGCACCTGGCACTCGACCCAACCCTCGGGAATGCCGCAAAACCGCAGGGTGTCGCGCGTCAGAACCCTGAGCAGTTCGCGCCGTGTATGGGACTGGCTGCCCAGCTCTGTCACGCGGGACTCTTCCTGGCCGTCAACCTGCGACGGCGCCTCCAGCTTGGGAGCCTGCTGTTCCGGGCCGCCGGACAGAAGGCGTTTGAATAGCTTCATGGTGAGGTGGGGGTTTTCGGACCTGCATCATGGCATGTGACAGGCACGGTGATCAACCGCCTGACAAAATCGCGGCCAATGACTTCAACCTTGAAACCCTGGCAGGTCGCGGCCGCAGGAATGCTTTCGTTAGCAGTGGCCATGGGCATTGGCCGTTTTGCCTTCACCCCCCTGCTGCCCATGATGCTGGCCGACGGCGTGGTCAGCCTGCCTACGGCCAGCTGGCTGGCCAGTGCCAATTACCTGGGCTATCTGCTGGGCGCGCTGCTGTGCACATTGCAGCCCTGGGCCTGGCGGCGCTTCGGTCCATTGCCGCCCCCGCGCTTCACGGCGCTGGTGCGCGCCGGGCTGGTGGCCACCTGTGTGCTGACACTGGGCATGGCCCTGCACTGGCCCGGCGCCTGGGCGCTGCTGCGTTTTGCCGCGGGGGTGGCCAGCGCCCTGGTGTTTGTGTACACGTCGGGTTGGTGCCTGGGCCAGATGGCGCGCCTGGGTGTGCCGGCCATGGGCGCGGTGATCTACACCGGCCCGGGCGCCGGCATTGTGCTCAGCGGCCTGGCGGCCAGCGGCATGGTGGCCTGGCACTGGACGGCCGCCGCAGGGTGGCTGGTGTTTGGCCTGCTGGCCGCCGGGCTGACAGCGCTGGTGTGGCCGGTGTTGGCGCCACGCCACGAGTTGCCCGTGCCGGGCACTGCGGCCGCCGGAAGCGGCGCCGGTGGCAGCAGCCATGGCGCGGGCGAAATCACCCTGCTCACGCTCGCCTATGGCCTGGCCGGGTTTGGCTACATCATCACCGCCACTTTTTTGCCGGTGATCGCGCGCCAGTCGCTGCCGGGCTCGCCCTGGCTGGACATGTTCTGGCCGATCTTTGGCCTGGGCGTGATCGGCGGCGCCCTGGTTGCATCGCGCATGCGCACGCCGCTGGACCTGCGGCTGCTGCTGGCCATCTGCTATGCCATCCAGGCACTGGGTATTGGCGTAGGCCTGTACAGCCCGAGCCTGGCGGGTTTTGCCATCGGCAGCCTGCTGCTGGGCCTGCCGTTCACCGCCATCACCTTCTTTGCAATGCAGGAAGTGCGGCGCATCCGCCCGCAGGCGCCGGCGGCGCTGATGGGCCTCTTGACCGCGCTGTACGGCCTGGGACAGATCGTGGGGCCGCCGCTGGCAGCGGCCATGCTCGCGCGCGCAGCCACACCGGCGGCGGGGTTCACGCTGTCGCTTGAGATCGCGGCCGCAGCGCTGGTGCTGGGTGCGCTGCTGTTTGGTGCCATGGCACGCCTGTGGCCGGCAAGGCCGGCAACACCTGCGCAGGCCTGAGTCAGATGTAGGCGGGGATGGCCGGCACCGCGTGGCGCAGGTGCAGGGCCATGTCCAGCGCAGCCACATGGTTCATGTTGCGCCCCAGGATGCACGCAGCCATCGGCAGGAAATGCTCTTCCTCAAAGCGTGCGTGGGCCAGGTAATCCACCACCAGCTGCTGCACAGCAGCGGGGTCCACGGTGGCGGGCTTGCCGCGTGCGGCGGCGCGCACTTCAGGCTCCAGCAGCTTCCATTGCGCTTCAATGCTTCGGTGCTCCTTGACCAGGCGCTGCGTCATCGATTGCACCAGGTCGGCCTCTTCGCCGCGCTGCGCGCTGCGCAGGACGGCAGGGAAAAGCTCTTTTTCCTCGTCCGCATGGTGGGCAAACACGCTGTCCTTGAACAGGTCCAGCGTCCCCTGCGCCACCACGCGGGACTGGGCCGCCGGCCCCAGCAGATCGGGCAGGTCTGAAAACGATTCCAGCTGCGACACGATGCCCAGATGGCAACGCGAGAAATCCCCCAGGGGTGCGTCGTGCGGGACAACGGGATGGACAGGTGCGGCGTTCATGTGCGCAATCTAGCCGCGCCCGCAGGGTTGCGCGTTGATGCAGGTCAAGCCCCGGGCGTTCACCTCAGGGCACGATGGGCTTCAGTCTGTAGCGCAACCGATAAGGAAACCCTCATGTTCAAGCACATCCTGCTGGCCACCGACGGCTCCGCCGCCTCCACACACGCCGCTGCCCTGGCCATTGGCCTGGCCCGCAGCCATGGCGCACAACTCACCGCGCTGTACGTGGTGGACCCCTACCCTTACCTGGGCATCGGCGAGGCCAACCCCATGGGTTTTCAGGCCTACATGTCGGCCGCCATGGACCATGCGGCCCAGGCCCATGCGGCCATTGCCGCGCAGGCATCCGAGGGGGGGCCCAGGGTGGATGTCGCACCGCGCATCGCCGAAGATGTGGGCGCATCGGTGGGCATCCTGCAAACGGCCCAGGAGCTGGGCGTCGACCTGATCGTGGTGGGCTCGCACGGCCGATCGGGCATTGCGCGGCTGATGCTGGGCAGCGTGGCGTCGCGCGTGGTGGCTGAATCAACCGTGCCGGTGCTGGTGGCGCGCTGACAGCCCGGTGCCGTCGGCCGCGTAACATCGGCCGATGCACCGCACCACGCCATCCAAGGAAGAAATCGCCCTGCTGGAGCCGTTTGAGCGGCTGGGCCTGGACCGCATCGAGCTGGTCGCCACGCGCGAGCAGGCCGAGCGCGCGTTTGACGCGCTGGTACGCGCCGGCGCCTGGGGCTTTGACACCGAATCCAAACCCACATTTTTCAAGGACCAGGTGTCTGACGGGCCGCACATCGTGCAGCTGTCCACGGCTGACCGGGCCTGGGTATTCCAGCTGCACGACGCGCCCTGCCGCGACGTGGTGTCCGCCCTGCTGGCCCACCCCGGCGTGCCCAAGGCGGGCTTTGGCCTGGGCGACGACCACAAGCGCATCGTCAGCAAGCTGCGCGTGCAGCCGGCCGATGTGCTGGACCTGAACCATGTGTTCCACAAGGACGGCTGGCGCAAGGACATGGGCGTCAAGGGCGCGGTGGCGGTGCTGTTCAACCGCCGCTTCATCAAGTCCAAAAAAGCCGCCACCTCCAACTGGGCCAACCCCCGCCTGAGCGAATCGCAGCTGGTCTATGCGGCCAACGATGCGTATGCGGCGGCGCGGGTGTATGACGCGTTGGGACTGGGCTCTTAAGACGCCTTAGTCCCGTCGGCAAGGACGGGGGGTGGGGCTGCTGGCGCGCCTCTGCGACGCCGAGCAGCGCAGAACTGCGGGGGCAGTCCGCCGCAGGCGGACCGGGGTTTGGGCGATTTATGGAATGGCGCGTATCAGCGCCATTGCGAAGCGCTCAAACCCCGCCCCGCAGGGCGAGCAGCGCAGGGAACCCGTAGCGCAGCGGAGGGCGCCGCAGTGAAGCGCCAGCAGCCCCACCCACTACCTTGCGTACAAGAGCAAAAGCGCCTAACCGCCGACCGCCCGCAAATCCAGCGTGTGCGACCTGCCCAGCCACAGCGCACAGTCGCGGTGGTCGCGCAGCGCGTCGCCGGTGTTGGGGTGCATGAAGACGTCCAGCGCGCCGTGGTTCAGCGTGAGCCAGGCGGCCACATCGGCAAACTGCGCCGCACCAAACGCCAGCTGGTAGCTCCACATCGGGTGCGGCCCCACGGGCTTTTCATGAAAGCGGCCCATCTGGATGCGATCGCCCAATGCGGCTTCTATGCGTTCACGCAGCGCCCAGGCGGCGTCGCGTGTCGGGCCGTCAAAGTACACGTGGGCGTGCCAGCTTTCGATCGCGGGGGTGGGCTGCAACATGCCCGGCATTTTTTCAGGCCACCGGCGTGCGGGCCAGCCACGCGGTCACACAGACGTTAAAGGCTGCAGGCTGGTCCAGCATCACCCAATGGCCCGCATCAAACGCCTGTACAGCACAGCCTGGCCGTGCGGCCTGCTGCTGCACCCATCGCTGCGACTGGAACTGGAACGGCTTGCGCTTGCCCCATACGTACAGCATGGGGCACACCGGCACCACCTGTGCGGCCAGGCGGTAGCCGCCCGTCCACTGGGCGGCATACGGATAGTTCATCTGCCAGCCCATCTGCGCGGGCGGCACGGGGCAGCGCATGGCGCGCGCCATGGAGCGTGTCATGCGGTTGGCAAGCGCCATGCTCACCCAGCGGCCCACACCCCAGGCCAGTGCCAGCCACAGCTGGTAGCCGGCCACCATCAGCTTGGCCTTGCCCGGCAAGGACCGCAGCAGCGCGCCCGAGTTGTGGTCGCCAATGTCCACC
>CALRYY010000155.1:0-8288 GCA_943372515.1 Ramlibacter sp. 2FC | reverse complement strand
CCGAGCAGCGCAGGGCATGCGGCCGCGCGCAAAGCGCGCTTCGTAAACTGACTCACCGCGGCTGTTAGAGCGCAGCGCGTAGCGCGAAGCGAGTTCTGCGGTGGGCCGCATGACCGAGCAGCGCCGGGAAGTCGCCGCAGGCGACCGCTTTAGTGAAGCGTTGACGGGTGTCCGCGCACGCCTTTGCCGCGAGGTGCAGCAAACTAGCACTCATTCAGCTGCACGACGCAACGTATCCATCACCGGCCGGTTCAGCACCTCACGCAGCCCCCACCAGCCCGCCGCCAACGCCAGCACAGCCCCCGCCAGCGCACCACCTATCAGCACATAGGGCGACACCGTCCACTCAAATTCAAACGCAAACCGCGCCAGCCCCCAACCCACAACAGACGCCACGATGCTGGCCAGAAAGCCCGCCAGCAGGCCCACGCCTGCCAGCTCGGCGCGCTGCACCTGGCGCAGCAGGCTGGCACGCGCACCCACGGCGCGCATGATCGCGTATTCACGCGCGCGTTCCTCGCGCGTGGCGGTCACGGCGGCAAACAGCACCACCACGCCCGCCGCCAGCGTAAAGCCGAACAAAAATTCAATCGCGCGGATCACCTTGTCCAGCACGCCCTGCACCTGGTTCAGCGTGGCCGTCATGTCCACGTTGGTGATGTTGGGGAAGGCCTTGACCAGCGCGTTGTCAAAACCGCGGGTGTCGGGTGCGCGAAAGGCGCTCATGTAGGTGATGGGCACGTTATCCAGCTTGCTCACCGGGTACATGACGAAGAAGTTGGCCCGCATGGAGCCCCAGTCCACCTTGCGCAGCGACGTGATCTTGGCGTCGGTCGAAACACCGCTGATGTCAAAGCGCAGCGTGTCGCCCATCTTCAGGTTCAGCGTCTTGGCAATGCCATCTTCCACGCTGATGGCGCCGGCCTCCTCGGCCTGCCAGGCGCCGGCCACCACTTCGTTGTGGGGTGGCTGCACGGCCGCATGCGACAAATTGAATTCACGGTCGACCAGGCGCTTGGCGCGCTCGTCGGTGTAGTCGTCGGGCGTTACGTCGCGGCCGTTGACCTGCACCAGGCGACCGCGGATCATGGGGTACCAGTCGAGCTTGCCCACACCGGCGTCGCGCAGGTTCTTCAAAAACGCGTCACCCTGCTCTGGCATGACGTTGATGACAAAACGATTCGGTGCATCGGGCGGCGTGGCCTTGCGCCAGCTGCTGATCAGGTCGGTGCGCAGCAGCACCAGCAGTATCAGCGCCAGCAGGCCCACCGCCAGCGCGCTGACCTGCACCACCGCATAGGCTGGACGTGCCGATATCTGGCGCGTGGCCAGCACCAGCCAGCGCGGGGCTGTGGCCTCGTTCACGCTCTTGCGCAGAAGCTTGACGGCCACCCAGCTCAAACCGGCAAACACAGCCACCGCCACCGCAAAGCCCCCCACGGCGATCGCGCCCAGCAGCAAGTCGGAGCTGGCCGCCAGCAGCAGCGCGGCAAAGCCCGCCACACCAACACCCAGCACTGCCATGGAGGCCGGCTTGAGCCCGCCCACGTCGCGGCGGATCACGCGCAGCGGCGGCACCTGGGCCAGCTGCAGCACCGGCGGCAGGCCAAAGGCAAACAGCAGCGTCAGGCCCATGCCCATGCCAAACGCCACGGGCCACAGGCTGGCAGCAGGCAGGGCCGCATCCACCAGGCCGGCCAGCAGCATCACAAACACATAGTGCACCCCAAAGCCAATGGCCACGCCCAGGGCGCTGGCAAACAGGCCGATCAGGGCAAACTCAAACGCATAGCTCATGGCGATGGTCCGCTGGCTCTGGCCCAGCACGCGCAGCATGGCGCAGTCGTCCAGGTGGTTGGCGGCAAAGCCGCGCGCGGCCAGCGCCACGGCCACCGCGCTCAGCAACGCGGCCAGCAATGCCACCAGGTTCAGGAATTTTTCGGCGCGGTCCAGCGTCTGGCGCATCTCGGGGCGGCCCGACTCCAACGACTCCAGCCGCACGCCGCGCACCTCGGCCCTTTTGATCTCGGCATCGGCCCATTGGTTGAAGGCACGTACCTGCCGGTCGGTTCCCGCCACCGCGAACCGGTAGCTCAGGCGGCTGGCCGGCTGCACCAGCGCCGTGGCCTGGATGTCGGCCTGGTTGATCATCACGCGCGGCGCAAAGCTCATGAAGCCGCCGCCGCGGTCGGGCTCGGTCACGATGATGCGGGCGATCTTCAGTGCCGAATCGCCCAGCAGCAGCGGGTCGCCCATCTTCAGGCCCAGCGCGTCCAGCAGCGGTGCGTCGACCCAGGCCTCGCCCTTGGCGGGTACGTCGCGGGTGGTTTGGCCCGGCGTTTCAGGCGCTGGCGCCACACGCAGGCTGCCGCGCAGCGGGTAGCCGGCGCTCACCACCTTCAGCGCCACCAGCTTGCTGGCGCCGCCCTGCGCTTCATTCGCGCGCCCCATGGTGGGAAAGCCCAGCGTGCCCGTGGCCTGCAGGCCCAGAGCGCGGGCGCGGTCAATGAAGGCCTGCGGCGTGGGGTTGTCGCTGGTCACCACGGCGTCGCCGCCCAGCAGCTGGCGGGCGTCGCGCGCCAGCCCGCCTTTCAGTCGGTCTGCAAAAAAGCCCACGGCCGTCAGCGCAGCCACGGCCAGCGTCACGGCCACGATCAGCAGGCGCAGCTCACCCGCGCGCAGGTCGCGCCACAGCGTGCGCCAACCCAGGCGCCAGGGGGATGTGTTCATGGCCGGAACCTTAACCCAGAAATCTGAGGGGCAAATGAGCAGTGCCTGACGGCGCGGGGTTATTGCGCGGGGTCAGCGTTGAGCCAGGGAAGAACCCGTCTTCAACGTATTCCCTGAAGGCGTTGACGCAGCCCAGGGCGATGCAACTGCAATTGCGGCCCAATGTCAGATTCAATCTTTGGCCGTACGCCGTCGGTCTGGATTGACATGTCAAGGGTCACCGCACCTTGCTCTTCAAGGAACAGCGCCATGCGGGCTTGCTCGCACTCATTTGCTTTCCTCATGCTGAAGACGTGACGTTTAGCTCAACGCGGGTTGTACTCAACAACCACTATTCGACCAGCCAAAGCGCCCTACTTGGAGTGAAGTGGGCCGCAGACATGTAGCGTAAGGCCGCCAGTCGTCCGGGTCGAACGGAATACTGGACAGTTGTCAAGGTTGGTTGCCTTTGCATTTCAAAACGCCACCTTCACCACTTCAACCCAAACAGGGCGGACACCCTGGTCATAAGCTGCAAGACGATCACCGCCAGGCCTGTCCCAAGCACGGCTGATGTGTACAGCTCGAATAGTCGCAGCTTCACGGCGAAAATCCGCTGTGACCGCGAGAGGCTATGCCACTGCTGTGCACTGGCGGGTCGTCCGCCAGTCACCGCACTGAACCATCCAGGGGCGCGACGCTTCAAGACTGTGATCACAGGCAGACACATCAAGACCCACAAGAGTAAAACGGCGATCAAGACGTACCAGGTAAGGAGCAGCGCGCGACCATTGCTGCCGCAAATAACCCACGCGCTCATTGCAGTACCGCCGAGGATCATGGCCGCGGCGGTTCGGTTCCGTGTGAGATCGTAGAGCCGGTATCCGGACATATAAAGGGATCGTCCAACGCAATGTATGCCACAGACCCTGCAGCATACGACGGAGCGACGGATTCACGCTTTGGGGCCAGGCCTCTTGCGGGCGTGGCATGGATTGCGGGTCAAGCCCGCAATGACAGCGGGATCAATGCGCAGCCAGCAGGCCGCTGACCTCACCGCTCTCGGGCAGCACATACACCACCGCATGCCGCCGCCCGATCAACGGGTCCACCACGTTTTCATAGAACGGCACGGGCACCACCACGCAACCCAGCGTGATGCGGTTGTCTTCCGGTGTGGCCGTGGCCAGGCGTTGTTCGCGGTGTTCGTGCTCGGGCGCGGGGCGCATGCGATGGATGGCGAAGGCTGATGCGTAGTCCACCCACACCACGCGTTCACCCTTCAGGTTGCGTCCGGGCTCTGACACAAACCGGCCGGCCGGTGTAGTGCGGTCGTGCAGGCTCAGGCCCGTTTGCACGCGCTGGGCCACGCCGGGCACAGTGGCGTCACCGGGTGTCAGGCCCAGCAGCGCGGGCGATGCACCCTGAAGCCGGCCGTTGGCGTCAAACACATTCAGCGTGGCGCCGCGTTTGTCCACGATGGCAAAGGGCGCGCCGCCGTGGTCGCCCGCGTCGATGATCCAGCGCGCCAGCTGGCGCACCACCACGTCTTGCGCCGCAGCGTAGCCACCCACCAGCGCCAGGCCCGCAAGCATGGCGCGCACCCATTGCAAGGTCCGCATGATTCCGAATCCCCAGAAGTCCTGTGGACCATGCTAGGGACGGCGGCAGCGTTTGGCAACGATTGATACATCTGATGCGTGGGGTGGCGCACAGACGTGACTTATTTCCTGTAACAACTGCCCCTGGCCGAAACCCGGAGCAAAAAAAAGCCGGGCAAGCCCGGCTTCTTCTCTGGGGGGCTCACCGCTTAGTTGCGGTCAGCCTGGGCGTCACGCTCCACCGGGGTGTTGGTCAGCGTGTCGTTGGAGCCCGAGGGGGACGTGGAGCCAGCCGCACCCGTGGTACCCATGTTGTTCGTCGAACCAGTCATGGGCGTCTGGGTGTTGGTCATGTTCGAGCCGCCGGGCGTGCCGGTGGTGCCCATGGGCGTGGCTTGCGAGCTTTGCTGGCCCGATGCGGTGGCCGGGTTCGGGCCGGTGGTGGGCGGGCTGCTTTGGGCAATGGCGAGGCCGCCGCCGGCAAAGGCAATGGCAACAGCACCGGCAATCAGGCCTTGGGTCAGTTTGGTCTTGGCAGTCATGTGTCAAATCTCCTGGCTGGGTGATGGCGTCTTGCCATCGGGGTTGAGGAAGTGACCGGCTTTGTTTCCGGCTGGGTTCAGGTTAATGGTCTGGCAAATCTGCGGGGTCGGTTTGCAACGACAGGTGTTGTCAGCCCCTGGCCTACACCGCAAACACGTCGCTCAGCGGCTTGGTCTCGGGCAGCACATAGACGATGCCGTAACGTTTGTCGAACGCGGGCTTGAGCACGCCTTCATAGAACGCCACGGGCACGTTCACACAGCCGTAAGAGATGCGGTTGTCTTCAATCGTGGCGGTGGCCAGGCGCTCCAGGCGGCGCTCTTTGGGGTCAGTCGCGCGCACACGGTGCATGGAGACAGCCGCGTCATAGTCCACCCACACCACGTCTTCGCCCTGCGCATTGCGCCCGGGCTCTGCCACAAAGCGGCCTGCGGGCGTGGTGCGCTCGTGGGGCTTGACCTGGTCGATCGGGCGCCGGCCAATGCCGGGCACGTTGTCGTCGCCGCTGGCATAGCCCAGCAGCACGGGCGAGGCGCCGCGCAGTTTGGCGTCGGGGCCAAAGACAAATACCTTGGCGTTCTTTTTGTCCAATATGACAAAGTGCAGGCGCTGGTGGTCGCCGGTGCGGGCCACCCACTGCGCCACGCGGCGCGCGTCGTCTGATGCCTGTTCACCGGCAAAGTCAGCGGCCACAGGCTGCCAGGGCGCCGGCTGGCTCACAGCAGGCTGGGCCGGCCACAGGGTTTTGCCGGTCATGGCCAGCAACGCCGCAAGCGCTGCCGTGCCGATCAGCACGCCAGCCAGCGTGGCCGTCACAACAGACTTGAGTCGGGGCGTCAAAAGGGTCATCGCCCTAGCGTAGACAGCGCACTGCACCCAGCCGGTGGGAACGCCACGCAGGGCGCTGTAGGACATCGGCGCGCCTACACGTGTGGCGCTGGGGCTGCAAGGTGTGCGCTACCAATGGCGCACAGTGCCGGGTATTGATAAGCTTGCTTATCAATAAGAATGCCTTGCGAAGGGTTAGACCATGACCGCACCCCAGGAACCCGGCACCGGCGGCATGCCGGTGCGCCGGTTTACCGACCCGGCGTACCAGCCGCAGGCCGCCACGCTGGGCGAGCTGCGACAGCGTATTGATGCGCTGGACGCCCAGATCGTGGCGCTGATGGCGCAGCGCGCCCTTTGCGTGCGCGACGCCACGCGCTTCAAGCTCGACGAATTCCAGGTGGCCGCCCCCGCGCGCCAGGCGCAGGTGTTTGCGCGTGTGCGCGAGCTGGCCACCGCGCATGAACCGCACTTTCCCGGGCTTCCCGACATTGTCGAGTCGGCCTATCGCGCGCTGGTCGCCGGCTTCATTGCGGGCGAGGCGCGTTTCTTTCACGACACCGAAAGGCTCACACCATGACCCGTACCGCCATTTCCTCCACCCCCCGGCGCCTGTTCGCCCAGGCCGCTGCGCTGGCCGTGGCCGCTGCGTGCACGGGCGTGCTGGCCCAAAGCGCGGGCACGGGCGCCTGGCCCAACAAACCCATCCGCGTGGTGGTGCCCTATGGCGCAGGCTCGTCGCCCGACGTGATCATGCGCATCGTGGCCGAGCGTCTGGCGCCGCGCCTGGGCCAGCCGGTGGTGGTGGAAAACCGCGCCGGTGGCGGCGGCAACAACGGCACCGGCGCCGTGGCCAAGATGCCGGGCGACGGCTACAGCTACGTCATCAGCACCAACGGCCCGCTCGTCTACAACACACAGATCTACAACAAGCTGGGCTACGACCCGTTCACCGAGCTGCGCCCCGTGGTGCTGGCCGGCGCGCAGGCCAATGTGTGTGCGGTGCGCACCGATTCAGGCATCAACAACCTGCGCGAGCTGGTGGACACGATGAAAAAGAACCCCGGCAAGTTCAACTTCTCGTCCACCGGCGTGGGCAGCCTGTCGCAGCTGGGCGTGGAGCTGCTCAAGGTCAAGACCGATACCTTTGCGGTGCACATCCCCTACGCGTCGTCGCCGCTGGCGATCCTGGCCATCCTGCAGGGCGACGTGCAGTTTGCCTGTGTGCCCGCCGTGGCCGTGATCCCGCAGGTCAAGGCCGGCAAGCTGCGCCCGCTGGCGGTGTCCACCGCCAAACGCAGCGAGCTCACGCCCGACATCCCCACCATGAAGGAAGCCGGCCTGCCCGAGATTGAAAACATGGCCTGGATGGCCGTGATGGCGCCGGCCAGCACGCCCAATGACATCGTGCAGCGCATGAACCAGGAGATCAACGCCGTGCTGGCCATGCCCGAGGTCAAACAGAAGCTGCACGCGCAGTACATGGAGCCCGTGGGCGGCTCGGTACAGGACCTGCAGAATTTCATGCAGCAGGAGCTGCGCGTGATGACGCCCATCATCAAGCGCACCGGTTTGCGTATTGATTGATGCATAGCCTGATGTTTTGAAGATCGCACTGACCCCCCGGCGCCGCGCTGCCACCCCCGACGAAGTCAACGAAGCGCTGGCGCGGCTGGACACATCGCCGGGCATGTACCTGGGCGTAGACGCCGGCATTGCCGGGCTGCACCCGCTGCAGGCCGTGCTGGTCGACCAGCCGGCGCTGGTGCTGACCGTGCATGCCGATGGCGTGCAGGCGGCTGCGTGCACCGCGCTGGGTACGGCCTTGCTGGCCCACCCCGCCCTGGCGGGCTGGGCCGCATCGGCGCAGCCTGGCCACGGCCAACCGGTGCAGTCGCTGCGCGCGCTGCTGCAGGCGTTTGAGCCATCGCCCGACGTGATGCTGCAAGGCGCCCTGCGCTTCAGCGCGCATGTGCTGGGCGGCTCCACACAGGCGGTGCCGCAGGGCGCATTGGGCGTGCTGTTTCTGGCACAGAGCCTGTGGCAGCGCGATGCAGCGGGCCGATGGGAACATCTGGTGCTGTCATTGCCCGGCGTGGACGACACGGCTGGCCCCACCGCAAGGGCGGCACTGGCCCCGCCCCCCGTCAGCAGCGAGGAGCCGCACAACGACTACCCACCCGGCGGCCACGCCCAGATGGTGGCGCGCGCGCTGGTGCACCTGCGCGAACAGCCCTTGGTGTCGCTCACGCTCAGCCAGAGCTTTCGCCGCCCGTCCAGCGCGTCACCCGCCGCAGCCTTTGCCCGGCTGCGCCGCGTGAACCCGGCGCCGGCCATGTTTTTCTTGAACGACGGTGCGGGCCAGCGGCTGTTTGGCGCGTCACCCGATCTGCAGCTGGTGGTGCAGGGCCGCACGGTGCAGGCGCTGCCGGTGTGCGGCACCGTGGCGCGCGCCAGTGGCCCGGTGGGCGAGGCTGAATCGTTTCGCGAGCTGGTCAATGAAGACACCGACGCCGCGTCGCTGGCGGTGTGCAGCGACGCGCTGCGCCACGATCTGGCGCCGCTGTGCGAGCCCGGCACGCTGCACCTGCGCGAGCGCCGGCGCCA
>CALRYY010000154.1:0-8384 GCA_943372515.1 Ramlibacter sp. 2FC | reverse complement strand
GGGACAGCGCGTACAGGTAGCGGGCGCGCTCTTCCAGCGGCGACGAGATCAGGCCCTCTTTCTTGAAGACCTGACCCATGCCGGCGTGGCGCTGCTGCGGCAGGCCCTTGGCGCGCAGCAGGTCCACGGCACGGGCCATTTCGGCGGCGTCGATGGACAGGCCGACCATGCCTTCCTTGCCGGGCTTCTTGTCGGCCTCGATGCTGGCGTTTTGCAGCGCGGCCATGACTTCGTTGGCCTCGGCCTCGGGCATGGCGGCCATGAGTTCCACCTGCCGCGAGCAGCCCGCCAGCAGCAGGGCCAGGACCAGGGCTGAAGCCAGGGCCGTGACGGGTTTCATTGCAGCTTCACCAGTTGGTCCAGGTTCTGGGTGGCGCGCGATACGCACTTGCTGACCAGTTCGTGGTTCATCGACGCGCCGATCATCGCGACCTGGATCTTCAGCATGTCGCTCACGCTGGGCGTCTGGTTGTTCGCGAGTGCCTCGTTCACGAACTGCCAGCTGTGCTGGATGTCCGAGCCCATGGTGTTCAGGCCCTGCAGGATGCTGTCGCCCAGCATCAGGTTCGACCGCGCGGGCGCATCGGCTGCGTCGCCGGTGCGGGCCACGCCAGCGGCCGGGTCGGTGCCGCCGGGCGAAGCAGGCGGTGTGGCCATCTGCTGGTTGAAGCGCAGGGTCAGGCCCGCGTCGGGCGCGGCCTGGCCGGCGATGGCGTCGTCCAAGCCCAGGGCTGGCTCGATCGGCCGCGGCGCGGCGGCGACACCGGAGGGCAGGGCAGGGGTGGTCATAGAGGGTCCTTTGGCGCGGCGTGAAGGGTCAGGCCGCGGCGGTTGTCAGGGAGCGGGCCAGCGGGTGGTCGCCCGCAGCCTGGATGGCGCGGGCGCATTCGCTTGTGCGGCCAGCCATGTGGCAGACCAGTGCGCGCAGCGCGTGCAGGTCCTGGGCGTCGTCCGGCGCGACGGTGGCCAAGCCGCGCGCCAGCACCTGCAGCGCGTCGTCGTACCGGGCGCGGGCCAGTTTGGCCACCGCCAGGCCGGCATAGGAAAAGCCGGCGTTCGGCCGGCAGATCTCCAGCGCCTGGAAGATCTGCGTGGCCGACTGCAGTTCGCCGCGCGCGGCGGCGACAAAGCCGACCTCGGTCAGCAGGCGGAGCTCGTCAGGTTGCAACGGATTCATGGTGGGGCCTCATCAAGTCCAGCATGGCCTGGGCGCGGGCGCTGACCGCCTCATGCCCGGGGTGGGTGGCGCAGTAGTCGATGACCTCGTTCAGGGTTTCGCGCGCCGGGTCGCGTTCGTGGCCCAGCAACTGGCATTCGGCCATGGCCAGCCGGTGGCCCGGATTGGCGGGCTCCAGAAAGCGCAGCGCGCCGAACGCGGCGGCCGCCAACCCGTAGCGGCGCAGGCGCTGCAGGCACAGGGCCGCGCCCAGCATGTACACCGTGTCCAGCGGCCGGTACACCAGCAACACCTGGAACCGCTCGAGCGCCTGTGCGTACAGCGTCAGGTTGAACTCCTGGTACGCCAGGGCGTAGATGCGGGCGGCGTCGTCGTCGGTGAGCTCGGCCGTCGGCACCAGGGCCTCCAGCCGGCGCTTGAGCCGCAGCACCGGCGAGTCGGCGCTTTCGTGGGCAACGGTCGCTGGCGTGTGCATGGTCAGGCCGGCGAGCCCTTGCCGATCTGTTCGTACAGCCTTTGCAGACTTTCCGCGCGGCGGTTGTAGCGGTCGCTGAGCGACTCGTGCGTGCCGGCCAGGTCCTTGTCGGCGCCGCCGTTCAGTTCCAGGCGTTCGGCATCGTTCCCCTCTTTGGCCGCTGCGCGAGACTGGCCGGCGGCAAACGTGTCCGCAGAGCCGCCAATGCACGCTCCCATACCGCGCGCTGCGGCCAGTATGGTGTCATCGTCGCGCAGGGCCGCCTCCTGCTTTCGCGCCTGGGTAGCGGCTTTGGCCGCAGCGTTGGCTTCCTGCTTGAGCGAGCGCGCATCGACCTTGGCCAATTCCTTGCCTGCGCTCAGGTCCTTAAGATGTTCCCTCACCGCCTGGTCGTGACGCTCTTCGCCAACGAAGCCTTCTCGCTGCACCTTGTTGATCTCTGCGTCGTATTGGTCGACCTCCTCGGCTTTTTGCTGAGCCTCGGCGTCCCCGTCGGCAGCGCGCTTTTCATGTGCTTTGGCGGACTTGTCCAGCTTGTTTGCCTCGACCTTGTTGCTCATGGCCTTGGCGGCCCCTCCTGTCTGCATCGCGCCGTCGGCCATCTTTCCGGCGGCTTGCGCCACCGCGCTGGCAAACTCGCGATCGGCCTTTTTGTCCTTTTTGTCGATGGCCCGGTTGCTCGATGCCCGGTACTGTTCCTGATGCTTGGCCTGGGCTACGCTGGCGTCCACTTCGCCCTTGCGCGACGTCGCGAGGCATTCGTCGAGCACGCCGGGAATCAGGGCTATCCCGCGGGTCGCGAGCGCGGCATAGCGGCCATGGAAGGCCTGGTCCACGAGTCGCTGATCGGCGGCCGGCAGCGCGCCCCCCACGCTCTTCATGAGCACCAGGTCGGCAGTGGTCGGCCTCGCAGACTGCGGGGTCGGCGGCTTGTTCGATGAGTAGTCCGATGGCGCGTTCCATTTGACAATGGGCGGCGGGATGTTGATGTTGTTGCTCATGGGTTGTCCTTTCGGGTAAGAGGTCGGCGGTCAGCCGGCCAGGTTGCGGTTCAGGTGTTGATTCAGCGTACTCGTCGCTTTTCGCCGGTCTTGCTTGTCTTCTTCCTCTTGCTGCTGCTTTTTCAGGACGAGCTCCACCACCTTTTGCGCGGTCTCCGTAGAGCCGAGGTCATCGTTGGCGAGCTCCAGCCGCTCCATGTCATTTTTGGATTTGTCCGCCGAGCGGACCTTGAAGGCCTTGTCGATCTGCAGGCCGCCTGAGGCCACTTCGTTGCTGCCGTTGGCCACGGTCAGGCCGGCTTGGACCGTCTTGCCCTGGTTGAGCATTTGCTTGGCGATCGCCGCGGACTTGGCGCTGAGTTTCAGCGCCTTGCCCACGTCGCCGCCGCTGAGCTTCATGCCGGCGAAGCCGACCATGACCTGCGATGCAACGCTGAACACCATGCCCACGATGTCGGCGCGCTGTTGCGCCGCCATCTTTTCTTCCTCGGTTTCGGGCTTGTCGACGGCCTGGCTCACGGCGTAGGTCAGGCCCGCGCCCGTGTTGGCCATGAATTTCGGGTCCAAGGCCACCATCAGCGGCGTGAACGCCTTCATCATCACGCTGGCCTTTTGCGCGACCGTGGTGGCGGCCTTGGCCGAATTGACCAACCCGCTGGCGCCGCCCGCATTGCCCATCGCCACGGCGGCCACGAGCACGACTGCGGCTGACAGGGCCATGCCGTAGTACTTGGCGTCTTCTTCGGACATGCCGTTGTCCTGCAGGGCCTTGGCAATGCCCTGGGACATCGCGTCAGCGACGCTCAGCGATGGACCTCCGGTTTCTTCGCTGACCATCTGCGCGATCGAATACGCGCTTGTGGCGATGACCAGGGCCATCACCGGCGCGGCGGCGCCCGCGCTCATGACCACGGCCAGTGTGGCCAGCACGGGCACGAGGATCTTGGTGATCAGGCTCAGCGCATCGGAGGCGTTGTTGTTCTTGACCGTCTCGGCGAAATCGTCAAGCCACTTGGTGAGCGCCTTGAGCTCGTCCTCGACCATCTTCTGCTTGTCCTGGCTCAGCTTCTCGAGGTTGCGGCTGGCTTCCTTGGCGGCGATGTCGTTGGTCGTGAACTGCTGGTTGTTCAGGAACAGGCTCATCAGTTCGCCGGACGCGCCTTCGGGCATCTTGAGGGTGGGCCCGCCGCTTTGCCAGGCGGTTGCCACGAGTCCGGCGCGCGCCATCGACGCCTGCAGTTGGGCTGAGGCGAGCTTGAGCGCCAGTTCGTTTTTCTTTCTTGAGGCCTCGGCGTCGTTGAGCCCCTTGCGCTCGATATCGAGTTCGCTTTCGGACTTGGGTTGTCCGTCCAGGCCGTACAGGGTGGATGGGGGGCTCACCGAAATGTCGCTCGTCATGGTTGAATCTCCGTCGGGGTTGATAGGGGGGCCGACAGCAACGCGTGCAGGGCTTGCGCCCGGGCGCCCAGCGCGGCGTGTTGGGTGCCCGTGCTCTGCTTGATGACCACGGCCAGGCCGGCGATGGCTTCCTGCTTCTTGCCCAGGCGCACCAGGCATTCGCTGCAGTGGAGCAAGGCCCTGGGGTTGCCCGGCTCCAGCAGCGCCAGCACGGTGTAGAGCATGGCGGCGTCCGCGCAGTCGCCGGCCATCTGCAACGCCGCGGCATACGCCATGATGTAGTCGCGGTCACGGTGGTTGTGCATCACGAGCTGGCCGAACACCTCGGCGGCTTCCTTGAAGCGGCCCTGCACGTACATGCCGTGACCGACGGCATATACCGCCTTGTAGTGCTCGGGGCCCATGCCCAGCAGTTCGCCCATGATCCCGCCGCGCAGGAAATGGTCCAGCGAAAAGGGCGGGTCGTCCTGACCCGGGGTTTGTTGCGGATCGGCGCAAGTCGCGTTCATGGCGGGTTCAGCGCATGTTCGCGACCAGGCTCTTCATGAGCTCGGCCAGTTTGTATAGCAAGGCGCTCGCGGTCTCGTAGGCTTCGTTGCGTTTGCCGGTGGCCGTCTGCAGCTTGAGCAAGGTTTCCTGGGACGTGGTCGACAGCGACTCGTTCTGGGTGTCGATCTTGGCAATCGCGTCCTTGAGATGGGCGAAGGTGACCAGGGCTTCGTTGTACTGACCTTTGGCAGGGTCGATTTTGTCGAACAGGACAAACCCGATGTCCGACAGCAACTGGTTGATTTCGGCGGCGGCCTCCCTGTCGGTGCCGTCCGTGATGACGGCGCTGACCAGCCCTTCCTTGCCGAGACCGCGGTCGTAGAGGCCCTTCAACAGGTCCTGGATCCGCTGGCATTTGGCGATGGCGTCGTTTTGCAGTTGCATCTCGGCCAGCTTGGAGCGGATCTCCTTTTCCTGCAGTTCCGCACGCTGGCATTGGACAAAGTAGATTTGTTCGCTCAGCGTCATGCTGGCGAAATCGGTGGCAGGGTCGCCGCTGGAGTTGTTGCCACTGCTCGGGGTCAGTGGCGTGCCCTCGCGGCCGCGCGCCTTGAACTTGTCGTACCAGGACTTGGCGGATGCGCCGTCCACGCTCTTGAGGGCTTCGTAAGCGGCCTGATCGAGCACGGCCGGCAAGGGGCCCAGCTTGGGCTTGTTGTCGGACGATTGCAGCCCATATCGTTCGGCCGGCGGTGCGGAACCGCCGAGCAGGGTTGCAATCTTCGGCCCGAACTGGTCGCCCGCCATGTCTTGTACTGTGTACATGACACTGATGCGGTCTACCCCGCTAGCGTCTTTGCCCCAAGCGACACCTAACGGTACTTGCAGGTGAAGCTGATTGTTCTGGGCATCAACCGTGGCCTTCACTTCCCGCCATTCGTATATTCCGTCGGAAATCTTGAAATGAACCTTGACCGTAGGTGGAAACTTCGCGTCGATTTCTGCGTCGAGTTGGATGACGGCAAACCATTCGCTGAATGCTGCATTCGTGTAGACATAACTCGACGCTGCGGCTTGGTAGTGAGGGTTCCCGTATTGATCAGGGACTATGACCGCATCTTTCGGTAGTGGTTGGTGGCGGTCGACATTGACCGCCGGTGACAGGGTTGAAACCCCCTCCAGTGCGGTTTGAAACGGGAGGATGTCGCTCGGGTTGGAGAACACTTCCTGGGTCTGTATCCTCTTGAATCCGCGCCGGACGTCTTCGGCGGTGAGAATTCCCTTGGCGTTGAAGACCTGTGTGCTGCTGGAATTCGGGAAATACGCGGCGACTGCCATGCCTACCTTGGGTTTGACTCCCTTTCCGTCTTGGGTGGTCATTCCGTACAGATCGGTGGTGATGCCGGGGAGCCTGATTCCGTTGGTCTGGTCCACCACGTTGACTGCGCCGGCGTTGTACAGGCTGGCCAGTTGGTAGTCGCACAGGTCGGCCATCAGGCCCTTGTCGTAGTTGCCCAGCACCTCCAGCAGGTTTTCATCCAGTGAAGGCCGCTTGGGTTTCTGGATCAACTGGTCGGTCAACTTTTCGTAGGCGAGCCAAGCCGCGGCCTGGGGCGCGACGGACTGAAGGTCGTTCAACAGGGCCCGGTCGTCCTTGTTCAACGGCGCGGCCGCACCTTGCAACTGCTTGAGCGCCAGCGACGCCCAGCCCTTGACCGGCTGGCGCTCGGCGCCGGTCAGGGCGAAGAACGTCGAATCGTCCAGCGTCAGATCGCTCGCCACCGGTGGTTGCGACTGCGAATACACCCGCACCGGTTCGTCCGGGCCGTTGGGGCTCAACTGGCGGTACACATCCATGAGGGGGCGGTAGCTGGGGTAGTTCTTGAGCGTCTGGCCGATGAAGCCGGATGCCTGGGTCCCGCCCATCGAAATGTAGGCGTCCAGTGTGTTGCGGTTCAGCGGCAGGTTCTTTTCGGCGGCAGCGTTCAGGTAATGCTCTGCGTAGGCGCGCGCGTCAGTCGCGCCGCCCAGGTGGGTCAGCGTCTGTAGTACCAGGGCAGGTGGCGCAGCATCGAGCTGCTTGCCGTTGTCCAGGCCCATTAGGAGGTAGCCGTATGCGTTGCCGCTGAAGAACATGTTGTTGCAAAGCAGCGGGGCCAAGGCCTCGGTCGCGGGAAGCTTGAGGTTCTGGAAATAGTTCCAGCACAGCTCGTCGTCGCCCATGAGGAACTTGAAGATAACGTCTGCGCCATCGGCGGAGTCATTGTGGCAATCCACCAGAAAATTCACGACACCCGGGTCAATCGGGTCACCTGTCGTCAGGGTGTTGGCCAACAGGGCCAACGCGTTGTCAATCGCCGTTTGCATGGCCTGTGAATCGCCCACGTTGATCTTGCGCTGGGCCAGGTAAGCAGACGACTGCTGATCCAGATAGATGCTGTCCATCGGTGGTTCCTGTAGTGACGTGAGAGGGGCTGTGGAAGTGAACGATCGTCAGACCGTGTTGCGCCGCCGCCAGACCTGGCGATAAAACTGCGTGACAGGGTCCACGGGCTGGGCCGGCAGGGGCAGGGGCGGTTGCAGATGAGCCTGCTGGACCTGCTGCGCGACCTGCTGGCGCAGGCGTTCCTCGTTGTGCTGTTGCCGCAATGTTTGCAGCGTGGCCTGGGTGCGCTCGAGGTCGCGCAAGGCCTGGTCCATGGCGGCCTGGCCGGCGGCAAGAATGTCTTGGACAGAAGCGCCTTTGGACATGGTGTTTGGGGTGTGCGGAGTGGGTCTGTGCGTTGCCGTCAATTTAGTCCGACCGTGCGGGCGGCGATAGCTATACCGACGTCTTTGCGAGCCGGGCGTGTGGCCGCTGCGGTCAAATCTTCATGTTCTTGAGACTGTTTTGCCTCGTGTTGATGCTGTTGGACAGCGTCTCCAGGGCCTCGTTGCGTTTGTTGTTGGCGTTCTGCAGCGCCTGGGTGAGCTGCTGCGACTGACCGATGATTTCCTCCAGGCGCGCAGACAGTACCTTCTCGGCGGTCTGCACGTGCCCGAGTTCGATCACGTTACGGTTGTAGTGGCCGTTCTGGGGTTCCTTGTCGAACAGCTTGAAGTTGAGTTCGGACAAGAGGGCGTTGAGCCTGTTGCCTGGGTCGATGTCGCCCGGCGGATTGCCGTCCTTGCCTTCTACGATGTCTTTCATTTTTTTGGTGGTGTCGGTGCTCGCTGTGCTCCCCCGTATCGTCGTGAGCAAGGCTCCACATTCCTGCAGCTTGAGGATGCGCTGGTTCAACTGGTACAAGCGCTCCACGCGGGACTTGATTTGCTGGTCCATCAGGTGGCCGCGCTCGAACTGGATCTTGGTCAGGAGCGCCTCGACCGCGAAGTTCCCCAGGTTCAGCCTGGGCTGCCCGTTGTCCGGCGTGGGCTCGGTCGCACCGCGGTTGTAGAACTTGACGTACCAGCTTTCGGCGGTACCGGCATCGATTTTTCTCAAGGCCTCGTAGGCGTTGTGATCCAGGGGCGAGGGCTTGGGTGGCGGCGAATCCGGGTTCGGGGTGTTGCCGGACGCCCACAACTGGGGGCGGTAGCCGGTGGCACTGCTGTTGGGTATGCGGGTGGAGGCGGAGCTGGTGTTGCCTGTGCGGTCGCGGACCTGGTAGGTGACGACGACGCCCGGGGGGACCGTGGTGGTCCAGAACATGGACGCATTTGGCAGCTGGAAGTGGAGCTCATGGCTCTTGGCATCCACTGCGACCGCAACGGCTGGCGCATACACGGCCTGCCCCGAGGGGCCTCTGTCGGCGAGGATCACCTTGATGTTGGGGTCGAAGGTCGCGTCGATTTCCTTGTCGAA
>CALRYY010000153.1:0-8488 GCA_943372515.1 Ramlibacter sp. 2FC | reverse complement strand
CGATGGAAGCCATCCAGTTCGCGGACGGCACCTCCGTCAGCATGCAACAGCTTCTGGCCAGTGGCATGACCGGCGGCCCCGCCGATGACGTGCTGGCCGGCTCGCTCCTTGCCGATGTGATGGACGGTGGCGGGGGCAATGACCAGCTCATGGGCTATGCAGGCAATGACACGCTGCTGGGCGGCACGGGTGGCGACCAGCTGGACGGTGGCTCGGGCCAGGACTCTCTGGAAGGCGGCGCAGGCAATGACGTGCTGACCGGCGGCTATGGGTCGGATGTGATGCGTGGCGGCGCGGGCGACGATGTGTATGTGTTTGGCGCTGACGACAGCCCCCAGCTTGAAAACGACGTGGAAGCCGGGCAACAGGTGGATGTGATTGATGACACGGAAGGCACCAACACCATTGAGTTTGGCGACGGGGTGAATCTGGCCGCCATCGGGTATGTCAAGGTGTCAGATACCGTGTCGCAGTATTTCTACAACGGCCACAAGATTGAGGTGCATGGCGCCGTTGGCGATGCATTGATCCGCGCCAACGGCTCTGTGGTGCCGCCGGCCACGCTGGCGGTGACAGGGGGCACTTCGGTGCCAGATGAAAGCCTGTCGCTGGCGCAGCAGGCGTTTTTCTCGCAGCATGAATCTGCTGCCAAAGCGGCGATCACTCAAGGGATATTGACAGGCGCGTTTACGTCGCAGAACACCAACGCATCGACCCCTTTGTGGCAATCGTTGACATCCGATGAGCCGGTGCTGTCCAACATATCGCTGGTGCGCTATGAGGGGGTTGCGACCCAGTACGTTGGCGTCGTGGGTTATCGCGATGCGAATGGCAATACAGTGCCAAGCAATGTTGTGAGCGGCGAGTACCCGTTGCCATTGCAGGGGGCTAACCCGGTGCAGGCGCTTCAGGCGATTTTTGACAGTCAGGCCCGGCAGATTGCCGTTACCAACGCAGCCCCTGCCGCGATTGAAAGGGTGGCGCCCCCCGGCGGGGGAGCGGTGACCTGGAAAGTTATTGCATGGAGCTGGACGGGGCGCGACAACTCGCTCGAGCGGGTTGTCGGCGACTACACAGTTATCAGTACCAAAGTGACTCACGACGCCCTTGCGGCCGATGTGCTGCTGGGTGGCTCTGACAACGCCATCAACCTGGGTGCGGGTGTGGTTCACGCGGGTGCGGGCAACGACTCCATTGTGGGCTACGACAACTGGTACTACCCGGCATCAGAGGGCATGAGGCAGCTGTTGCTGTCCGGCATTACCGCCAACTACCTTGACGGCGGCGACGGCAACGACACCATTCGCGGCAGCGAGCTGAACGACGTGATCGTGGGCGGGCGGGGGCGTGACGTGCTGGACGGCCACAAGGGCAGCGACCGGTACCTGGTGCTGGACTATGGCGTGGGCTCCGGTGACGAAGACATCATCACAGACCTGGCGTACACCTACACGGGGCCTTATGCGCCCTTGTCTGCGCTGCTGGGTGCCGACGGCGACGCGATGGCGCCCCAAACCCAGACGACGGGGCGTGACGTCGACGTGGTGGAGTTTGGCCCGGGCATCAGCCTGGCGCAACTGGACTTTCTGCGCGAGCCCGATGCAGACGACCCCGACGGAACCGGTTGGCTGGTGGTGCTGATGCAGGGGCGCCGCCTGGCGTCCATCAAGCTGGCCGCAGACGATGCGCCAGGGGGGTCGGGCATAGAAATCCTGGCCTTCCACGGCGGGCAGACCATCAGCATGGCCAACGCCCTGTCACTGGCGAACACCGTCCTGCCGTTGGTGGTGGGCGAATTGACGGGTGTACAGACCCTGGAGGATGGCGACTTCCAGTACGAGGTGGGCGGCCAGATTTCAGGTGGCTCGGGCGCCCTGACCGTGAGCGCCGGCCTGGCGGACGGGTCAGCGTTGCCGTCGTGGTTGACGTTTGACGCCCAGACGCGCAGCTTTCACGGCACGCCCAGCAATGCGCCGGCCGGGACGCTGACGGTCCGGCTCACCGTGACCGACGCGGCAGGCCAGAGTACGGTGGCCACCTTCCCCATTGTGGTTGAAGGCGTCAACGACGCGCCGTATGCCGACGTACCGCTGGGGGATCAGTACGCCGTGCTGGGTCAGGCCCTTCAGCTGCAGCTGGATGCCCGACTGTTTGTGGATGTCGACGCAGGCGACGCGCTGGGCTGGCAGGTCAGGCAGGCTGACGGCAGCCCCTTGCCGGCATGGCTGGGTTTTGACCCCGCAACCCGGACCCTCACGGGTACGCCGGGCAGCAGCGACCTGAATGCATTGGCGCTGGAAGTCATCGTCACGGATCAGGCGGGCGTCTCTGCAAGCCAGGGGTTCCTGCTGGTGGTGCATGAGTCAGACCCGGCGTATGTGTACGGCACCAGCGGGCCAGACAACCTGTATGGCAATTCCGGCAACAACATACTGGTGGGCGGTGCCGGGGATGACGTGTTGCTTGGGGGTGAGGGCAATGACGTGTATCTGTTCAGTCCCGGCGACGGCATCGACCGCGTGATCGATTCCGACGGCACGCCTGGCAACGTGGACACCATCCGCTTCGCCGCCGATGTGCTGCCCAGCCAGGTCCGCGTGGCGCATGACGTCAATGGCCTGATGCTGGATATCACGGGCACGGGCGACAGGGTCCTGCTCCACAGCTGGCTCACCGACGCCAACCTGAAAATCGAGCGGGTCGAATTTGCCGACGGCACGGTGTGGGACGAAGCGGCGCTGTTGAGCCGCATCGACAATTCCGGCACACCGGGTGATGACTACCTCTTTGGCACGCCCGGCCCCGACACGCTGGAGGGGTTGGGCGGCTATGACGAGCTGCAGGGCGGCGCTGGCAACGACGTGTACCTGTTTGGCCGCGGCATGGGGTACGACTGGCTCTACGACTACGACGAAACGCCGGGCAACATCGATACGCTGCGGTTTGACGAGACGGTGCAGCCCGGGGACGTGACCATCACGCGTTCCTCGTTCCATCAGCTGTCGTTCACCATCAACGGCACCGACGACAGAGTGGACGTGTCAGACTGGTTGCTGGACGACGCCAGCAAGATCGAACGCGTGGAGTTTGACAATGGCACGGTCTGGAACGTGGCCGACATTCACCAGCGCACCGTGAACGCACCCGCCACTGACGGCCCGGACACGCTCATAGGCTACCTGGATCAAGACGATGCACTGAACGGTGGAGCGGGCGACGATGCGCTGCACACAGGCAGCGGAAACGATACGCTGACCGGCGGGCGCGGTAATGACCTTCTGGACGGCGACGTGGGGCAGGACACCTACCTGTTCTCGCGCGGCGATGGGACAGACACCGTATATGAGTGGGCGGCGGAGCCGGGCGCCGACGTGGCCCGCTTTGACCCCACGGTGGGGCCAGGGGACATTCACCTGACCCGCGATGAATATCACCTGTACCTCAACAACACGGGCAGCGGCGACCAGATTGTGTTGGCGTACTGGTTCCTCAATGAACTGCATGCTGTGGAAGAAATCCAGTTTGCCGACGGCACAACGCTGGGTGCAGCGGCCATTCACGCAGCCCTTGCCGGCAACGGGCAGATCGGTGGCAACCGTGCCCCGGTCGCTGCGCTGGCGCAGCCCGACCAGGAGGCTGTTGATGACGAAGCCTGGTCGCTCACGCTGCCGCTGGACATGTTCTCGGACCCGGACGCGGGCGACACGCTCAGCTGGCAGCTGGTGCAAGCCGATGGGCAGGCGCTGCCCTCCTGGCTGGCATTCGATGCCGCCACGCGCACGGTGGCAGGCACGCCGCCCGCGGGTGAATCGGTGTCGCTGACGCTGCAGGCGCGGGTGACCGACAGCCACGGCGCCGTGGCCAGCCAGACCTTCAAGCTCACCGTGGGCGAAGTCATGGGCCTGACCATCGTGGGGACAGCCGCCGCAGACAACCTGGTGGGCACGGCAGGCAACGACCAGATTGACGGCCTGGGCCGGGCCGACACCATGACCGGCGCTGCCGGGAACGATTGGTACGCCGTGGACAACACCCGCGACCAGGTGATCGAGCTGGCGGGCCAGGGCTATGACCACATCCAGGCATCGGTGGGCTACACCCTGCCCGCGCATGTAGAGGCCCTGACGCTCTTGGGCACGCGCAACCTGGCGGCTACCGGCAATGCGCTGGCCAACCTGCTGGTGGGCAACAGCGGCGCCAACCGGCTGGACGGCGGCGCGGGTGGCGACGCGCTGCGCGGTGACGCGGGCAACGATGTTTATGTGGTGGACGACGCCGGCGACAGCGTGACAGAGCTGACAGGCCAGGGCACAGACACGGTGCTGGCGTCTGTGAGCTACACCCTGCCCAGCCAGGTGGAGCGCCTCACGCTCACAGGCAGCCAGGCCGGGCTTGTCGCCACGGGCAATGACCTGAGCAACCTGCTGGTGGCCAATGCTGCGGGCAGTGCGCTGTCGGGTCTGGCGGGCAACGACGTGCTGCGCGGCGCCGACGGCGCCGACACGCTGCTGGGCGGCGACGGCAACGACCGCCTGGAGGGCAACGCTGGTGCAGACCAGATGGCCGGCGGCGCAGGCAACGACGTGTACCTGGTGGACGATGGGGCAGATGGCGTGTGGGAGCTGGCCGGTGAAGGCACAGACACCGTGCTGGCCAGCGTCAGCTACACCCTGGGCAGCGATGTGGAGCGCCTGACCCTGACCGGCATGGCCGAACTGACCGGCACCGGCAACGCGCTGAACAACCTGCTGGTCGCCAATGCCGCAGGCAGCACGCTGGTGGGCCTGGCCGGCAATGACATATTGCGTGGTGGCACAGGCAATGACGTGCTGGTGGGTGGTGAGGGCAACGACGTCTACCTGGTCAACAGCACAGACGATGTGGTGACCGAGCTGGCGGGTGAAGGCACAGACACGGTGCAGGCCAGCGTGTCGCTGGCCCTGGGCGCCGGGCTGGAGAACCTGACGCTCACAGGCGCCCAGGCGCTGGATGGCATGGGCAACGACGCCAACAACACGCTCGCAGGCAACGCGGCGGCCAACACCCTGCTGGGTATGGCCGGCAACGACACGCTACGCGGCAATGCAGGCAACGACGCACTGCAAGGCGGTGAAGGCAATGACCGGCTGGACGGCGGCGCGGGTGCCGACCAGCTGACAGGCGGCACGGGCAACGACGTGTACGTGGTGGATGACGCGGGCGACAGCATCCTGGAGCTGGCCGGCGAAGGCACAGACACCGTGCAAACGGCGCTGGGCTACACGCTGGGCAACGAGCTGGAAAACCTGACCATTACCGGCACCAACGCCGTCACCGCCACCGGCAACGCGCTGAACAACGTGCTGAATGCCAACGACACGGGCAACACCCTGCGCGGCCTGGCGGGCAACGACACGCTGCGCGGCGGCGACGCCGCCGATGTGCTGGAGGGCGGCGCCGGCAACGACCGGCTGGAAGGCGGCAAGGGCGGCGACACCTACCTGTTTGCGCGCGGCGACGCAGCCGACACGCTGGTGGACAACGATGCCACGGCCGGCGCGGTGGACGTGCTGAAGTTCGCCACCGGCATCGACGCCAGCCAGCTGTGGTGGCGCAAGGCGGGCAACAACCTGGAGGTGTCGGTGATCGGCACCACCGACAAGGTGACGGTCTCGGGCTGGTACCTGAGCCCCGACCGGCAGGTGGAGGTGTTTGAATTGGCCAATGGCCAACAGCTGCTGAACACCGAAGTGCAGGCGCTGGTGCAGGCCATGGCGGCCTACACGCCACCGGCCCAGGGGCAGCTCACCCTGGTGGGGGCGTATGAGGCCAATCTGGGCGGGTTGATTGCTACTGCCTGGGGTTGAGCTCTGCTGCCGGATCGAGCGGCCCCCTTGCGCCTGGAAGTCCGCGCGGCACAAGCCTGGCTGTCATGACATGCTTCTTCTGCCGCGCAGACGCTTGGTCCCTCATCGGAAATGGGGCGGCATTCCTCTCTAGTTGGACATTGAGGAAGGTGCGATAGCCCTTGGTCAGCAATCTGGACTGGAAAACAAAAAATCGTGCTCAGTTTCTTGAAGAGGGAAAAATTCCCGGCTGTTGTCATCGCTCCTGTCATTGCGTTGACGTTCGTTGGCCCCATCGCGTTCTACGCATATTTTTTTGTCAACAGGAAACTGGACGAACTGCAATTTCAGAAAGATGTTGCCTACGTAAAGGAGCTGTGCAAAAAATTCGGGGGCGACAAGATCTACAGAACTGTGGACAACGTGGAAGGTGTTTTCCAGAGTACGTACAGAAGCCCTGTAACCGATGCGATGTTGCGGGATCAGTTGGGAATGCCTGATCCCTGGGCGCGTGTTCAATTGGACTCAGAAAACCCTGCGCTGGGCGTTGGGCCGAAGGCTGCGGAGCAAGGCTCCAATGGGTATTGGTTCCTGGAGCAACGATTGGGAAATGCTGAAGGACCGCCATACAGGCGGAGATTCTCAACCTCGTACGATGACGCTGGGATGACGGTGAAGACCTTGCGTAGTCGATATGGATATCAAGCGGTGGACATCAGCACTCCTGAAATGCGGTCGCGTTGGATCGCTGGTGGGCGTATCTCGCTGATCGATCTGGAGACCAAGGAAGTCCTTGCGGAAAGAACTGGGTTCTTCAGGGCACTGGGTCCAAACTATCGCGATGCTTGGGGAGGCGTTCTTGGCACTGGGCACATTTGTCCTGCAACCGAGTACATGGGAGCATTTGTTCGGAGAGTTCTAAGACCACGTCAGCAAAGGCCATCTGAAGTTGAAATGAAAATCCTCAGGGAGGAGTAGACGATGGCACAAGGGCGAATTCAATTCCAAGAAGCGACTAAGCAGCATGTTGCTGCCGAGGAAATTTCCCGAGTTTCTTTGGCATCAGAAGTTTTCGCTGCAAGCACCGCGTGGCGCCTACTCCCGCGAGAACCTGACCCTCACGTTCCCGGGCCCGAGCACCTCCGCCAGGCCGGTGGCGTCGTCCAGCCGGCCCAGCCGGGTGTACGCATACGGTGAATCGAAGGTCAGGTAGAACACCACCAGGGTGTCCGCACCCCACAACAGGATGTCGCCGCTTCGGATCGTGCCGGGGCGGTAGGTGTCTGTGGGCAGCGGCTGGGGCAGCGTGGCTTTTTTCTCGTTGCGGTTCAGGTCGTCCATGTCCAGCGTCAGCGGCAGCCGTGCCACCAGCGCGCGGGCTGCTGCGCCGTCCGCCAGCGGAAGCGAAAAGCGCCGCGCCCCGACCGTCATCCATATGCGCTGGGCGGCGGGCGTTTGCGCGCCGCCGCTGCCCAGCACGGCCATGCCGGCCAGCAGCCCCACCGCGTTTCTGCGGCTTTCAGATGTGTCGTATTGGCGGTTCACGGATGCGTTCTCCTGTGGCGGCAAAGATA
The DNA here is from genome assembly GCA_943372515.1 of Ramlibacter sp. 2FC. Taxonomy (GTDB): domain Bacteria; phylum Pseudomonadota; class Gammaproteobacteria; order Burkholderiales; family Burkholderiaceae_C; genus RAM1. Next base: position 1,089 of record CALRYY010000153.1, on the reverse strand, counting down.
GCATTGAACACCAGTGTGGCTTACGCCGACAACGCCACCGACGCCCTGTTGAACCGCGCCGACATCGCCGCCTCCGCCAGAAATTGCCCCACCTGTTTGCGCGCCACTTTCATGCTGCGGTACGCACCCTCGGCCGACGCCATCGGCGCGTCGGCCACGTCGTCGTCGGTCAGGTTCACCGGCTGCGCCAGCACCCAGTCCAGCCCGCTGGCGCGCACGGCTTCTTCCTGCCGTTCGGTATCGGCGATCTGCGGCTTGAGCAGCAGGCTGAACATCAGCTGGTAGATGAAAGGCAGCTTGCCGCGCGTGGCACCGGCGCCATACGTGGTTTGGGCTACCAGCTTGCGCACACCGTGGCGGCGCATGGCATCTATCACGTGGCGTGTGCCTTGCGACCGCACGTTCATGGCGGTGCCGGCGCTGCCGCGCAGGCGCACGTGGATGGGGTTTTCGCGGATGCCTAAAGTGACCACCACGGCGTCGTGGCCCGGCACGGCGCTGTCGATGTCGGCAGGGTTCATGGCGTCGCCGGCCCGCAGCGTGAGCCGGCCCTGGGTTTGCAGGTGGGCCAGTGCCTCTGGGTGGCGGGCAAACGCCGTCACCTGGCAGCCACGCGCCAGCAGGCTTTGCACTGCGGCCAGGCCCGAGCCACCGGTGGCGCCAATCACCAATACTTTCTTCATGCTTCACTCCTTGGGTTGATGAACAAGTCAGTGCGTGCAGTGTCCTGGCGCTGCGGGCATCCAACAATGGCCTGGAGTCGGGTTTGAATGACTGATCGTCCAGGGCAGCTGGACCCATGGCGCGGGTTGCGGCACAGTGCGGCCATGGACACAACCGATCTGGCCGGCTTTGCCGACCCGCTGGGCGAGGCCCTGCATTACCTGCGCATGGACGGCGTTTTTTATTGCCATTCAGAGCTGACTGCGCCCTGGGGCGCGCGCATGCCGGTGCTGCCCGGCTGTTTGATGTTCCACCTGGTCACCAGCGGGCGCTGCTGGCTGGGCCTGGGGGCAGACGGGCGGGCCCAAGGCAGCCGCTGGCTGCAGCCGGGCGACTTTGCGCTGGTGCCCCACGGCCAGGGGCACG
>CALRYY010000152.1:0-8496 GCA_943372515.1 Ramlibacter sp. 2FC | reverse complement strand
ATCGTGCGCACCGGGGGCGTGTCGGCCAATGTCAGCGGCGGCGCCAATGGACAGACCAACACGGCTGATGCGCCGCCGGGCGGCGTGGACCACGGCGCGTTACCCGGCAATTCAGGTATCAACCTGCTGATCTCAGAGTCGGCCGACCCGGTGAGCAACTCGGGCTACAAATGCCTGCCGCTGACCGACCTGTCCATCACCAAAGCTGCCAGCACCAGCACCTTGTCGATCGGGCAGACCACCCTGTTCACCCTGACCGTTGGCAACACCGGGCCGCAGCAGGCAACAGCCGCCACGGTCATCGACGCGCTGCCCACCGGTCTGGGCACACTCAGTTTCGTGAGCGCTGCTGGCTCCAACGGGGCCACCACGCTGACGTCCGCCAGCGTAAGCAGCGGCACCACGTTCACAGGCACGGTCACCATTCCCGTCAGCCAGACGCTGACGATTGTGTTGCGTGCGGTTGCCGCCGCCAATGGTGCGCCCGTGAACTCGGCAACGGTCATCGCACCGGCCAATGCCAGCGACACGAACCTGTCCAACAACGTGGGGAGTGTGTCGGTGGTGATCGGCCCCAGCGCCGACCTGGGGTCGACCAAAGTAGCCAGCACGCCGTCTTTGGTGGTGGGCCAGACCACCACGTTTACGCTGACGTTCGCCAACGCCGGACCTAGCGCCGTGACTGGTGCGCGAATTACCGACACGCTGCCCACAGGGCTTGGAACGTTGACGTTTGTGTCTGCGACGGTTGCCAGTGGCAGTACGCTGACCAGCCGTACGGTGGCCGGCAGCACGTTCAGTGGCACGGCCACGCTGCCGGTGGGCAGCACGTTGACGGTCGTGCTGCGCGCGGTGGCGGGCGCCACCGGCGCGGTCGTCAATACGGTCACGATTGCTCCGCCCACTGGTACCACCGACATCAATGCCATCAACAATACATCCACCGCTGTGGTCAATATCGGGCCGCAGGCCGACCTGAGCATCAGCAAGTCCGCCACGCCCAGCATCATCATCGTCGACCAGACCACATCATTCACTGTCACCGTGCGCAACCTGGGCCCCAACACGGCCACGGCGGCAACTTTCAATGACACGCTGCCATCGGGCCTGGCGGGCATCACCATCACCGGCGTGACCACGGGCGGGGCCGGTGCCACTGTCACGGCGCGCACTTCCATCTCGGCCCAGGCCAACGCCACCATGACCCTGCCGCCGTTCACCAGCATCACGTTCACCCTGCGGGCTATTGCGGGTGGGGTCGGGGAGCAGGTGAACGTGGCGTCCGTGAACGCCCCCGCAGGCGTGATTGACCCTGTATCCGGCAACAACACGGCCTCGGCGACTGTCACCATTCCAGTCAGTACCAACCTCAGCGTGTCCAAGACAAATACCGTGTCCAGCCTGATCTCTGGCTCTTCCACCGTCTACGGCATCACCGTCAGCAACAACGGGCCCAACGCAGCGGATGGCACTGTGCTGACCGATCCGTCCACGACCGGTCTGGACTGCTCGGGTCTCAGTTGCGTGGCGTCGGGCGGCGCCAGTTGCCCCGTATCACCCACCATAGCGGGGTTGCAGGGTGCGGGGCTGTTGTTGCCGACTTTGCCAGCGAGCTCGTCAGTATTGATACTGCTGACCTGCAGCGTAACCGCCACGGGGTTGTAAACTGGGCGCCCAACACGCTCGTGCCAATGCCTTGGAAAAGCCCCGTATCCAGTTGATCACACCGGCGCAGGCAGACCAGCTTGACGCAGCCCGCGACATATTTCGCGAGTACGCAGCGGGTCTGGATGTAGACCTGTGCTTTCAGTCTTTCGATGCCGAACTGGCAGGCTTGCCAGGCGACTATGCCCCGCCACGCGGCGCTCTGATCCTGGCCATCATCGAAGGTCAGGTGGCCGGTTGCGTCGCCTTGCGTCCGCTGGACAACGTGGACTACCCCAATGCAGCGGAAATGAAGCGCCTGTATGTGCGCAAGGCGTTTCGGGGTTTTGGCCTCGGCCGACAGCTCGTGGAGGCTGTCATGGATGCTGCCCGACAGACGGGCTATGACTCGATCTTGCTGGACACACTGGACGACATGGAAGCCGCCCGTGCCTTGTATGACGAGCTGGGGTTCGAGGACATACCGCCCTACTATCACAACCCCATCCCCGGGGCGCACTACCTGCGGGCCAGCCTGTAGCCCGCAGCCAGCCCCCCGTACAAAAGATCAGGCCTTGGCCTGGGCCAGCAGCGTCGCCGCGTCGCTCACTTCAAACTTGCCGGGCGCCTCAATGTTCAGGCTTGCCACCTTGCCATCCTTGACCAGCATCGAGTAGCGGTTGCTGCGCAGGCCCATGCCGCGGCCGTTCAGGTCCAGCGTCAGGCCGGTGGCCTTGGCGAAGTCGGCACTGCCGTCACCCAGCATGCGGACCTTGCCGCCCGTCTTCTGGTCACGTGCCCATGCGCCCATGACAAAAGCATCGTTGACGCTGACACACCAGATTTCATCCACGCCTGCAGCCTTGAAGGCTTCGGCCTGCTCTACATAACCAGGCACATGCTTGGCCGAACAGGTTGGCGTGAAGGCGCCAGGCAGGGCGAACAGGGCAATGGTCTTGCCAGCGGAGGCCTTGGCCACATCCACAGCGTTCGGGCCAATGGTGCAGCCATTGCCTTCGACCTCTGAATATTCCATCAGGGTAGCGGCGGGAAGGGTGTCTCCAACTTTGATCATTCAGTGCTCCAGAAAAAGAAAAACGACCCACATTGTGGGCCGTTTTCAGTTTGGTTGCAGCGCCTTTATCAGACGGCGGCAGCCTTCTCGACCAGGCGGGTGGCAACCCAGTTCTTGGTCTTGGAGATCGGGCGGCTTTCCGTGATCTCGATCACGTCGCCCGTGTGGTACTCGCCTTGTTCGTCATGGGCGTGGTACTTGCTCGACTTGGCAACAATCTTGCCGTAGAGCTCGTGCTTGACGCGACGCTCGACCAGGACCGTCACGGTCTTGGCACGCTTGTCGCTGACCACCTTGCCGATCAAGGTGCGCTTGAGGGATTTTTTAGCTTCCGTCATGGTCACTCCTTAGGCTTTCGGTGCTTGCGCGGCCTGCTTTTCAGCAAGGATCGTCTTGGCGCGAGCGATGTCGCGGCGCGTGATGCGCAGCGTGGTGGTGTTGTTCAGTTGTTGCGTGGCTTTTTGCATGCGCAGGCCAAAGTGGGCTTTTTGCAGCTCCTTGACCTCAGTCTGCAGGCCGGCAACGTCTTTCTGGCGCAGTTCAGCAGTTTTCATTTCTTCATTCTCCTGATTACTGGCCGATCATGCGGGTGACGAACGTGGTGCGCAGCGGCAGCTTGGCGGCTGCCAGCTTGAACGCTTCGCGGGCCAGCTCTTCAGGCACGCCAACGATTTCGAACACCACCTTGCCGGGCTGGATCTCAGCCACGTAGTACTCGGGGTTGCCCTTGCCGTTACCCATGCGCACTTCTGCGGGCTTGTGGGAAATCGGCTTGTCGGGGAACACACGGATCCAGATGCGGCCGCCACGTTTCACGTGGCGGGAGATCGCACGACGTGCGGCCTCGATCTGGCGGGCCGTCAGACGGCCGCGGTCCGTGCACTTCAGGCCGAAGTCACCGAATGCCACCGAGTTGCCCCGGGTAGCGATGCCGGTGTTACGGCCCTTTTGCTCTTTGCGGTATTTGCGGCGAGCGGGTTGCAGCATAGTTATTCTCCTTTACCGTCAGCAGGCGTGCCTGCCGGCGCGGTGACCTTGCGGACGCGCTTAACGGTAGTTTTCGGTGCATCAGCACCTGTTGCTTCTGCGGGTTTGTCGCTGCCATCAGCAGGTGCCACGTTGCCGGCGCCAGCCGGGCGGCGCGGGCCACCACGACGGTCACCAGCCGGACGGTCGCCCGGGCGTGCATCACGACGCGGACCGCGCGGGCGGCGTTCTTCGTCGGGACGCGGGGTTTCCACGGCGGGCGCATCATTGCGGCCCAACGTATCGCCCTTGTAGACCCAGACCTTGACGCCGATCACACCGTAGGTCGTCTTGGCTTCAGAGAAACCATAGTCGATATCGGCGCGCAGCGTGTGAAGGGGCACGCGACCTTCGCGATACCACTCGGTACGGGCGATTTCAATGCCGTTCAGGCGGCCGGCGGACATGATCTTGATGCCCTGGGCGCCCAGACGCATGGCGTTCTGCATGGCGCGCTTCATGGCACGGCGGAACATGATGCGCTTTTCGAGCTGCTGGGTGATGCTGTCGGCGATCAGCTGGGCATCGATTTCAGGCTTGCGCACTTCTTCGATGTTCACTGCCACCGGCACGCCCAGGCGCTTGCCGAGCTCTTTCTTGAGCGCTTCGATGTCTTCGCCCTTCTTGCCGATCACCACGCCCGGACGTGCCGAGAAGATGGTGATGCGGGCGCTCTTGGCGGGACGCTCGATCAGCACGCGAGAAACAGCGGCGTTCTTGAGCTTGGCCTTCAGGTACTCGCGCACCTTGATGTCTTCAGCCAGCATGCCGGCGAAGTCACGGTTGCTTGCGTACCAGCGGCTGGCCCAGTTGCGGCTGACCGACAGGCGAAAGCCGGTAGGATGGATTTTTTGTCCCATATTTCTTCCAGGCCCTGTTAGTTGCCAACCGTCACGTACACATGGCACGTGGGCTTGCTGATGCGGTTGCCGCGGCCTTTGGCGCGCGCGGTGAAACGCTTGAGCGTGGCACCTTGCTCGACGTAGATGGTCTTGACCTTCAGTTCGTCGATGTCGGCACCGTCGTTGTGCTCGGCGTTCGCAATTGCGGACTCCAGCACTTTCTTGATGATCACAGCGGCTTTTTTCTGGGTGAATTCCAGAACATTCAACGCTTGATCAACTTTCTTGCCGCGAATCAGATCGGCGACCAGACGGCCCTTGTCGACCGACAGACGGACGCCCCTGAGGACTGCACGTGTTTCCATGGTCATTCCTTACTTCTTCTGGACTTTTTTGTCCGCCGGGTGACCCTTGAAGGTGCGCGTCAGGGCGAATTCGCCCAGCTTGTGGCCCACCATCTGGTCGGTGATGTAAACCGGCACGTGCTGCTTGCCGTTGTGCACGGCGATCGTCAGTCCGATGAATTCGGGCAGGATCATGGAGCGGCGCGACCAGGTCTTGATCGGTTTTTTGTCCTTGGTCATCACGGCCTTGTCGGCCTTGGCAACCAGGTGATGGTCAACAAACGGACCCTTTTTGAGAGAGCGAGTCATCTGCTACCCCTTACTTTTTGCGACGCGACACGATCATGACCTGCGTGCGCTTGTTGTTACGGGTACGGTAGCCCTTGGTCAGATTGCCCCACGGGTCGACAGCATGACGGCCCTCGCCGGTACGGCCTTCGCCGCCGCCGTGCGGGTGGTCGATCGGGTTCATGGCAACGCCACGAACCGTCGGGCGGATGCCCATCCAGCGCTTCACACCAGCCTTGCCGAGTTGGCGCAGGCTGTGTTCTTCGTTGGCGACTTCACCGATGGTGGCACGGCACTCGATGTGGATCTTGCGAACCTCACCAGAGCGCATGCGGACCTGTGCGTAAGTGCCTTCACGTGCCAGCAGCGTGGCCGACGTACCGGCCGAACGCGCGATCTGTGCACCGGCACCGGGCTTGAGCTCGATGCAGTGGATGGTCGAACCCACCGGGATGTTGCGGATCGGCAGCGTGTTGCCGGCGCGGATCGGAGCCTCGGCGCCGGACAGCAGCGATGCGCCGACTTCCAGGCCACGCGGGGCAATGATGTAGCGGCGCTCGCCGTCGGCGTAGCACACCAGGGCGATGTGGGCCGTACGGTTCGGGTCGTACTCGATGCGCTCTACCTTGGCCGGAATGCCGTCCTTGTTGCGCACGAAGTCCACCACACGGTAGTGGTGCTTGTGGCCACCGCCCTTGTGGCGGGTGGTGATGTGGCCGTTGTTGTTGCGGCCTGATTTCTGGTGCTGGGGTTCCAGCAGCGGAGCGTAAGCCTCACCTTTGTACAGGTGATCACGCGTTACCTTCACCACGGCGCGCTGGCCGGGCGAGGTGGGTTTCATCTTGATGACTGCCATGATGTATTGCGCGCTTACGCGGCCTCCCCTGCAAGGTTCAGCTCTTGGCCCGGCTTGAGCATCACGTAGGCCTTGCGAACGTTGTCGCGGCGACCGTTGGATTTGCCGAAGCGCTTGGCCTTGCCCTTGGTGTTGACCACAGAGACGCCCTTGACCTCAACCTTGAACATCAATTCCACTGCGGCCTTGATTTCGGGTTTGGTGGCATCCTGCAGAACCTTGAACGTCACTGCGTTGGACTTGTCGCCAACCATCGTTGCCTTTTCAGACACGATGGGAGCAACCAGAACCTGCATCAGACGGCCTTCGTCGAAAGTGCGTTGCGCGGGTGTGGGATTGACGCGGCTCATGCGAACATCTCCTTGAGCTTGTCGATGGCACCCTTGGTGACCAGCACCTTCTTGTAGTGCACCAGCGACAGCGGGTCGGCGTAACGGGGCTCAACGACGAGCACATTCACCAGGTTGCGTGAGGCAAGGTACAGGTTTTCGTCGACTTCTTCAGCGATCACCAGCACCGACTCCAGGTTCATGGCCTTGAAGCGGGCAGCCAGTTGCTTGGTCTTGGGCGAGTCCACTTTCATGGAATCGACCACAGCCAAGCGGCCTTCACGGGCCAGCTGCGAGAAGATGGACGCCATGCCGGCGCGGTACATCTTCTTGTTGATCTTCTGGGTGAAGTTTTCGTCAGGCATGTTCGGGAAAATCCGGCCACCCCCGCGCCACAGCGGCGAGGACGTCATACCGGCACGGGCGCGGCCCGTTCCCTTTTGCTTGAACGGCTTCTTGGTCGAGTGCTTGACCTGCTCGCGGTCTTTCTGGGCGCGCGTGCCTTGACGGGCATTGGCCTGGAAAGCGACCACGATCTGGTGCACCAGATCTTCGTTGTATTCACGGCCGAACACGGTCTCGGGGGCGTCGTACTTGGACGCGGCCTGGCCTTGTTCGTTCAGGAGTTCAAGTTGCATTACTTCGCTCCCTTCGCGTCAGCGGCAGGCTTGACCTTGACGGCCGGGCGGACGGTCACAAAACCGCCCTTGGAGCCGGGAACGGCGCCCTTGATCAGCAGCAGCTGGCGGGCTTCGTCGATGCGGATGACGTCCAGATTCTGGGTGGTGACAGTGTCCACACCCAGATGACCGGTCATGCGCTTGCCAGGAAACACGCGGCCGGGATCTTGCGCCATGCCGATCGAACCGGGCACATTGTGCGAACGGCTGTTACCGTGCGATGCGCGCTGCGAAGACATGTGGTGGCGCTTGATCGTGCCGGCGTAGCCCTTGCCGATGGTTGTGCCTTGCACGTCCACCTTCTGGCCCACAGCGAACAGATCGGCGACCGGCACGGTAGCGCCAGCAGCATACTTGGCTGCGGTGTCGGCGGTCACACGGAATTCCTGGATGATTTCACCGGCTTGCACACCCGCCTTGGCGAGGTGACCGGCTTGCGGCTTGGTAACGCGCGATGCTTTACGCGCGCCGAACGTCACCTGCAGGGCGACGTAGCCGTCGTTCTCTTGGGTTTTCACCTGGGTCACACGGTTGTTGGACACATCCACCACCGTGACAGGAACTGCGTCCCCATCATCAGTGAACAGACGCATCATGCCCACCTTGCGGCCCAGCAACCCGAGGGAGTTGCTCAGACTCATTTGTTTCTCCAAAACTTCCACCGCTGCCACTGCAATTGGCGTCAGCGTTTTGACGTGAAAGAAGGTTAATAAAACCCTGCCCTAACGAGCCACATACATGACCCAAAACCGGCAGAGCCTCAAATTATAACGCGGGCAGCCTTTTCAGGCAAGCCCGCGTCTTGAAGGAAGCTAAAGCCGCTTATTGCAGCTTGATTTCCACGTCCACGCCAGCCGGCAGGTCCAGCTTCATCAGGGCGTCAACCGTCTTGTCGGTTGGGTCCACGATGTCCATCAGACGCTGGTGCGTGCGGATTTCGAACTGGTCACGGCTGGTCTTGTTGACGTGCGGCGAGCGCAGGATGTCAAAACGCTTCATGCGCGTCGGCAGGGGCACCGGGCCCTTGACGATGGCGCCGGTGCGCTTGGCGGTGTCAACGATTTCGGCAGCAGACTGGTCGATCAGCTTGTAGTCGAAGGCCTTGAGGCGGATGCGGATTTTTTGCTTGGTCGACATAGCGGTTACTCCATGATCTTGGCGACGACGCCAGAGCCAACGGTCTTGCCGCCTTCGCGGATGGCGAAACGCAGGCCTTCTTGCATGGCAATCGGGTTGATCAGCTTGACCGTGATGCTCACGTTGTCGCCAGGCATGACCATTTCCTTGCCTTCGGGCAGCTCGATCGCACCCGTCACGTCCGTCGTGCGGAAGTAGAACTGCGGGCGGTAGTTGTTGAAGAACGGCGTGTGACGACCGCCCTCGTCCTTGCTCAGCACGTAGATCTCAGCGGT
>CALRYY010000151.1:0-8782 GCA_943372515.1 Ramlibacter sp. 2FC | reverse complement strand
CAGCGTCTCTGTCGCGCCGCGCTGCGACACGACGCTGTCATACGGGCCCGCCGGCGTTTCCCGCTGTGCGCCAGCCCACACGGGCGAAGGGAAGTGGCTGTCCCAGTCAAACCGCGCGATCACGTGCCAATGCACATGGGGCACCATGTTGCCCAGTGACGCCACGTTGATCTTGGTGGGTTGCAGTTGCTCACGCAGTGCCTGCTCCACGGCCACCACGGCGTCCATGCACAAGCGCCGGGCCGCCGCGCTCAGGTCGGAAAACTCGGCCTTGTGGTCATTCCAGATCACGCGGTAAAACGCGGCAAACCCCGCCTCGTGCGCACGCACCACGCGAAACATGACGGTGCGGTACACCAGCGCACCGCCGTCTGAATCACACAGGCTGCAGGCCGGCGCTCCCATGGTCAGACCAGCACGCGCTCGATGCCGCCGCTGTTGGCTGCCTGCACGTACTGCGGCATCCAGTCAGGGCCCAGGATCTGGTTGGCCATCTCAACGACGATGTAGTCAGCCTCCAGCAGGCCGTTGTTCAGGTCGTTGCCGTAGCGCGTCAGCCCCTGCAGGCAGCTGGGGCAGCTGGTCAGGATCTTGACGTTGGCGCCCGTCGCCACCTGGCCGGCGTCGCGCAGTTGCGCCTCGCCCTTTCGCAGCTCTTCTTCCTTGCGAAAACGCACCTGGGTGGAGATGTCGGGGCGCGTCACGCCCAGCGTGCCTGATTCACCACAGCAGCGTTCGTTCTTGAGCACGTTGTCGCCCACCAGCGCCTTGACGGTCTTCATGGGGTCCTGCAGCTTCATGGGGCTGTGGCAGGGGTCGTGGTACAGGTAGGCGTCCTGACTGGTCAGCGTGATGCCCTTTTCCAGCAGGTATTCGTGAATGTCGATGATGCGGCTGCCCGGGAAGATCTTGCCGAACTCATAGCCCTGCAGCTGGTCGTAACAGGTGCCGCAGCTGACCACCACCGTCTTGATATCCAGGTAGTTCAGCGTGTTGGCCACGCGATGGAACAGCACGCGGTTGTCGGTGATGATCTTTTCGGCTTTATCAAACTGGCCGCTGCCGCGCTGCGGGTAGCCGCAGCACAGGTAGCCCGGCGGAAGCACCGTCTGCACCCCCGCATGCCACAGCATGGCCTGGGTGGCCAGCCCCACCTGGCTGAACAGGCGCTCGGAGCCGCAGCCGGGGAAGTAAAACACCGCCTCGGTCTCGGCATTGGTTGCCGCCGGATTGCGGATGATCGGGACGTAGTCCTTGTCTTCAATGTCCAGCAGCGCACGCGCGGTCTTCTTGGGCAAGCCGGCGGGCATCTTCTTGTTGATGAAGTGGATGACCTGTTCCTTGATGGGCGCGGTGCCCACGGTAGCGCGCGGTTTGGCCGTCTGCTTCTTCGCGGCCACGCGCAGCACCTGGTTGGCCAGGCGTTGCGCCTTGAAGCCCACGCTGACCATGGCGCTGCGCACCAGCTTGATGGTCTGCGGGTTGGTCGCATTCAGGAAGAACATGGCCAGCGCATTGCCGGGTCGGAATGACTTCTGCCCCATCTTGCGCAGCAGGTTGCGCATGTTCATGGACACATCGCCAAAGTCGATGTCCACCGGACACGGCGACAGGCATTTGTGGCACACGGTGCAGTGGTCGGCCACGTCTTCAAACTCCTCCCAGTGCTTGATGGACACGCCGCGGCGGGTCTGCTCCTCGTACAGGAAGGCCTCGACCAGCAGTGAGGTGGCGAGGATCTTGTTGCGCGGGCTGTACAGCAGGTTGGCGCGCGGCACGTGGGTGGCGCACACCGGCTTGCACTTGCCGCAGCGCAGGCAATCCTTGACGCTGTCGGCAATGGCGCCAATGTCGGACTGCTGCATGATCAATGACTCATGTCCCATCAGGCCGAAGCTGGGCGTGTAGGCATTGGTCAGGTCGGCGTGCACGTCGGGGCTGGCGTCGCGCAGCAGCTTGCCCTTGTTGAAGCGGCCCTCGGGGTCCACGCGCTTTTTGTAGTCGGTAAACGGCTGCAGCTCGGCGTCGGTCAAAAACTCCAGCTTGGTGATGCCGATGCCGTGCTCGCCCGAGATCACGCCGTCCAGTGAACGCGCCAGCACCATGATGCGCTTGACCGCCTCGTGAGCGGTCTGCAGCATCTCGTAGTCGTCGCTGTTGACCGGGATGTTGGTGTGCACATTGCCGTCGCCAGCGTGCATGTGCAGGGCCACCCATACCCGGCCCTTGAGCACGCGCTTGTGGATGGCGTTGCATTCTTCCAGGATGGGCTTGAAGGCGTCGCCGGCAAAAATATTGGCCAGCGGCGCACGGATCTGTGTCTTCCAGCTGGCGCGCAGGGTGTGGTCCTGCAGCTGGGCAAACAGCGGGTCCACCTGGTCCAGCCAGCCCTGCCACTGCGCGCGCACCTCGCGCAGCAGCGCCACGGCCTGGGCCACGCGGTCTTCCAGCAGCTCGGCCGACGGGATCTCGCTGGCGTCATCGCTCTTGCCCAGCGGCAGTTCGCCGCGGGTGAAAAAAGCCTCCAGCGTGTCGGCCAGGCGGATCTTGTTGCGCAGGCTCAGCTCGATGTTGATGCGCTCGATGCCGTCGGTGTATTCGGCCATGCGCGGCAGCGGGATCACCACGTCTTCATTGATCTTGAAGGCATTGGTGTGCTTGCTGATGGCGGCCGTGCGCTTGCGGTCCAGCCAGAATTTCTTGCGCGCCTCGGGGCTCACGGCCACAAAGCCTTCACCGCTGCGCGAATTGGCCATGCGCACCACTTCCGACGTGACGCGGGCCACGGCGTCGGCGTCGTCACCGGCGATGTCACCAATCAGCACCATCTTGGGAAAGCCGCCGCGCTTGCTCTTGGTGGCGTAACCCACCGCCTTCAGGTAGCGGTCGTCCAGATGCTCCAGGCCGGCCAGCAGCACGCCCGAGCGCTTTTGCTCGGCGAACATGAAGTCCTTGATTTCGACAATGCTGGGCACGGCGTCGCGCGCGTTGCCAAAGAACTCCATGCACACGGTGCGGGTGTGGGCCGGCATGCGGTGCACGATCCAGCGTCCGCTGGTGATCAGGCCATCGCAGCCTTCCTTCTGGATGCCGGGCAGGCCGCTGAGGAACTTGTCGGTCACGTCCTTGCCCAGGCCCTCCTTGCGGAAGGTCTTGCCGGGAATGTCCAGGCGCTCGGAGCGCACCGGCGTGCGGCCATCGGCCTCAAAGTACTTGAGTTCAAAGCTCGCCATCTCGGCGTCGTGGATCTTGCCCAGGTTGTGGTCCAGGCGCGTGACCTCCAGCCACTGCGCCTGCGGCGTCACCATGCGCCAGGACACCAGGTTGTCCAGCGCCGTGCCCCACAGCACGGCTTTTTTGCCGCCCGCGTTCATGGCGATGTTGCCGCCGATACATGACGCCTCGGCCGACGTCGGGTCCACCGCGAACACAAAGCCGCCGCGCTCGGCCGCGTCGGCCACCCGCTGCGTCACCACGCCGGCTTCGGTCCAGACAGTGGGCACGGGGTGGTCCACGCCGGGGATGGAGATCATCTCCACCTCGGTCATGGCTTCGAGCTTTTCGGTGTTGATCACCGCGCTCTTCCAGGTCAGCGGGATGGCGCCGCCCGTGTAGCCCGTGCCGCCCCCGCGCGGGATGATGGTCAGGCCCAGCTCGATACAGCAGCGCACCAGCACGGCCATCTCGGCCTCGGTGTCGGGCGTGAGCACCACAAACGGGTATTCCACGCGCCAGTCGGTCGCGTCTGTCACGTGCGACACACGGCTCAGGCCGTCAAACTTGATGTTGTCGCGCGCGGTGAACTTGCCCAGCAGGCGCTGGGTGCGCCGGCGCAGCTCGGCGGTTTCAGTGAACGCAGCGTCAAACGCGCGGATGGCGGCGTTGGCCGCCTGCAGCAGTTCGCCCACCAGGGCGTCGCGCCCGGTATCGGTGCCCGGGGTGCGGCGCTTGTCCACCTCAGCCAGGCGGTGGCGCAGGGCATCGACCAGCTGGCGGCGGCGTTTGGGGTTGTCCAGCAGGTCGTCCTGCAGGTAGGGGTTGCGCTGCACCACCCAGATGTCGCCCAGCACTTCGTACAACATGCGGGCTGAGCGGCCGGTGTGGCGCTCTTCGCGCAGCTGGTTCAGGACGTCCCAGGCCCGGGAGCCCAGCAACCGGATCACGATCTCGCGGTCCGAGAACGAGGTGTAGTTGTAGGGGATCTCTCGCAGGCGCGGCGCGTCGTCGACCGCAGCCATGAGGTGTTGGAGCGTGGTGGGAGCGTTCATCGGGCTTCTGGTTGGCTCAGCCAGAAAGGCACCCCGGCTGAAGGCGGATGTTACCGCAGCGCACCAATTGCCCGTCCCGCAGGGGACATGGGCTTGCCGGGCTCATGGAAATCCCGCTTGTGGCCGCTTTGGCAGGTGGATTAAATCGTCTGTCACAAATCCAACGTAATCTCGCGCATCCATATTCAGGAGAATTCATGAAACTGCAACTTTCCGCCGCCGCACTGGCCGCCGTACTCGCCTTCCCAGCCCAGGCCCAGACCGAGGTCCAATGGTGGCACTCCATGGGCGGCGCGCTGGGCGAATGGGTCAACGACCTTGCCAAGGAATTCAACGCCAGCCAAAAGGATTACAAGGTCACGCCCACGTTCAAGGGCAGCTACGCCGAGTCCATGACCGCCGGCATCGCGGCCTACCGTGCAGGCAACGCCCCGCACATGATCCAGGTATTTGAAGTGGGTACCGCCACCATGATGGCGTCCAAGGGCGCGATCGTGCCCGTGGCCAAGGTCATGACCGACGCCGGCCTGAAATTTGACCCCAGCGTGTACGTGCCCGCCGTTGCCGGCTACTACACCGCCCCCAATGGCCAGATGCTGAGCTACCCGTTCAACAGCTCCACGCCGGTGTTCCATTACAACAAGGACGCCTTCAAGGCCGCCGGTCTGGACGCTGAAAAGCCCCCCACCACCTGGCCCGAGGTCGCCCTGGCTGCCGCCAAGCTCAAGGCCTCTGGCCACAAGTGCCCGTTCACCACCAGCTGGATCAGCTGGACCCAGCTGGAGAGCTTCTCGGCCTGGCACAACGTGCTGTACGCAAGCAAGAACAACGGCTTTGGCGGCCTGGACACGCGCCTGGCATTCAACAGCCCGCTGCATGTGCGCCACATTGAAAACCTGGCCAACATGGCCAAGAGCGGCCTGTTCGTCTACAAGGGCCGCGACAACAAGGCCGACGCCACGTTTGTGTCGGGCGAATGCGCGATGGCCACCGGCTCGTCGGCCCTGGCCGGCAGCGTCAAGCGCAATGGCAAGTTCGGCTACGGTACCGGCACCCTGCCCTATTACCCTGATGTGCCCGGTGCGCCGCAGAACACCGTGATCGGTGGCGCCAGCATCTGGGTGATGGCTGGCAAGAAGCCCGAGGAATACAAGGCCGTGGCCGCGTTCCTGAACCACCTGTCCAAGCCCGAAGTGGCCGCCGCCAGCCACCAGCGCACCGGCTACCTGCCCGTGACCAAGGCCTCGTTCGATCTGACCGAAAAATCGGGCTTCTACAAGCAGAACCCTGGCGCCGACGTGTCAGTCAACCAGATGATCCGCAAGACGACCGACAAGTCGCGCGGCGTGCGCCTGGGCAACTTTGTCCAGATCCGCACCATCATCGACGAGGAACTGGAAGGCGTGTGGCAAGGCAGCAAGCAGCCCAAAGAGGCCCTCGACAATGCCGTCAAGCGCGGCAACGAACAACTTGAGCGCTTCCAGAAAGCCAACAAGTCCTGATCGTGTCACCCCGGGCTGGCCCCGGGGTCCATCGCTCGCATGCAGTGGATGCCGGGTCAAGCCCGGCATGCCGCTTTTTGAGGTGATTGATTTCTGGCTTAATCCCGCCTGATATGGAAAAACGAGTCACATTCAAATCAACATGGCTGCCCTGGGCGCTCATCGCGCCGCAGATGGCGATCATCCTGGTGTTTTTCTTCTGGCCCGCGGGCCAGGCGCTGTACCAGAGCGTGCTGCAGGAAGACGCCTTTGGCGCCACGCGTGAATTTGTCGGCCTGGACAACTTCCGCCGGCTGTTCGCCGACCCGTCCTACCTCGATTCATTTCGCGTCACGGCCATTTTCTCGGCACTGGTGGCCGTGGGCGGGCTGACGATTTCGCTGTTGCTGGCGGTCATGGCCAACCGCGTGGTGCGTGCTGCCGGCCTGTACAAGACCCTGCTGATCTGGCCCTATGCCGTGGCGCCCGTCGTGGCCGGTGTGTTGTGGCTGATGATGTTTGCGTCGCCCTATGGCGTGATCCGCTATGCACTGATCGAAATGGGCTTTGAGTGGAACCATGTGCTCAATGGCAACCACGCCATGGCGCTGATCGTGATCGCCTCCATCTGGAAGTACATCTCGTACAACTTCCTGTTCTTCCTGGCGGGGCTGCAATCGATCCCGCATTCACTGATCGAGGCCGCCACCATCGACGGTGCCGGCCCGTGGCGGCGTTTCTGGACCATCGTGTTCCCGCTGCTGTCGCCCACCACGTTCTTCCTGCTGGTGATCAACGTCGTGCATGCCTTCTTCGAGACCTTCGCCATCGTGGACGCCGCCACCAGCGGTGGGCCGGGCAAGGACACTTCGATCCTGGTCTACAAGGTTTACTACGACGGCTTCAAGGCCCTGGACATCAACGGCTCGGCGGCGCAATCGGTAGTGCTGATGGTCATCGTGGTGGCGCTGACGGTAGTCCAGTTCAAGTTCGTAGAGAAAAAAGTCCACTACTGAAATGATCCAGCGCAACCCCATCCTCGACTTCTTCTCGCACCTGATCCTGATCATTGGCGTGATCGTGGTCTTCTTCCCGATCTACGTGACCTTCATCGGCTCCACGCAGACGGCCGAGCAGATCCTGTCCAGCAACCCGATTTCCCTGCTGCCCGGCACCAATATCGTGGAAAGCTACCGCTTTGCCCTGTTTGGTGGCAAGACCGAAGCCGGCGCGTCCGTGGCGCCGGCCCTGCCCATGATGGGCGTCAGCCTGGCCAGCGCGCTGATCATTGCCATCGGCAAGATCGCCATATCGCTGCTGTCGGCATTTGCCATTGTGTACTTCCGCTTCCCGTTCAAGAACATCGTGTTCTGGATGATCTTTGTCACGCTGATGCTGCCGGTCGAGGTGCGCATAGGCCCCACCTACGAGGTCGTGTCCGACCTGCGCATGCTCAACAGCATGTCGGGCCTGACGATTCCGCTGATCGCGTCGGCCACGGCCACCTTTTTGTTCCGGCAGTTCTTCATGACCGTGCCCGACGAGCTGGTGGAAGCCGCACGCATGGACGGTGCCGGGCCCATGCGCTTTTTCAAGGACGTGCTGCTGCCACTGTCCAAAACGTCGATGGCGGCGCTGTTCGTGATCCAGTTCATCTATGGCTGGAACCAGTACCTGTGGCCGCTGCTGGTCACCACCGATGAATCCATGTACCCCATCGTCATGGGCATCAAGCGCCTGATCTTTGGCGAGGTCTACATCGAATGGAACGTGGTCATGGCCACCGCCATCCTGGCGATGCTGCCGCCCGCCATCGTGGTGATGCTCATGCAAAAGTGGTTCGTCAAGGGCTTGGTAGACACTGAGAAATGAAACACCCCCGAAGCGCCTTCGGCGCCTCCCCCTCAAGGGGGCGCCACCAGTGGCCCGGCAAAAGCCGGTTCCACGGTGGCCGCTTGAAAAATCCAACTTAACTGTCTCTATGGCTTCAATCCAACTCAAGAACGTCGTCAAGAAGTACGGCAAAGGCAAGACCGAGCTGCAGGTGATCCACGGCGTGAACGCCGACATTGCCGACCGCGAGTTCATCGTGATCGTGGGCCCGTCGGGCTGCGGCAAATCCACCCTGCTGCGCATGGTGGCCGGCCTGGAAGAAATCTCGGGCGGTGAAATCTCCATAGGCGACCGTGTGGTCAACAACCTGGAACCTGCCGAGCGCGACATCGCCATGGTGTTCCAGAACTATGCGCTGTACCCGCACATGAGCGTCTTCGAGAACATGGCCTACGGCCTGAAGATCCGGAAGATGCCCATGGACGAAATCAGGCAGCGCGTGGACAAGGCGGCGGGCATCCTGGAGCTGGGCCATCTGCTGGCCCGCAAACCCCGCGAGCTGTCGGGCGGACAGCGCCAGCGCGTGGCCATGGGCCGCGCGATCGTGCGCCAGCCCCAGGTGTTTTTGTTTGACGAGCCCTTGAGCAACCTGGACGCCAAGCTGCGCGCGCAGACCCGCCTTGAGATCCAGAAGCTGCACCGCGAGCTGGGCATCACCAGCCTGTTTGTCACGCACGACCAGGTCGAGGCCATGACGCTGGCCCAGCGCATGATCGTCATGAACGCCGGCGTGATGGAGCAGTTCGGCACCCCCGAAGAGGTCTATCACAGCCCGGCGTCCACGTTCGTGGCCAGCTTCATCGGCTCGCCGCCCATGAACCTGCTGAAGAACGCCCCTGGCGCGCGCGCGGGGACCATCATGGGCGTGCGCCCCGAA
The DNA here is from genome assembly GCA_943372515.1 of Ramlibacter sp. 2FC. Taxonomy (GTDB): domain Bacteria; phylum Pseudomonadota; class Gammaproteobacteria; order Burkholderiales; family Burkholderiaceae_C; genus RAM1. Next base: position 263 of record CALRYY010000151.1, on the reverse strand, counting down.
CACCTGGACATCGGTGCCACCGGCTGGGAGCTGCGCGTGGAAACTACCGAACTGCTGGGCGCCGAACGCCTGATCTACACCCGCCTGGGCGACGAGCAGGTCATTGTGCGCAGCGAAGAAGGCACCCCCGTGCCGGCACCCGACAGCATCATTCACGCCGCACCGCGTGAAGACCGCGTGCACTGGTTTGACGCGGCCAGCGGCAAGCGGATCTGACCTGTGGCGAGCGTGGGGGCAACATCATCCCATTGGCCCTACCCGCG